>JAEUOY010000086.1 GCA_016790515.1 Burkholderiaceae bacterium | reverse complement strand
GCCCGACGCGGCCGCGCAACTGGTGCAACTGCGCCAGGCCGAACTTGTCGGCACGCGCGATGACGATGGTGTTCGCGCTCGGCACGTCGATGCCGGTCTCGATGATCGTCGAGCACAGCAGCAGGTTGTGGCGCTGGGCGATGAAGTCGCGCATCACCGATTCCAGCTCGCGCTCGGGCATCTGGCCATGGGCCACCGCGATGCGCGCCTCGGGCACCAGCTCGGCCAGGCGGTCGCGCCGGGCCTGGATCGTGGCCACGTCGTTGTGCAGGAAGTAGACCTGGCCGCCGCGCTTCAACTCGCGCAGCACCGCCTCGCGGATCACGCTGTGGCCCTCGCTGCGCACGAAGGTCTTGATCGCCAGCCGCCGCTGCGGCGCGGTGGCGATCACGCTCAGGTCGCGCAGGCCTTCCAGCGCCATGCCCAGCGTGCGCGGGATCGGCGTGGCGGTCAGCGTCAGCACGTCGACCTCGGCGCGCATCGCCTTGATCGCCTCCTTGTGGCGCACGCCGAAGCGGTGTTCCTCGTCGATCACCAGCAGGCCCAGGCGCTTGTACTTCACATCCGGCGACAGCAGCTTGTGGGTGCCGACGACGATGTCCACCGTGCCGTTGGCCAGGCCTTCGAGCGCGGCCTTCACCTCCTTGGGCGAGCGGAAGCGCGACATCTCGGCGATCTTCACCGGCCACTTGCCGAAGCGGTCGACCAGGGTCTGGTAATGCTGCTCGGCCAGCAGCGTGGTCGGCGCCAGGATCGCCACCTGCTTGCCGCCGATCACCGCGATGAACGCGGCGCGCAGCGCGACCTCGGTCTTGCCGAAGCCGACGTCGCCGCAGACCAGACGGTCCATCGGCTGCGGGCTGACCATGTCCTGGATCACCGCGTGGATCGCCGCGCGCTGGTCGGGCGTCTCCTCGAAGCCGAAGCTGGCGGCGAAGGCCTCGTAGTCGTGCGCCGAATAGCGGTGGGCGTGGCCCTCGCGCGCCGCGCGGCGGGCATACAGGTTCAGCAGTTCGGCGGCGGCGTCGCGCACCTGCTCGGCGGCCTTGCGCCGGGCCTTGTCCCACTGGCCCGAGCCCAGCTTGTGCAGCGGCGCCTCCTCCGCGCTGACGCCGGTGTAGCGGCTGACCAGGTGCAACTGGCTCACCGGGACGTACAGCGTGGCCTGGTCGGCGTATTCCAGGTGCAGGAACTCGCTGGCCCCTTCGCCCAGGTCGATGCTGATCAGCCCGCGGTAGCGGCCGATGCCGTGGTTGCCGTGCACCACCGGGTCGCCGGGCTTCAGCTCCGACAGGTCCTTGATCAGCGCATCGACGCTGCTGACCTGCTCCTGCTTGCGCCGCCGCCGGCCCTGCGGCGAGCTGGCGAACAGCTCGGTCTCGGTGATGAACTGGATCGAGATCCCCGCCTCGGGCTCGTGCCAGTGGAAACCGGCGGCCAGCGGTGCCGCGGTGATGCAGAACTTCTCGTCGCTGGCCTCGAAATCGGCCAGCGTCGCGACGCTGGGCGGGCTGATCCGATGGTCGCGCAGCAGCTCGAGCAGGCTCTCGCGCCGGCCCTCGCTCTCGGCGACGATCAACACCCGGTGCGGCGTGGTGTCCAGGTGCCTGCCCAGCGCGGCCAGGGGTTCGGTCGCGCTGCGGTCGGCGGCGACGTCGGGCAGCGGGCGGGCCCAGTCGACGGGCTCCGACCCCCGCAGCGCGAGCACCGCATGCCGGTTCGCATTGGCGAAGAACTCGTCGCTGCGCTGGAAGATCTCCTCGGGCGGCAGCACGGTGCGCTCGGGGTCGGCGGCGATGAAGCGGTGGCGCTCCTTGGTGTCGGCCCAGAAGTGCTCGAGCGCGGCATCGACCTCGCCGTGCAACACCAGCTGGGCCGCCTCACCGAGGTAGCTGAAGATCGTGCCCGTCTGCTCGAAGAACAGCGGCAGGTAGTACTCGATGCCGGCGGTCGCGATGCCCTGGGCGATGTCCTTGTAGATCCGGCTCCTGGTCGGGTCGCCTTCGAGCTTTTCGCGCCAGCGCTGGCGGAAGGTGTTGCGCGCCGCCTCGTCCATCGGGAACTCGCGGCCCGGCAGCAGCCGCACCTCGGGCACCGGGTACAGGCTGCGCTGGCTGTCGGGGTCGAAGGTGCGGATCGAGTCGACCTCGTTGTCGAACAGGTCGACCCGGTAGGGCACCGGCGAGCCCATCGGGAACAGGTCGATCAGCCCGCCGCGTACGGCGTACTCGCCCGGCGAGACGACCTGGCTGACATGGTTGTAGCCGGCCAGCGTCAGCTGGGCCTTCAGCGCCGCCTCGTCGAGCTTCGTCTTCTGCCTGAACTGGAAGGTGGTGCCGGCCAGGAACGAGGGCGGCGCCAGCCGCGTCAGCGCGGTCGTGGCCGGCAGCAGCACGACCTCGCAGTCGCCTGAGTGGATGCGCCACAGCGTGGCCAGCCGCTCGCTGATCAGGTCCTGGTGCGGGCTGAAGCTGTCGTAGGGCAGCGTCTCCCAGTCGGGAAACAGCGCGACGCGCAGGCCCGGCGCGAAGAACGGCAGCTCGTCGGCCAGCCGCTGGGCGTCGGCCGGCTCGGCGGTGACGATCGCCAGCAGGCGCTTCTCGGCCAAGCGCCCGTCGGGGCGCACTCCGGCGCCCAGCGCCTGCGCCAGCCGGGCCAGCAGCAGCGCATCGGCCGAGCCGGTGGGGCGGGGCAGGGTGTAGCGCTTGGCGGGCGCGATGACGGGCAGTTGCATGGTGGCGGGGTTCGGAAAACAGCAGCACGCCCCAGAGCGATGGCTCGGGGGCGTGACCTGGGCTGAATTCTAGAATTGCGCCGATGATGGTCGCTCCCGACGCCTCGATGCCCCGTTGTTTCGCGCTGGTGCCTTGCGCCGGCACCGGTTCGCGTGCCGGCGGGTCGGCGCCCAAGCAGTACGCATCGGTCGCCGGCCGCTCGGTGGTCGCGCACACGCTGGCGGCCTTGGCCGAGGTCGACCGGCTGGCCGCCACGCTGGTCGTGCTGGCGCCCGGCGACGAGCGCTTCGAAGGCTGCGCGCCGGGCTTCATCGGCGCGCGGGCCTGGGTGGCCCGCAGCGGCGGCGCCAGCCGGGCCGAGACGGTGGCCAACGGCCTGGCCGAACTGCGCGAGCGCGGTGCCCAGGCCCATGACTGGGTGCTGGTGCACGATGCCGCACGCTGCCTGATCCGCGCCGCCTGGGTCGAGCGGCTGATCGACGCCTGCATGGCCGACGAAGTCGGCGGCCTGCTCGCACTGCCGGTGGCCGACACGCTGAAGCAGGCGCAGGGCGACCGGGTCGCGGCCACCGTCGACCGCCAGGCCAAGTGGGCGGCGCAGACGCCGCAGATGTTCCGGCTCGGGCTGCTGGAGCCGGCGCTGCGCGCCGCCGGTGCCGCGGTGACCGACGAGTCGAGCGCCGTCGAGGCCGCCGGTCATGCGCCCAAGCTGGTGCCCGGCGAGTTCGAGAACTTCAAGCTGACCTGGCCCGGCGATTTCGCGCTCGCCGAGCGCCTGCTGGCCACCCGGGAGACCCGACGATGAACCCGACAACCGCGCTGCGCATCGGCGAGGGCTGGGACGTGCACCAGCTCGTCGCCGGCCGGCCGCTGGTCCTGGGCGGCGTCACGATCGCCCATTCGCACGGCCTGCTGGGCCATTCGGACGCCGACGCGCTGCTGCACGCGATCACCGACGCGCTGCTCGGCGCCGCGGCACTGGGCGACATCGGCCGCCACTTTCCCGACACCGATCCGGCCTTCAAGGGCGCCGATTCGGGCCTGCTGCTGGCCGAGGCCGCGCGCCGGGTGCGCACGGCCGGCTGGGCCATCGGCAACATCGATTCGACGATCGTCGCCCAGGCGCCGAAGCTGGCGCCGCACATCCCGGCGATGGTCGAGCGCATCGCCGGCCTGCTGGGGCTGGCGCCAGGCCAGGTCAACGTCAAGGCCAAGACGGCCGAGAAGCTGGGGCCGGTGGGCGAGGGCCGGGCGATCGAGGCGCGCGCGGTCTGCCTGCTGGTGCGCGCCTGACCGTACCGCCGCTCAGGGCCGCTCAGGGCCGCGCCTGCCGCGCGTGGCGCAGCCGCAGGTGCACCACCAGCCCACCCTCGGGCGCGTTGGCGACATCGACCTGGCCGCCCATGCGCTGCATCGCCTTGTCGACGATCGCCAGTCCGAGGCCGGCGCCGGTGGCCGCGGTGCGCGCCGCATCGCCGCGGAAGAACGGCGTCGTCAGCTGGGCCAGCTTCTCGGGCGCCGCGCCCGGGCCGTGGTCGCGCACGGTGCAGATCACCCAGTTGCCGGTGCGCTGATGGCTGACCGTCACCATCGCGATGCCGGTGTCCAGCGTGCGGCCGTAGCGGCGGGCATTCTCGAACAGGTTGGCGAACACCCGGCCCAGCTCCACCTCGTCGGCCAGCACCTCGATGTCGCTCGACACCTTCGAGGTGATGCGGATCTCCGACGGGTCGCGGAACGATGCCGCCTCACGGTCGATCAGCTTGGACAGCAGCACCGGCCGCAAATGGGTCTCGCCCGGGCGCGCGTAGTCCATGAACTTGTCGATGATCGCGTCGAGCTGGGCGATGTCGCTGGCCATGTTGGCCCGCGCTTCGTCGTCGACCACGCTCATCTCGGCTTCCAGCCGCAGCCTCGCCAGCGGCGTGCGCAGGTCGTGGCTGATGCCGGCGAGCATCACCGCGCGGTCTTCCTCGACCTTGGCCAGTTCGCGCGCCATCCGGTTGAAGCCCATGTTCACCTCGCGGATCTCGCTGGTGATGGTGGTCTCGTCGAGCCGCGACTCGTATTCGCCGCCGCGGATGCGGCTGGCGGCGAACGACAGGTCGCGCAGCGGCCGGTTGATGCGCTGGGCGATCAGCACCGCGCCGGCCAGCGAGACGGCGATCGCCGCGCCCAGCCAGGCCAGGCCGAGATCGGTTGTCGGCGATCGCGACAGCGAGGCCGGCGCCCGCAGCCACCAGGCCTCGCGGTCGACCGTGAAGCCCAGCCAAAGCCCGCCCTGGCCGTTGACGCTGGTGGCCACCACCAGCTCGCGGCCGAGCAGGCCCTGCAGCTCGGCAGCGAGCTCGCCGGGCCGTTCGTCGGCCAGCGGCGTGGTCCAGACGTCGGCCACGGCCCGGCTCTGCAGCAGCATGCCCTCGCGGGCCGCCAGCGCCTTGGCCAGCGCCGGGCGTGTGCCGCGCTCGACCTGGCGCAGTGCTTCGCTGGACAGCCGAACCAGGCTGGCCAGGTGGCTGGCATCGCGCCTGGCGTCCACCGCCATGGCGTCGAGGGCGTGCAGCGTCTGCACCCAGGTCGCGACGCAGGCCGCCAGCAGCACCAGCAACAGGAAGAAGGTGCGCCAGAACAGGCTCAGCGCGACCTTCTTGGCGGTCAAGGCTGCCCCTCCGCAGGCCCGAGGCGCGCTGTGCCGGTCGTGCGCTCCGGGGTCTCAGGCGGCACCATCGGGCACGAACACATAGCCCACGCCCCAGACCGTCTGGATGTAGCGCGGCTGCGCGGCATCGGGCTCGATCAGCTTGCGCAGCCGCGAGACCTGCACGTCGAGGCTGCGGTCGAAGGGCTCGAAGTCGCGGCCGCGGGCCAGCTGCGCCAGCTTGTCGCGCGACAGCGGCTGGCGCGGATGCCGCACCAGCGCCTTGAGCATCGAGAACTCGCCGGTGGTCAGCGCGATCGCCTCGCCGTCCTTGGTCAGGCGGCGCAGCGACAGGTCGAATTCGAAGGGCCCGAAGCTGACGACCTGCGCCTCCTTGCTCGGCGCGCCCGGGGCTTCCGGCGCCGGCCTGCGGCGCAGCACGGCGTGGATGCGGGCGAGCAGCTCGCGCGGGTTGAAGGGCTTGGTCAGGTAGTCGTCGGCCCCCACCTCGAGGCCGACGATGCGGTCCACGTCCTCGACCTTGGCGGTCAGCATGATGATCGGCGTGCTGTCGTTCGCGGCGCGCAGGCGGCGGCAGATCGACAGCCCGTCCTCGCCCGGCAGCATCAGGTCGAGCACGATGAGGTCGATGTTCTCGCGCGTCAGCAGCCGGTTCAAGGCCTTGGCGTCCTCGGCCAGCAGCACGTCGAAGCCCTCCTGGGTGAGGTAGCGCCGCAGCAGGTCGCGGATGCGGGCATCGTCGTCGACGACGACGATGCGGTCCGATCTTGCGTTGGCAGGCCCGTTCATGGCGAACTCCGGATATGTAACAGCGGCATTGTGCGTGTCGGGTTCGGATCGCATCCGATCGAATTGACCCCCTGTTACATCTCGGGCGATTCGACCGGCTTCGGCCGTGAAGTCAACCACGAACGGGGCTGCTGCGCTGTAGACAGCACAGCCCGGTGCTTCGACAGCCCCGGCCGACCCTGCCGACCTCGAGGATTCCCATGCCCCTGATTCCCCCTCGTTCCGCTGCCGCCTGGCTGGCCGCGGCCATTGTCGTCGCCGCGCCCGCGGCCCGGGCCCAGGCGGTTGCGCAGACCCTGGCGATCACCGCACCGCAGAACGTCGTCAGCCTCAGCGCCGAGGCCAGCCGCGAGGTGCCGCAGGACCTGCTGTCGATCTCGCTGGCCGTCGTCCGCGAAGGCGCCGAGGCGGCCGCGGTGCAGACCCAGCTGCGCCAGGTGCTGGACAGCGCGCTGGCCGAGGCGCGCAAGGCCGCCCGGCCCGGCGGGGCGGTGGACGTGCACACCGGCGCGTTCACTCTGTCGCCGCGCTATGCGCCCAAGCCCACCGCGGGCGGCAACAACATCAGCGGCTGGCTGGGCCGCGCCGAATTGGTGATCGAGGGCAGCGACATCGCCGCCATCAGCCAGCTGGCCGGCCGGCTGAACATGCTGACGGTCTCGCGCGTCGCGTTCGGCCTGTCGCGCGAGGCGCGCGCGAAGGCCGAGGCCGAGGTGGCGGCCCAGGCCATCGCCCGCTTCCGCGAACGCGCCGAGGCCTATGCCCGGCACTTCGGCTTCGGCAGCTACAGCCTGCGCGAGGTGGCGGTGGGCAGCGGCGACATGGTCAATCCGCCGCTGCCGGCCTTCCGCGCGCGGCCGATGGCCGCCGGCATGGCCGAAGAAGTGCAGCCGGTCGAGGCCGGCAAGGCGACGGTGAGCGTGACCGTGTCGGGCAGCGTTCAGCTGTCGGCCCGCTGAGCGAGGCTACTGCGCCGTCCAGCCCCCGTCCATCGCCCAGGCCACGCCGCGCACGTTGTCGGCCGCCGGCGAGCACAGGAACACTGCCAGTTCGCCCAGCTGCTCGGGGGTCGTGAACTGCAGCGACGGCTGCTTCTCGGCCAGCAGCTGGCGCTTGGCCTCGTCGTTGGAGATGCCCAGCTGCGTGGCGCGGGCGTCGACCTGCTTCTGCACCAGCGGCGTCAGCACCCAGCCGGGGCAGATCGCGTTGTGGGTGATGCCGGTGGTCGCGCATTCGAGCGCCGCGGCCTTGGTGAAGCCGACGATGCCGTGCTTGGCCGCGACGTAGGCCGACTTCTGCGCCGAGGCCACCAGCCCGTGGACCGAGGCAACGTTCAGCACCCGGCCCCAGTTGCGCGCCTTCATGCCCGGCAGCGCCATGCGGGTGGTGTGGAAGGCGCTGCTCAGGTTGATCGCGATGATCGCGTCCCAGCGCTCGACCGGAAAGTCCTCGATGTTGGCCACATGCTGGATGCCGGCGTTGTTGACCAGGATGTCGACCCCGCCGAATTCGGCCGCGCAGGCCCGTACCATCGCCTCGATCTCGGCCGGCTTGCTCATGTCGGCACCGTGGTAGCCGACCTTGCCGCCGCACGCGGCCACCTGGTCGCGCGCCGGCGCCGGGTCGCCGAAGCCGTTGAGCATCACGTTGGCACCCTGGCGCGCCAGCGCCACCGCGATGCCGAGGCCGATACCGCTGGTCGATCCGGTCACCAGCGCCGTCTTTCCTTTGAGCATTCTGAAATCTCCTCGGGTCCAGCCCGTCAAGTTGCTGCGATCATTATCGACAAGGAGGACCACATGATGGCCGACAGCGAACAATTCGAGCCTCGGCTGAAGCAGGTGCAGTGCCTGCGCGGCCAGCGCCTGCACCGCATGGCGTACTGGGAATGGGGCGATCCGGCCAACCCGCGGGTGCTGGTCTGCGTCCACGGCCTGACCCGCCAGGGCCGCGATTTCGACGTGCTGGCCCGCGCGCTGGCCGGCGAGTACCGCGTCGTCTGCCCCGACGTGCTGGGGCGCGGACGCAGCGACTGGCTGGCCGACCCGACGGGCTACAACGTGCCGGCCTACGTGGCCGACATGGTCACGCTGCTGGCGCGGCTGGACGCCGCCACGCTGCACTGGCTGGGCACCTCGATGGGCGGGCTGATCGGCATCGGCCTGGCCGCGCTGCCCGATTCGCCGATCGGCGCGCTGGTGCTCAACGACGTCGGGCCGGTGGTCGAGTGGTCGGCGATCCAGCGCATCGGCGCCTACGTCGGCCAGCCGGCACGCTGGGCCAGCGAGGACGAGGCCGCCGATGCGCTGTGGGCCATCAGCCAGGGCTTCGGAGCGCACAGCCGCGAGCAGTGGCTGGCGCTGACCCGGCCTCAGCTCAGGCGCGACGGCGACGCCTTCGTGTCGCGCTACGACCCGGGCATCGCGCTGCCTTTCCGCCACCTCAGCGCCGAGCTCGCCAAGGCCGGCGAGGCGATGCTGTGGCAGGCCTGGGACCGCATCGCCTGTCCGACGCTGCTGCTGCGCGGCGCCGAATCCGACCTGCTGTCGGCGGCCACCGCGCAGGCGATGACCGGGCGCGGCCCGAAGCCGCGGCTGGTCGGCTTCGCCGGTGTCGGCCATGCGCCGACGCTGGTGCAACCCGACCAGGTGCAAGCGGTGCGGGAGTTCCTGCTCAGCCGATGAAGACCGCCGCGCCGGCGCACCCGCCCGACACCGCCGCGATCGTGCTGCTGACCGACCGCGAGTCGGCCACCGGCAGCGCCGTGGCGGCGCCGGCAGGTGTGCACGAAGCCCGGGCGGCCGCCGCCGGCGATGCCTTGCAGCGCGCCCGCGCCTTCGCCGAACCGCTGCTCGCCGGCCAGCGGCTGGACACCGGCGAGGACGCGCTCGACCACGCCGACGGCGTGGCGGCGATCCTGCAGGCCATCGGTGCCGGCCCGGCGATGCGCGCCGCGGCCTACCTGGTCTACGCCGGCGACTACCTGCAGCGCCCCGAGGAGGTGGTGGCCAAGGCCTTCGGCGACAGTTACGCGAGCCTGGTGTCGCTGACGCGCAAGCTGGTGCAGATCCAGCGTGCCGCGCGCGAGGCCCAGGTCGGTGCCGAGCAGCGCGCCCAGCAGACCGAGCGGGTGCGCAAGATGCTGCTGGCCTTCTCGCGCGACCTGCGCGTGGTGCTGCTGCGGCTGGCGTCGCGGCTGCAGACGCTGCGCTGGCACGCCGCCGCCAAGCATCCCTGCCCGGCGCCGCTGGCGCTGGAATCGCAGCAGGTGTTCGCGCCGCTGGCCAGCCGGCTGGGCATCTGGCAGATCAAGTGGGAGATGGAGGACCTGGCCTTCCGCTTCCTGCAGCCCGACGACTACCTGCGCCTGGCCCGCGCCCTGGCCGAGAAGCGGGTGCAGCGCGAGCTGGCGATCGAGCGCACCCGCCGCCAGCTGCAGGCCGAGCTGGCCGAGGCCGGCCTGGCCGCCGAGGTGCAGGGCCGGCCCAAGCACCTGTACAGCATCTGGAAGAAGATGCGCGGCAAGAACCTGGCGATCGAGCGGGTGTTCGACCTGCGCGCGCTGCGCGTCATCGTCGCCGACGTGCCGGCCTGTTATGCCGCGCTGTCGCGGGTGCACGAATGCCACCGGCCGGTGCCCGGCGAGTACGACGACTACATCGCGCGGCCCAAGCCCAACGGCTACCAGAGCCTGCACACCGTCGTGATGTTCCGCGACGAGGACGGCGGCGAGCGGCCGGTGGAGGTGCAGATCCGCACCGCGGCGATGCACGAGCACGCCGAGCATGGCGTGGCCGCGCATTGGGCGTACAAGGAGGCGGGCGCCAGGGGCTACGCCGGTGTCAGCGCCGCCGGCGAGTTCGAGGAGCGCATCGCCGAGGCGCGAAAGGCCGTGCTGCGCCAGCTGCTGGCCTGGGAGCGCGATTTCAGCGGGCAACTGGCCGCGGCGGGCGAGGCCGCGCCGGGCAGCGCCGACGGCCCGGCCTTCGACGACCGGATCTACGTCTTCACGCCTCAGGCCACGGTGATCGAGCTGGCCGCCGGCGCGACGCCGGTGGACTTCGCCTACGCGCTGCACACCGACCTGGGCCACCGCTGCCGCGGCGCGCGGGTCGACGGCGCGATGGTGCCGCTGAACACGCCGCTGGCCAACGGCCAGACCGTCGAGGTGGTGGCGGCCAAGGAGGGCGGGCCGTCGCTGGACTGGCTCAACCCGGAGCTGGGCTACATCCGCAGCGCCCGCTCGAGGGCCAAGGTGCGGGCCTGGTTCAACGCCCAGGCGATGAAGAACACCGTCGCCCGCGGCCGCGAACTGGTCGAGAAGCTGCTGCAGCGCGAGGGCCGCACGGCGGTCAAGCTCGACGACCTGGCCGCGCAGCTCGGCTTCAAGGGCGCCGAGGCCTTGTTCGAGGTCGTCGGCAAGGACGAGTTCTCGCTGCGCAGCATCGAGACGGTGCTGCGCCCGGCGGTGGCGCCCGACGCCGGGGACGAGGGCATCCACCTCAAGCGCACCCGCGCCACCGGGGGCGGCGTGCTGGTGGTCGGCGTCGAATCGCTGCTGACGCAGTTGGCACGCTGCTGCCGGCCGGCGCCGCCGGATGCGATCGGCGGCTATGTCACCCGCGGCAAGGGCGTGGCGATCCACCGTGCCGGCTGTCCGAACTTCCGCCACATGGCGCAGGCCCAGCCCGAGCGGGTGATCGCGGTGGCCTGGGGGCCGTCGCCCAAGGGCGCCGACGCGATGTACCCGGTCGACGTGCTGGTCGAGGCCAGCGACCGCCCGGGGCTGCTGCGCGACATCAGCGAAGTGTTCGCGAAGGACAAGGTCAACGTCACCGGCGTGCACACCCAGTCGGTCAAGGGCCCGGCGGGCAGCGTCGCCTACATGACCTTCACCGTCGAGGTCGGCGACGCGTCGCGCCTGGCCGCGGTGCTGCGCGCAGTCGCCCAGGTGCCGGGCATCCGTCACGCGCGACGCCGCTGAGGGGTGCGATGGGCGGGCCCTGCCGAAGCGCGTGCTATACTGCAGGGCTTCGCAGGCGCGTAGCTCAGCTGGTTAGAGCACCACCTTGACATGGTGGGGGTCGTTGGTTCGAGTCCAATCGCGCCTACCAATGCCAGGCCCAAGCAAGTCATTGATTTGCTTGGGCTTTTTGCTTTCCTGGGCAACCCGATGGGGACCGTTGGGACGGACTTGGGACGAATTCCTTCGGAATCGCCCGCCATCGCGGCCACGAGCAGCGCCCTGGCGTCGCCCTGATCGCCCCCCGGCATCCACCACGCGTACCGGTCCAGGAGCATCTTCACCGAGTTGCCCAGCTGGCTTGCGATGTACGCTGGCCGTCCACCGGCCTTGAACGTGCGTGCTCGTTGCACCCTGACGACCTGGCGGCGCAGATCCAGGTCGGACCAGCTCAGGGCGATCGCTTCCTCCGGGCGCATGCCGGTGAAGAACATCCACTGGAAGTACGCGATGACGCGCTGGTCATGGTGCATACGCCTGCCTGCTTCATGTCCGTCCGGCAGGGGCGCACGCCTTCGGGTGCAGGGTCGCCGCTGCAGGCGCCGCCGCAGGCAGGTCGCGAAGAACGACGCGAAGCGCGCCCTCCCCGGCGACCGGGCCGGCGCCTCACAGCAGCTCGAAGACCCGGATCAGCACCGCCTGCGCCGCGGGCCGCAGCGGCTGCAGCGTGCCCAGCAGCACGCGCCGGTTCAGCCAGCTCCAGGGGCCGGCGGGTGCCGTCACGCCCAGCGTAGAGCGCGCGTAGCGCGGGTCGACCGATTCGTCGATCAGCACCCGGTTGCGCACGGTCAGCACGGTGCCGTCGTGCACGCGCAGCTCGTACAGCGCATCGAGCTCCTTGACGCCATCGGCGCGCAGCAGCTGGCGGTCGGCGCCGCCGGGCACGACATCGCCGTGCAGTCCCGGCTGCGTGGGCCCGCCCCAGAAGCAGCCGCCGGTGATCGGCACGATGAAGCGCTCGCCCAGCGGGCCTGGGCCCAGCGGCTGGCGCTCGTCGATGGTCACGGCGGCGTGCCAGACCAGCCGCGTGGCGGGCATCGGCACCGGCTGCGCGTCGGCCAGCGTGCGCAGCGCCGCGCTCATCGCCGGGCGCCCCCGGCCGCGGTGGCGCAGGCCGTGCCGATGGGCCCGGGCCGGTGCGATGGTGGTGGCTGCAGCATGGCGACTCCGTCGATCTCAAGCACACTATGCATCAATCGAGCGCCGCCTTCGCATGGCCGTCAATTTCGACCTCCACGACCTGATCGCCTTCCGCGCGGCAGCGGAGCTGAGCAATTTCCGCAAGGCCGCCGAGGCCGTGCACATCTCGCAGCCGGCCTTCAGCCGGCGCATCGACAAGCTCGAGCAGGCCCTCGGCGTGCGGCTGTTCGAGCGCACCACGCGCCGCGTGACGCTGACGGCCGTGGGCCGCGACTTCGCGCGCGGGGTGGGCGCGATGCTCGACGATCTGGACGCGATGCTGCTCACCGTGCGCGGCGTCGGCACGGCGCGCATGGGCGAGGTCAGCGTGGCCTGCGTGCCGTCGACGGTCTACTACTTCCTGTCCGACGTCATCCTGCGCTACCGCGAGCGCTACCCGAAGCTGCGCGTCAAGGTCTTCGACGCCAGCGCCAACGAGGTGCTGGCGGCGGTGGCGCGCGGCGAGGCCGACTTCGGCGTCAACTTCATTGGCAGCTCGGAGCCGGGCATCGAGTTCCGGCCGCTGCTCGAGGAGCGCTTCGTCGCGGCCTGCCGGCGCGACCATCCGCTGGCCAAGCTGCGCAAGGCCACCTGGCGCGACCTGGCTGCGCACGACTTCATGTCGGTGGCCAAGTCCTCGGGCAACCGGCTGCTGCTGGACCAGGCGCTGGCCCATGTGCAGGGCCGGCCGCAGCCGATCTACGAGGCGCAGCACGTGACCACGCTGCTCGGCCTGGTCGAAGCGGGACTGGGTGTCGCCGCGGTGCCTTCGCTGGCGATGCCCGGCCCGAAGCACCCGCTGCTCGTCAGCGTGCCGCTGTCCGACCCGGTGGTCACGCGCCGCATCGGGCTGATCCGCCGCCAGGGGCGCCGCCTGTCGCCGGAGGCGCAGCAGCTCTACGATTTCTTCGTCGCGATGAAGAAGTCCTCGCGCCTGCGCGCGGCTGCCGTCAAGCGTGCCTGACGATGGAGCTGCGCCAGCTGCGCTACTTCGTCCGGGTGGTCGAACTCGGCAGCATGGGCCGCGCCGCCGACGACCTGGGCGTCGTCACCTCGGCCTTGAGCCAGCAGATCAGCCGGCTCGAAGGCGAGCTGGCGACCCGCCTGCTGCAGCGCGGCGCCCGCGGCGCGCTGCCCACCGATGCCGGCCTGGCCTTCTTCCGCCAGGCTCAGCTGGCGCTGCGCCATGCCGACGATGCGGCGCAGGCGGCCAGGCAGGCGCGGCTGGCCGGCCATGTCAGCGTGGGGCTGGCCCCGTCCACCTCGGCCGTGCTGGCGCTGCCCTTGATGCAGGCGATGAGCGAACGCTACCCCGACGTGCGGCTGCGCCTGGTCGAGAGCCTGTCGGGCAACCTGGCCGCGATGCTCAATGCGCGGCAGCTCGACCTCGCCGTGCTGTTCGAGACCGAATCGGCGCGGCGCTGGAGCGTGCTGCCGCTGCTGGACGAGCGCCTGTTCCTGATCGGCCGCCGCGACCTGGCCGGCATGCCCGGCGGGCGCAGCGTGCGCATCGCGCAATGCACCGGGCTGCCGCTGGTGCTGCCCAGCGGCACGCATGGCCTTCGCGCCATCGTCGATGCGGCCTTCGCACGCGAGCGCCGCGAGCCCCACGTGGTGCTGGAGATCGACGGCCTGGCCGTGCTGATGGATGCCGTGCGCGCCGGCCTCGCGGCCACCATCCAGCCCGGTGCGGCGACGGTGCGGCTGCCGGCCGACGAGATGCTGCGCATCGAGATCGCCGAGCGCAGCGCGCGGCGGCGCAACCTGCTCGCCAGCCTGTCCGACGACGAGCTGTCGCCGGCGGCGCTGGCGGCCCGCGTGACGCTGAAGGCCGTGGCCACCGCGCTCGTCGCCGAGGGCCACTGGCCCGGCGCGACCCTTCACGAAGCCTGAACACCGCTTGCCGGACGGGCGGCTACCGCCGCCGGGCAGGGCTGCCTACAGTGCGCTCCCATACGAACGGGAGACACCAAGGGGAGACACGATGCTCGATGTGCTGGTGATCGGCGGCGGCAATGCCGCGCTCTGCGCCGCGCTGATGGCCCGCGAGGCCGGCGCGTCGGTGATGCTGCTCGAAGCCTCGCCGCGCGACTGGCGCGGCGGCAATTCGCAGCACACCCGCAACCTGCGCTGCATGCACGATGCGCCGCAGGACGTGCTGGTCGACGCCTACCCTGAAGAGGAGTTCTGGCAGGACCTGCTCAAGGTCACCGGCGGCGCGACCGACGAGGCACTGGCGCGGCTGGTGATCCGCGCGTCGTCGACCTGCCGGCCGTGGATGGTGCGCCACGGCGTGCGCTTCCAGCCCTCGCTGTCGGGTGCGCTGCACACCGCGCGCACCAACGCCTTCTTCATGGGCGGCGGCAAGGCGCTGGTCAACGCCTACTACCGCAGCGCCGAACGGCTCGGCGTGGCGATCCGCTACCAGGCGCCGGTCGAGCGGATCGAACTGCAGGACGGCCGCTTCGTTGCCGCCTTCGTCGGCGATGAGCGCATCGAGGCGCGCGCCTGCGTGCTGGCCAGCGGCGGCTTCGAATCGAACCGCGAGTGGCTGCGCGAGGCCTGGGGCGTCAACGAGCGCGGCGAGCACCCGGCCGACAACTTCCTGATCCGCGGCACGCGCTTCAACACCGGCGTGCTGCTGAAGCACCTGCTCGACGCCGGCGCCGACCGCATCGGCGACCCGACGCAGGCGCACATGGTCGCGATCGACGCGCGTGCGCCGCTCTACGACGGCGGCATCTGCACGCGCATCGACTGCGTGTCGCTGGGCGTGGTGGTCAACCGCGACGCCGAGCGCTTCTACGACGAGGGCGAGGACTTCTGGCCCAAACGCTACGCGATCTGGGGCCGGCTGGTCGCGCAGCAGCCGGGCCAGCAGGCCTGGTCGATCATCGATGCCAAGGCGGTCGGGCGCTTCATGCCGCCGGTCTTCCCAGGCACCCAGGCCGACACGCTGCCCGGGCTGGCGCGGGCGCTGGGCCTCGACGAAACGCGCTTCATGCAGACGCTGCAGGCCTACAACGCCGCCTGCCGCGAGGGCCGCTTCGACCACACCGTGCTCGACGACTGCACCACTGCCGCTCTCGTGCCGGCCAAGACCCACTGGGCCCGGCCGATCGACACGCCGCCGTTCTACGGCTACGCGCTGCGGCCCGGCGTCACCTTCACCTACCTCGGGCTGAAGACGAACGAGCGCGCCGCGGTGCACTTCGACGGGCGGCCGAGCCCGAACCTGTTCGTCGCCGGCGAAATGATGGCCGGCAACGTGCTGGGCCGCGGCTACACCGCCGGCGTCGGCATGTCGATCGGCACCGCTTTCGGCCGCATCGCCGGCACTGAAGCCGCCCGCGCAGCGGGCAAGGAGGAACAACGTGCAGCCGCGTGAACCGGGCCGGGCCCGCATCATTCCGATCCGCGCGCTGCCGGCGGGTGGGTCTGCCGAGTCTGCCGAGGTGGCCGAGGTCGCCCGCGTGATGCAGATCTGCAATGCCTGCCGCTACTGCGAGGGCTTCTGCGCCGTCTTCCCGGCGATGACGCGGCGGCTGGAGTTCGGGCCGGCCGACGTCCACTATCTCGCCAACCTGTGCCACAACTGCGGTGCCTGCCTGCATGCCTGCCAGTACGCGCCGCCGCACGAGTTCGCGCTCAACGTGCCGCAGGCGATGGCCAAGGTGCGGCGCCAGACCTACACGCAATACGCCTGGCCTGCCGCGCTGGGCGTGCTGTACCAGCGCAACGGCCTGACGCTGGCCCTGGCGCTGGCCGCCGGGCTGGCGCTGTTCCTGGCGCTGGCGGTGATGCTGAAGGGCAGCCTGTGGCAGGCCGTGCCGGCCGGCGGCTTCTACGCGATCTTTCCGCACAACCTGATGGTCGGCCTGTTCGCGCCGGTGTTCCTGTTGGCCGTGCTCGCGCTGGGCCAGGGCGTGCGCCGCTTCTGGCGCGACGAGGCGCCGGGGCCGGCCTCGGGCGCGGCCACCGCCGAGGCGCTGCACGACGCGCTGCGGCTGAAGTACCTGGACGGCGGGCACGGCGAAGGCTGCAACAACGAGGACGACGCGTTCACGCTCGCCCGCCGCCGCTTCCACCACTTCACGTTCTACGGCTTCATGCTGTGCTTCGCGGCCACCAGCGTGGCCACGCTGTACCACTACCTGTTCGGCTGGCACGCACCCTATGGCTGGACCAGCCTGCCCAAGCTGCTGGGCATCAGCGGCGGGCTGTCGCTCGTCGTCGGCACGGCGGGGCTGTGGCGGCTGAACCTGCGCCGCCACCCGCTGCAGCAGGACGCCGCCCAGCGGCCGATGGACCGCGGCTTCATCGCGCTGCTGTTCCTCACCGCGGCCAGCGGCCTGGCGCTGATGCTGCTGCGCGGCACGCCTGCGCTGCCGCTGGCGCTGTGCATCCACCTCGGCGCGGTGATGGCGCTGTTCGCGACGCTGCCCTACGGCAAGTTCGCGCACGGCATCTACCGCAGCGCGGCCGTGCTGAAGTGGGCCATCGAGCGCCGCCAGCCCAACCGGCTGGCGCTCGGCGACGACTGAATTCCATTCCACGCTTGCAGGAGACGACCCGATGACCCGACGCCGCCACTTCATTGCCCTGTCCGCCGCGCTGCTCGCCGCCACCGGCCTGTCGTCCGCAGCGGCCCAGGAATGGCCGCCGAGGACCGTCACGCTGGTGGTCGGCTTCGCGGCCGGTGGTGCGACCGACGGGGCCGCGCGCATCATCGCCAAGAAACTGCAGGAGAACATCGGCCGCACGGTGGTGGTCGAGAACCGCGCCGGCGCCGGCGGCAACCTGGCGCACCAGTACGTGGCCAAGGCCGCGGCCGACGGCTCGGTGATCCTGCTCGGCTCGATCGGGCCGCTGGCGATCGCACCGAACCTGATGAACGTCGGCTACGACCCGCAGAAGGACCTGGCGCCGCTGACCATGGGCGTGAGCTTCCCGAACGTGCTGGTGGTCCACCCGGGCGTCGGTGTCAAGACCCTGGCCGAGTTCGTCGCCAAGGCCAAGGCCAAGCCCGCCTCGATCGACTATGCGTCCACCGGCAACGGCTCGGCATCGCACCTGGCCGGCGAGCTGCTGAACCAGCGCGCCGGCATCGAGACCGTGCACATCCCCTACAAGGGCGGCGCGCCGGCCCTGCAGGACCTGCTCGGCGGCCGGGTCGCGGCCTACTACTCGACGCCGTCGACGGCCGCGCCGCACATCGAGGCCGGCAAGCTGATCCCGCTGGCCACCACCGGCCTGACGCGCTCGCCCTTCATGCCCAACGTGCCGACCATCGCCGAGTCGGGCTACTCCGGCTTCAACGCGACCAACTGGTACGCCTTCGTCGCGCCCGGCAAGACGCCGGCACCCGTGCTGGGGCGCTGGAACGCCGAGCTGGTCAAGGCGCTCAACGCCCCCGAGGTCAAGGCCGAGTTGGACAAGCACGGCCTGACGCCGGCGCCGGGCTCGCGAGAGGAGCTGGCGCGCTTCATCGCGTCGGAGTCGAAGGCCTGGGGGTAGCTGGTCAAGGAACGCAAGATCAAGGCCGACTGATGCGAACTTGCGTTCAGCGGTATCGCGTGATGCGTGCTTCGGGCAAATTGCCAGGCCATAGCACTTAGTGCTATATACTCCGACAAAGAGGCTTGGATGGCGATCTACAAGACTCGGTGGTTCGACCGCTGGGCCCGCAAGCAGGGATTGGCTGCATCCGGCCTCTGCACCGCCGTCCGTGAAATGGAAGCCGGGCTGATCGACGCCGATCTCGGCGGCGGCCTGGTCAAGAAGCGGATCGGACGAGCCGGGCAAGGGAAGAGTGGCGGGTTTCGCACGCTGGTCGCCACGAACAAGGGGAACCGCTGGGTCTTCGTGTTTGGCTTCCCGAAGAACGAGCGCAGCACCATCGACAAGGACGAAGCCGAGGCCTTGAAGAAGTTGGCGGCGCACCTGCTGTCATTGACACCGCAGGCGATTGGCAAGGCAGAACGTGCGGGAGAGTTGATCGAGGTGGATTGCGATGCGGAAGACGAAGTCAGCCATTCTTGAAGCCGTCCATGAGACGGCGAAGGGCCTGCACAAGGCCGGCGTGATGGATCAGGTCACGCTGCGCGAATTCGACCAACTGGCCCTGCCGCCGGTCGAGCCGCTGGCGCCTGCACAAATCAAGCGAATCCGCGAGAACTCGCGTGTCAGCCAAGCGGTCTTCGCACGGCTGCTCAATACCAGCCTGTCGACCGTTCAGAAGTGGGAGGTCGGTCAGAAGAAGCCTACGGGCGCCGCTCTCAAGCTGCTGCACCTCGTGCAGAAGCGCGGGCTTGATGTAGTCGCAGGATGCCCAAGGCTCAATGGGCGTTGAGCTGATGATGACAGCTCGCGCGGCCTTGCCTATCGCGGCCTACGACCCATTGCACCCGCCACCCCGGGACAAGCAGCCGTTCGTCACCTGACGGCGCGCCGACTAGGTGGGCAGCGAGAGTTCGGTACTCGAAGGTTGCTGGAACTCAGCAATCGGCCCCTGCAATGTGAAGCCCAGCCAACAGTGGACTGTTGCACCGTCTTGAGCGGCCGGCGGAGTCTTGTCTCTGTATGTAAGCGCGTCGTATCCATAGTCGACCAAACGGACTCGAACGCGCCCCGCTTTTTTGGAGAGTACGCCTTGTACCTGTTCGGGTTTCCCGGACTTGTTCCGCAGCCACACCCTAGTCTGGGCCATCAAAGGGCCAGGAACTTGCATAGACCTGAGCCTGGAAAACGTCGCTTGTGCATCATCGACTAGCCGCAAGTGGAAGCAGGCTACAGCTTCATAGAAGAGCAAGAGAATGTCCTCGCGCCTAGCAGGTTCATCTCGGACCACCCTGATGTCGCCGAGGAAGGCGTTCCAATCCACTTCCCCTGTGTCGTGTTGCAAGCGCCATCGAACAATCAAGTCGATACGAGCCTGCCGAAGACCAGGGCTGATCTTCTGTCCGAGCTTCTGTTGGCAACGACGGATGAACTGGAACACATCGTTGTACAGAGATCCCTTGTCGGCGAAGGACGCTTCTATGAGGCCTTTGAGTGCTGCCGCCTCCAAGGGCAATTGATCTCCGTCGGCTTCAAATCGAGCCAACGAATCTTCGACCAACTTCGCGAAGGGCGCCATCGACGCTGCGAGGCTCTTCTTTTGATTCTCCAGCATTTCTAGAGCGTCGCGGTTTCGTAGCTGGCCGCGCGCATGAGCGCCAGCGAGTTGCTGCGCGCGTTCGATGGCGCGGCAAGCTTCAACAAAGCAATCAAGCGATAGGGGATCCTCTCCCTGCTGGAGACTGACCAATGCGTTTACTTGAACGTGCACTGTAAAGAGGTTGAAAAACGTCGGGGTTGACGCTTCCCGCAAGTGGCGCTTTATTGCGAGCAACCCCGACTCGCGATCTTGCTCGCCGCGCTTGACTCGGTGCACCACAACGGCGGCCATAGACGTGTGAATGAACTCTCTGCGTTCCTCATTGGGCGCGTACGGATAGTCAGGAGTTTCCAGAGCCCGTTCCAGGATCTCGTAGGCCTCCTTGTTGTTGTGAACCTCGTCAGTCACCCACTTTGCATAGTGATGCATGAGTGTCCGGTCGGAAACCGGAAACGTCCGCAGGGCCAACTCGTAGAGTTCCCGTCCCTCGGCAGGGCTTACTACCCTTCTGAGCTTGTCCTTGTTGCGCACCAAGAGCTCTACGAGGAAGTCGCGATAAACTGGGCTCGTTCCCGCACAAGCGCTAACCAACGCCTTAAGTGTGCGAACGTCTGCTGCATGACCAACACCACCGTTCATCTGGCGGAGGAGGATCTCTGTGACAACTTCGTTCCTGGTGAAGTATGCGTAGCCTTCACCGTCAGGGTGTTCCACTGGATACAGAAGGCCCCAAAGGGGCTTTCCGCCGGCGCATATCGCGATCCACTCCGAGAAGTTGATATTCAATGCGTGGACCAATATCTCATCGGGAACTCCGAAGCCAAGTCCACTCGTAACGGCGACAGACTCGTACGCTCTCCGCGCAGCCGCTCCAGAAGCTGCTGCGGATTCGGCGAGACTCTCGACAAGCCGATCAATGCTTTCCAGCCTAAAGTACTCGTCACTCAACGACTGTTCGAGCTGGCCGCGCGTATCAGGAAGCAGGTACCACAGGCGGCAAAGAATATCGCGCGCACTTCTCGCTTGACGCTGATTGGCGAGAATCTGCTCGGCGTCATTTAGAATCGTGATCGCGCCCACGCGCTGCAGGAACGCTGGCAGGGCAGCCTCTTCCTTGTCAGTCAACTCGAATCCGAGTTCGGCTTCCTCGTCAATTGGCGGCATCCTGGCAAAGCCTCGTGCTCCGCTCCTGTCGGAGTTGCGACTCACAATAATCACAGTAACGTCCACACGTTCGCTATCCAAGGCAGCAGCGAACTCGACAGGGGCGAGACCCAGGGCCCATGGGTCGTCCCAGAACATGAACAACTTCGTCTCCGGGCTCTTCATCTGGGACTGTCGAAGATGCTTGGCCAGCTCGCGATAGAGGTGGAAGTACTCCCCACTCGACTTCCTGCACCAGAGAACGGTCGCGCCGTCTCGGCGCAGATTCACCGCGAGCCGCTTGGCGACTACAGTTTTCCCGATACCAGCCTCCCCCCGGAGAACGAAAAACTTGGGTCGTTTGGCCGGTAACGCCTGGAGCCCGAGAATCGTTCGTTTCAGATCGGCCAACTGCGATCTCGGCAGTTCCATATCGAAGAGGAATGCATCCCAAAGTAGGCCGTTTGGTCGAAACAGCCCTTCGGCTACCTCTTGGCGCCGCGCGGACAATTGGTAATTCGGCTTCTCATGCGGAACTAGATCCAAGATATGGCGAAACGCAAAGAACTCGCTGTCTCCCTCGTAGCTTCCTGAAGTCGAACCAAACACCAAGGCCAGCTGGGAGGCTGCCGGCGCCCCCAGGGCAGCGACCAACTGCTGTTCCGTTGCCTTGACTCTGTAGATTGCACTTCTGCCCTTCGCCATTCGGTTGACCAGCAGATCTGTGCCTGCTCCGTCCGCCTCGGCGAAGACGAGGTAGGTGGGATAGGGGGGCTGACCAGCGTAGATCGCGGATAGGAAGTCCTGAACCTCGGAGAGTGCGCTAGACGTTCCCAAAAAGACTAGTCCTCCCTCTCGCAAGAAGCCGGGAAGCTCGATGAGCAGGCGCCGCCACTCAGGCTGCCGCAATCTGTACTCAGATCGCGAGAGGGCAACGCGGGCTTGCTCGCTTGTATCCAAGCAACTTCCAAGAAGCTTGAACACCGGGAGAAGCAGCGCCGGACGGTCGAGAATGGTTGCCGTGGAAATCGCTATGACCCTTCGCTGCGTCGGTTTGGAAGCGAGATGTGCTCTGAGTCCAGTTTCAACATGGGAATCGAGCGTGAGAGACACAACAGCACTCCAGGACGCCTGTGACAGCTTGGTAAGCTGCTGCCCTGGTAGTGACGCCTGTAGGTATCTTTCAGCTTGCAAGCGGAATCGGTCATATGCATCTGGATCCACGCTGGCAAATTCATCGAGAACTACGGCCAAATCCTCAATGCCAAACCGTTCGCGAAGAAGGTCGTCCGTGCACAGCCCGATCGCCAGATTCGCCAAGTCCTTTCGTAGGTCGGCGCGGCCCGTTCTGACAGAGAGGTCTTGCCCAAGGACCAGTCCTGCCCTTCCACCAAGTACCGTCCGCATCTGCTCGACGGTGATCAAGTCTGTGATCGGCGTGATCATGGAATTGCCACCTCGGTTGAATGAAAGTTACTGACCGTTAGCCGTTCCAGCAGTTCGTCCAGTTCGCCAAGCTGCGCCTCCCCGGACATCGATGCGCGCACAAAGGCGAAGAGTTGTGCGAGCGCCAAGGCGGCCGCGGTGTCCCCGCAATCGAAAGCGCGAACCAGGATCCTGGTACTGGGTGGGTCGCGTTCGAGGAAGACAAGACAGCGATCAAGAATACAGACTACTGAGGGCAGCAATTTGTATCGATCTTCCGGGGCTATTCCGGTTGCGTCGAAGTCCGCCCAAGTCTTCGAGTCTTGCAGCACAGCGGCGACGTCGTCGACGATTTGACGAAGGTTCGGACCAGTTTCGCACGTGGCAAAGAGGATCGCGGACCAGAGTCGGTGCGCGCTGCCTCCGCGTTGAACTACCGCGCGCACTTGAATGGCGCTCTTGGTAGCTGCTTGCAGTACATCCCTTCTGTAGGTTGACTTCACTTCGATGTTTGCCACCGCGGCCGACGGCGTAACGACAAGTAGTCCCCCTTCATTGAAGATTGGCGTTTGCCGCGCCGGATCAGCAATGAGCACGTCCACTTCCCTAGAGACGTCGTCGGATGAAAGCGATCTAATGAAGCCGCGCCCTACGATCAAACTTGTTGGAAGGTGCCGGAAAAGGAACTCACGTACGAGGAACTCCTTGTGGGTTCCATCCGATAGCCAGTGACGTGGGCCGATGAGAAGTCGAACTCGACTGGCTCTCGAGGCGATTTCGGCGGACCATGTCGCGAAGTAGGCGGGAAGGTCGGCGTGCAAGGGTTCTCCTTAGCCAAGACTCCGATGGGCGGGAGGATACGTTAACGCCTATGCACTCAGTCGGGTTTTCCGGTCTCGTCATCTACTCCACTCGACGGTCCGCCGTCCCGCTACATCGTTTTGCAACTCGGGCCAGCCCATGGGGGGCCCAAATCGCGGACATGACATCGGCTCCCCGGCCGACCAGTAAACGGCGCCTTGTGGCCGCCAGGGGCCCAAAACCTCTCCCGAACGATCGGTCCAACGGCAACCGTGCGCCGACATCAGCCGCGTTCATGGCCGTGTCGTCGATACCGTCCGAACGGCAGACCGGGTACTCGCGATCGACGCCGACCGGTAGGTCTCGACCCCCCTCAGTGCAGCTGAACCGCCGGCGCCGTGCCCGCCGCCGGCGGCACGGGCAGCACCGGGTCGTCCGCCTCCAGCGCTTCTTCGGTCTTGACGTAGCCTTGATCCAGCTCGTACGCCAGCACCTCGCGATCGCACGCACGCTCCCAGATCGACACCACCACGCAGGCGACCGCGTTGCTCATCGTGCTGGTCAGCGCGCGGGCCTCGGACATGAAGCGGTCGATGCCGACGATCAGCGCGACGCCGGCCACCGGCAGGTCGGGCATCACGGTCAGCGTGGCGACCAGGGCGACGAAGCCGCTGCCGGTCACCCCCGCCGCGCCCTTGGACGTCAGCAGCATCAGCCCGAGCATCGCGGCGATCTGGCCCCACGACAGCGTGATGTCACAGGCCTGGGCGATGAACATCGAGGCCAGCGTCAGGTAGATCGCGGTGCCGTCGAGGTTGAAGGAATAGCCGGTCGGCAGCACCAGGCCGACCACGCCCTTGCGGCAGCCCTGACGCTCGAGCTTCATCAGCAGGCGCGGCAGCACCGGCTCGCTGGACGAGGTGCCCAGCACCACCAGCAGCTCCTCGCGGATGTAGCGCAGCAGCTTCCACAGGCTGAAGCCATGCGCCCGCGACAGCGCGCCGAGCACGACGACGACGAAGAAGCTGCAGGCGACGTAGAAGGTGCCGATCAGCAGGCCCAGCGAGCCGATCGACTCGAGGCCGTACTTGCCCACCGTGAAGGCCATCGCGCCGAAGGCACCCAGCGGCGCCAGCCGCATGATGAAGCCGAAGGCGGTGAACAGCATGTGCGAGAAGCCGTCGATGCCATCGAGCACCGGCTTCGCGGCGGCGCCGATCTTCGTCAGGCCGAAGCCGCACAGCACCGCCAGCAGCAGCACCGGCAGCACCTCGCCCTCGGCGAAGGCGCCGAAGAACGAGGCCGGGATGATGTGCAGCACGAACTCGGCGAAGCCGCGCGGCGGGACCTGGGCCGAGTACTTGGCGGCGACGGCCGCGTCGAGGTGCTTCGGGTCGATGTGCATGCCGGCGCCGGGCTGCAGCAGGAACACGGCCGCCAGGCCGGTCAGCAGCGCGACGATGGTCAGCGCGTAGAACAGGCCCATCGCCTCGAGCAGCGTCTTGCCGATGTTGCCGCCGTCGCGCAGCGAGGTGATTCCGCTGACGATGGTGCAGAACACCACCGGCGCGATCATCAAATTCACGAGCTTGACGAAGCCGTCGCCGAAGGGCTCGGGCGCGGGGCCGAATTCCGGCCATCAGTGGCCGATCGCGATGCCCAAGGCCAGGCCGATCGGCATCTGGACATAGAGCTGGCGCAGCAGCCGGGTGGGTTACATGGCGTGTCGCCCGACCTGCTTGTCTCGGACGCGACGGCGCACTCAGCGCAGCGTGGCCAGCACCCGGTCGACCATGTGGCCCGACTGGCCGAGGTAGTTGGCCGGGTCGAGCATGCCTTCGAGCGCCTGGCGATCGACGTGTCTGGCGATCTCCGGGTGCGCGGCCAGCAGGTCCAGCAGCGGCTTCTTCTCGGCGATGGCCTGGCGGCACAGGTCGTAGACCAGGTCGTGCGCGTACTCGCGGCCGATGTGGGGGCCCAGTCCCATCATCACCGCCTCGCTCATCACCAGCCCCTCGGTCATGTCGATGTTGCGGCGCATCGCCTGCGCGTCGACCTGCAGGCCCTCGAGCACGAAGCGGCTCTGCCTCAGCGCGCCGGCCATCAGGCAGAAGGCCTCGGGCAGCACGATCCACTCGATCTCCCACGGCCCGGTCGAGCGCTCGTGGTCGGCCACCATCGCGTCCATCAGCGCCGCGGC
Source organism: Burkholderiaceae bacterium (assembly GCA_016790515.1). Taxonomy (GTDB): domain Bacteria; phylum Pseudomonadota; class Gammaproteobacteria; order Burkholderiales; family Burkholderiaceae_C; genus Pseudaquabacterium. The sequence continues at coordinate 1,550 of JAEUOY010000086.1, read as the reverse complement.
ATGCTGGCGCACGACGCTGATCGCGGCATGGATGTAGCAGCTCGAGATCGGGTTGCGCTTCTGCGGCATCGTGCTGCTCGAGCCGCGGCCGTGGTGGTAGGGCTCGTAGACCTCGCCGACCTCGGTCTGCATCATCAGCTTGACGTCCATGCTGAGCTTGCCCAGCGTGCCGCCGACCAGGCCCAGGAAGGCGCCGACCTCGGCGATGTTGTCGCGGATCGTGTGCCAGGCGATCACCGGCTGCTTCAGGCCCAGCTCGGCGCACAGCCCGGCCTGCGTCTCCATCGCGCCGCGCTCCAGCGAGGCCAGCGTGCCGGCCGCGCCCGCGAACTCGCCGACCAGCACGCGCTCCTTCAGCTGCGCCAGGCGCTCGCGGTGGCGCTCGATGGCCGACAGCAGCCCGGCCATCTTGTAGCCGAAGGTCACGGGGATCGCCTGCTGCAGGTTGCTGCGGCCGATCATCGGCGTGTCGCGGTGCTCCTTCGCGAGCCTGGCCATCGCGGCCGAGATGGCGGCCAGCTCGCGGTCGACGATCGCCAGCGCCTCGCGGATCTGCAGCACGGTGGCGGTGTCGGTGATGTCCTGCGTGGTCGCGCCCCAGTGCACGTACTCGCCGAGCTTGTCGCGGCACAGCTGGTTGATCTGCGTCACGACGCCGAGGATCGGGTAGCCGATGCGCTCGGTCTGCTGGCGCAGCCGCGCCAGGTCGATCTGGTCGAGGTGGCAGTGGCTGACGATCTCGTCGGCCGCCTCCTGCGGGATCAGCCCGAGCCGCGCCTGCACGATGGCCAGAGCGCGTTCGATGTCGATGTACTTGCTGGTGCGGTTCTCGTCGGACCAGACCTGGCGCATCTCGTCGCTGGAGAAGATGCCCTGGAAGATGGATGAGTCGATGATGGAGGCGGCCATGGTGGGGCTCCTTGGGAGGGTGGAGGGATTCAGAGTCCGGCGCGGCGCAGCAGGCGCTGCGCCTGCAGCACGACGGGTCGGTCGACCATGCGGCCGTCGACCTGGGCGGCGCCGGGTGATGTGGCCTCGGCGGCGATGACGCGGCGCGCGCGCTCCAGCGCCGCGGCGTCGGGGGCGAGCGCGGCATGCAGCGGCGCGACCTGCTTCGGGTGGATGCACAGCTTGGCACCGAAGCCGCGGCGCCGCGACCAGGCCAGGTCGGCGAGCAGCCGCGCTTCGTCGTCGATCTGCGGCGTGACGCCGGCCACCGGCGGCAGCCGCTCGGCCAGGCGCGAGGCCAGCACCAGCCGGGCGGCGGCTTCGGCCAGCGGCTCGTTGTCGGCGGCGATGTCCAGGTCGAGGTCGAGCGCGTAGTCGAGCGTGCCGAAGACCAGTCGCGCGACGCCGTCGGCCGCGGCGATCTCGTCGCAGCGGGCGATGCCGCGCGCCGTCTCGACCAGTGCGAGCACGGCCGCACCGTCCAGCCCGGCGCGCACCGCCGCGATCTGCGCGGCCGACTCGGCCTTGGGCAGCATCGGCTGCGCCAGCCGCGCCTCGCGCAGCGCGCGCAGGTCGTCGGCGAACTGGGCCGAGGTGGCCTC
>JAEUOY010000075.1 GCA_016790515.1 Burkholderiaceae bacterium | reverse complement strand
GAAGAAGAAGTTGATCAGCATCTCGGGTCCCGGAGCGTCGGCAGGGCCGGCGGGCAGGCCCGCAGTATCACCCGGCGCGCCGGCCGGCGGGCGCGGCGGGATGTTGCAGGGCGTACCGCGCGCGGCCGGCCGCGGCCGGTCACGGCGGGGCGGGCCGCGGCTTGTCCAGCTGCCAGCGCAGGTGCGAGCGCACCGTGGGCCACTCGGCGGCGACGATGCTGTAGACGCAGGTGTCGCGCAGCGTGCCGTCGCTGGCGCGCTGGTGGCTGCGCAGCACGCCGTCGAGCTTGGCGCCCAGGCGCTCGATGCCGCGCCGGCTCTGGTGGTTGAAGAAGTGGGTGCGGAACTCGACGGCGATGCAGTCCAGCTCGTCGAAGGCCCGCGTGAGCAGCATCAGCTTGCACTCGGTGTTCAGCGGCGTGCGCTGCACCCGCCGTGTGTACCAGGTGCTGCCGATCTCGACCCGGCGGTTCACCGCGTCGATGTTCATGTAGGTGGTCATGCCCGCGGGCACGCCCTCGGCATCGAGCACCGTGAACGGCAGCATCGACCCCTTCGCCTGCAGCCCGAGCCGCCGCTCGATCTCCGCCACCATGCCCTGGGGGGAAGGCACCGCCGTGTACCAGAGCCGCCACAGCTCGCCGTCACGCACCGCGTCGCACAGCGCCTCCGCGTGGGAAAGGTCGAGCGGCACGAGCGAAGCGTGGGTGCCGTGCAGGCTGAAAGGGGTCGTGAAACTCATGAGACTCCGCCTGAGAGATCGAGCGCCGCCGCGGATCCGGCGCCGCCGGTCTGCCAGCGGCGTCCCCCCGGGGGAGAGCGCGGGAAGGCGCTCCGGGGGGTCAACGGTTATGCCGTTGCATGAACACGAGCTTCTCGAACAGGCTCACGTCCTGCTCGTTCTTCAGCAGCGCACCCACCAGCGGCGGCACCGACACCTTCTCGTCCTTGCTCTGCAGCACCTCGAGCGGGATGTCCTCGGCGACGAGGAGCTTCAACCAGTCGAGCAGCTCCGAGGTCGACGGCTTTTTCTTCAGCCCGGGCAGGTTGCGCACGTCGTAGAAGTTCTTCAGCGCGGCGCCGAGCAGTTCCTTCTTCAGGCCCGGGAAGTGCACCTGCACGATGCTCTTCATCGTGTCCGCGTCCGGGAACTTGATGTAGTGGAAGAAGCAGCGGCGCAGGAAGGCGTCGGGCAGCTCCTTCTCGTTGTTGGAGGTGATGAACACCAGCGGCCGGTGCTTCGCACGGATCAGCTCGCGCGTCTCGTAGACGTAGAACTCCATGCGGTCGATCTCGCGCAGCAGGTCGTTCGGGAACTCGATGTCGGCCTTGTCGATCTCGTCGATCAGCAGCGCCACCGGCTGCTCGGCGGTGAAGGCCTGCCAAAGCACGCCGCGCACGATGTAGTTGCTGATGTCGCGCACCTTGGCCGAGCCCTCGACGCCGGCGAGCTGGCTGTCGCGCAGCCGGCTGACCGCGTCGTATTCGTACAGGCCCTGCTGTGCCTTGGTCGTGCTCTTGACGTGCCACTGCAGCAGCGGCATGTCCAGCGCCGACGCCACCTCCTCGGCCAGCATGGTCTTGCCGGTGCCGGGTTCGCCTTTGACCAGCAGCGGCCGCTTCAGCGTGATCGCCGCGTTCACCGCGAGCATCAGATCCTGCGTGGCGACGTAGTTGTCGGTTCCTTGAAACTTCATGGCGATGTCGACCGCTGAGGGCCCTGTCGGAGAGTGGGGGGAAGCAGCCCTTCGATCAGCCCGTCGAGCGGCCATTCCGGAGCCGGATCAGTATAAGGGTCGCCTCTATAATCGCCCGTCCTCAAGTTGACAGCCCTCGATGCAAGCTCGCCGCTGCCTTGCCGGCCACGGCGCAGCGGCCGTCCAGCCCTCCCCCCGCAGCGACACCCTCTCAGCCCGCCCGACAATGAAGACAGCATCCTTTCTGATTCCCCTGCTGCTGGCCGTCGCCGGCCCGAACGCGCTGGCCCAGGCTGCGGCGGGCGACGCCGCCAAGGGCGAAGCCAAGGCCCAGATGTGCATCGGCTGCCACGGCATCGTCGGCTACCAGGCCAGCTTTCCCGAGGTCTACAAGGTGCCGATGATCGCCGGCCAGAGCGCGAAGTACATCGCCAGTGCGCTCACCGCCTACCAGAAGGGCGACCGCAAGCACCCGACGATGCGCGGCATCGCCGCGTCGCTGACCGAGCAGGACATGGCCGACCTGGGCGCCTTCTACGAGGCCCAGGGCAAGGCCGCCGGCAACACCGCGCCGACCGCGCTGGCCAGGCCGGTGCCCGAGCCGCTGAAGGACCGCATGGCCGCCTGCGTGGCCTGCCATGGCGCCAACTTCAGCGCCCCGATCGACCCGACCTACCCGCGCCTGGCCGGCCAGCATGCCGACTACCTGTATGCCGCGCTGAAGGCCTACCAGACCGACGGCAACCCGCATGTCGGCCGCAGCAACGCGTCGATGCGCAGCCAGGTGGTGCAGGAAGCCGACGGCAAGAAGAAGCCCACCTTCAGCCACGCCGAGCTCAAGCAGGTGGCCGGCTACCTGGCCTCGCTGCCGGGTGAACTGGCGGTGGTGCCGCAGTCGCGCCTGCGCTGAGCCCGCATCGGCGCCACCCGAGAACCGCTGCCGGTGCAGCGGTCTTTCGTGGCCGGCGCCGCTCAAGCCGGCCCGCCGCCGGCCGATAGGTCCGACAGGCCATGGGCGAGCGCAGCGACCACCTGAAGCGGATCGAGGTGTCCCAGTTGCGGCTGGGCATGCACCTGCATTCGATCGAAGGCGACTGGCTGGCCCATCCGTTCTGGAAGACCCGCTTCGTCCTGCGCGACGGCGCCGACCTGCGCCGCCTGCGCGAGAGCGGGGTGCGCACATGCTGGATCGACACCGCGCGAGGCCTGGACGTCGCCGATGCCGGCGCCGCGACGCCGGCGCCGCCCGGGCGCGCTCGCCACGCCGCCGCCGCGCCACTCCTGCGGGCCGGGCGCGAGACCACGCCGTCGGCACCGCCTGCGCCGCCGGATGGCAAGGACCCTTCGGCGCCCGAAGCCCGTCCGGCCCAGGTGTCCATGGCCGAGGAACTGCAGCAGGCGGCAAAGCTGTGCAAGCGCTCGCGCGAGGCGGTCAGCGCGATGTTCACCGAGGCCCGGCTGGGCCATGCGCTGCAGGCCGAGCGCTGCCTGCCGCTGGTCGACGACATCACCCGCTCGGTGTTCCGCAATCCGGGTGCCCTGGTCAGCCTGGCGCGGCTGAAGACGGCCGACGACTATTCCTACATGCACTCGGTGGCGGTCTGCGCGCTGATGGTGGCGCTGGCGCAGCGGATGGGCCTGGACGACGCGGCCTGCCGCGAAGCCGGGCTGGCCGGCCTGCTGCACGACCTCGGCAAGGCGGCGATGCCGCAGGCGATCCTGAACAAGACGACCAAGCTGACCGAGGCCGAGTTCGCGGTGATCCGCGGTCATCCCGAGCGCGGCTGGCAGATGCTGCAGGAAGGGCAGGGGGCCAGCGAGGCGGTGCTCGATGTCTGCCTGCACCACCATGAGCGCGTCGACGGCCGCGGCTACCCGCACGGCCTGGAAGGCGAGCACCTGTCGCCGCTGGCCCGCATGGGCGCGGTGTGCGACGTCTACGACGCGATCACCTCCAACCGGCCGTACAAGGCCGGCTGGGACCCGGCCAAATCGATCGCCCGCATGGCCTCGTGGTCGGGCCATTTCGACCGCGCGGTCTTCAGCCACTTCGTCTGCAGCCTGGGCATCTATCCGAACGGCGCGCTGGTGCGGCTGCAATCGGGACGGCTGGCGGTGGTGATCGAGCAGAACCCTGCGGCGCTGACGGCGCCCTGGGTCAAGGTGTTCTTCTCGACCGTCACCGACCTGCCGATCACGCCGCAGACGCTGGACCTGTCGCAGGGTGCGCCCGACCGCATCGTCGGCCGCGAGCCGCCGGGCCGCTGGAACTTCCCGCAGCTCGACGGGCTGTGGGCCGGCGACGAGGTGCTGCGCCAGCGGCGCTGACCCCGGGCCTCAGGTCCGCGGCCTGAAGCGGCCGAGCAGCAGCGCGTTGGTCACCACGCTGACCGACGACAGCGCCATCGCCGCGCCGGCCACCACCGGGCTCAGCAGGCCGAAGGCCGCCAGCGGGATGCCGACCACGTTGTAGGCGAAGGCCCAGAACAGGTTCTGCCGGATGCGCCGGGTGATCGCGCGCGACAGCTGCAGCGCCTCGGCGACCAGCAGCGGGTCGCCGCGCAGCAGCACCAGGCCGGCGGTCTGCATCGCGACATCGGTGCCGCCGCCTTCGGCATGGGTCATCGCCAGGCCGACGTCGGCGGCGGCCAGCGCCGGCGCGTCGTTGACGCCGTCGCCGACCATCGCGACCCGCGCGTCGGCGCTCAGGCCCTCGCGCAGCGCCTGCAGCACCCGCGCCTTGTCGGCCGGCAGCACCTCGGCGTGCACGTCCCGGGGGTCGGTGATGCCGACCTCGCGCGCCAGCGCCTCGGCCGCGCCGCGGTTGTCGCCGCTGACCAGCACCACCCGCAGGCCTTCGTGCTGCAGCGACGCCACCGCGGCTGCGGCGCCCGGCTTGGGGTGGTCGCCGAAGGCCAGCAGACCCAGTGCCCGCGGCGCTCGGCCCGGCGTCAGGTCGGCCAGCCAGGACACGCTGCGGCCCATCGCGCCCCAGACCCGGGCCCGGGCCGCCAGCGCGGCGTCGGCGATGCCCAGTTCGGCCATCCAGACGCTGCTGCCCAGTGCGAGCCTGCGGCCGTCCACCCGGCCCTCGATGCCGCGGCCGGCCACGGCTCGCGGCGTCTCGGCCCTGGCCACGGCAACGCCGGCCGCCGCCGCGGCCTGGCTGACCGCGCGCGCCAGCGGGTGTTCGCTGGCTGCCTGCAGCGCGGCGGCCAGCGCCAGCAGGTCGTCGGCGCTGCCGGCCGCGTCGAGGCGCTCGACCAGCCGGGGTCTGCCCTCGGTCAGCGTGCCGGTCTTGTCGAAGGCGACCACGGCCACTGCGCGCATCAGCTCCAGCGCCTGGGCGTCGCGCACCAGGATGCCGCGGCGCGCCGCCAGCCCGGTGCCGACCATCAGCGTGGCCGGCGTCGCCAGGCCCAGCGCGCAGGGGCAGGCGATCACCAGCACCGACACGGCATGGATCAGCGCGTCGGCCCAGTCGCCGCGCGCCAGGCCCCAGCCCAGCAGGGTCACGAATCCGACGCCGAACACCACCGGCACGAACACCGCCGCCACCCGGTCCACCGTCTGCTGGATCGGCGCCTTGTGCGCCTGCGCCGATTCGACCATCGCGACGATCTGCGACAGCATGCTGGCGGCGCCGACCGCGGTGGTGCGCACGACGAGCGGGCCCTCGCCGTTGATCGCGCCGCCGGTGACGCGGTCGCCGGCCTCGCGGGCGACCGGCAGGCTCTCGCCGGTCAGCAGCGATTCGTCGAGGTGGCTGCGGCCCTCGACCACCACGCCGTCGGTCGGCAGCCGCTCGCCGGGGCGCACGACGACCTCGTCGCCGGGCTGCACCTGGGCCAGCGGCACGGTCTGCTCGGTGCCGCCGCGGCGCAGCCGCGCGGTGTCGGGCCGCAGCGCGCGCAGGCCGTCCAGCGCGACCAGCGTGCGGCGCTTGGCGCGCGCCTCCAGCCACTTGCCGAACAGCACCAGTGTGATCACCACCGCGGCGCTCTCGAAATACAGGTGCGGCATGCCGGCCGGGTCGCGCCACCACGTCGCCAGGCTCAGGCCGTAGGCGGCGCTGGTGCCGGTGGCCACCAGCAGGTCCATGTTGCCGGCGCCGGCGCGCAGCGCCTTCCAGCCGGCGACGAAGAAGCGCGCGCCCAGCCAGCCCAGCACCGGCGTGGCCAGAAGCCATTGCCAGAACGCCGGCAGCATCCAGTGCGTGCCGACCAGGTCGCCGGCCATCGGCAGCACCAGCGGCGCCGACAGCAGCGCGGCCAGCGCCACTTTCCAGCCCTCGTCACCCTGGTGCGGTGCCGGCGTGGCGCCGTCGGCGATCGGCGCGGCCTGGTAGCCGGCGCGCTGCACCGCGGCGATCAGGTCGGCGTCGGCGGCGCTGCCGGCCAGACGCTGCACCTCGGCGGTCGACGTCGCGAGGTTGACGCTGGCCCGCAGCACGCCGGGCACCCGCGTCAGCGCCTTCTCGACCCGGGCCACGCAGCTGGCGCAGGTCATGCCGTCGATGCGCAGGCGCAGCGCGTCCTCGGGGATCGCATAGCCGGCCTTGCCGACCGCGGCGGCGACCGCCAGCGCGGTGGCGCCGGCGCTGCTGCCGTCCACGCGCAGCCGGGCCTGCTCGGTGGCCCCGTTGACGCTGGCCTCCTGCACCCCCGGCACGCGCGCGATCGCCTTCTCGACCCGGGCCACGCAGCTGGCGCAGGTCATCCCGGCGATCGGCAGCTGCAGCGTGACGGCATCGGACATGGCCGGCATCCTAGCGCCGGGCGCAGAATATCGGCTTGCGCTGATGCAATGCCCCGGAGCCCCCGATGATCGAGCTGACCCTGCCCACCATGACCTGCGGCCATTGCGTTCGCGCCGTCACCGAGACGGTGCAGCGCGTGGACCAGGGCGCCACCGTGCAGATCGACCTGCCCAGCCACCGTGTGCAGATCGAATCGAGCCAGCCGGCGCAGGCCTTCGCCGCGGCGCTGACCGAAGAGGGCTACGCGCCGGCGGCCTGACCGGCGCCGGCTGCGGTCACGGACATTCAGCGGGTCGCGCGCCGCCGCACCGCGTCGAGGTAGGCCTGGCCGTCGGGCGGCAGCCCGCTGCGCTGGCTGGCCCAAATCATCTCGCCCAGGCACTCCATCACCTCATGGTGGGCCTCGTGCAGCAGGTTGCGGCGCGCTGCCAGCAGCGCCACCGCCTGGCGGATGCCGGTGGGCTGGTCGATGCTGCATTGCTCGGCGATCGACAGGTGCATCGCCAGGTGCAGGAAGGGGTTGGTACGGCCGTCCTCGACCGCATAGCGGGCGGCCACCGCGGCCTCCGCGTCGGCCAGGTCGGCGTGGTATTCGGGGTGTTCGGCGATCCAGTCGGCGGCCATCGCCTCCATCGGCGTCAGCGGTGCGCCCGCGCGCTGCTTGCGCCAGGTCTCGCAGAAGAATCGCCGTACATCGTGCTGGGACGGTTGGAACATTCGACAATTGTCGGCTTTTCCTGCCCGAAGGCTCTCCTTCCATGTCCCTGACCACCGCCCAGCTGTTCACCGAAGCCCGCACCCAGAACGGCTACCTCGACCATCCGGTGCCCGACGCGCAGCTGCGCGAGCTCTATGACCTGCTGAAGTTCGGCCCGACGGCGGCCAACTCCTGCCCGGCGCGATTCGTCTTCGTGCGCAGTGCCGAGGCCAAGGCCCGGCTGCTCGAATGCGTGTCGCCCGGCAACGTGGCCAAGATCCAGCAGGCGCCGGTGACGGTGATCGTCGGCATGGACCTGGCCTTCCACGACAAGCTGCCGCAGCTGTTCCCGCATGTCGACGCCCGGTCGTGGTTCGCCGGCAAGGACGCGATGATCCAGGAATCGGCGTTCCGAAATTCCAGCCTGCAGGGCGGCTACATGATCATCGCCGCGCGCGCGCTGGGGCTGGACTGCGGGCCAATGAGCGGTTTCGACAAGGCCAAGCTCGATGCCGCCTTCTTCGCCGGCACGGCGGTCAGGAGCAACTTCATCTGCACGCTGGGCCGCGGCGACCCGAGCAAGGTGTTCGCGCGCAACCCGCGTCTGAGCTTCGAGGACGCCTGCACCCTGGCCTGACTCGCCAGGGCCGGTCTGCTGCACGCCGCGCCGGGATAGGCAGCCCTGGCCGACCTATCGGTCGGCCGCTTCGTCGTCGCCGTGCCAGCCCTGGCGGTTGCGCTGCGCGGCCTGTGCGGCGCGCTCCTGCGCCCACATCGTCTCGAGCTGCTGGCGGCCTTGCTTGGCCAGCGCGATCAGCTTCTGTTCGTCGCCCAGGTGCGGCGCCATCTGCTCGACCAGCTCGATGTTGTGGGCGCGGAAGCGCAGCGCCTGGTTGCGCGCCGCATGCGGCTGCCAGCCCATCAGCTCGAGCACGCGGCGCCCGCTCGCCAGCGAGGCGTCGAGCAGCTCGCGCTCGATGCGCGTGACGCCCAGCTGCTTCAGCCGGTAGTAGTGGCTCACGTTGCGGGCGCGGGCGACCACCGCCAGCTGCGGAAAGTGCTCGCGCACCAGGGCCGCCACCTTCAGGCTCTGCTCGATGTCGTCGATCGCCAGCACCAGCACCCGGGCCTCGGCGGCGCCGGCGGTGCGCAGCAGGTCGAGCCGGGTCGCGTCGCCGTAGAACACCCGCCAGCCGAAGCGGCGCACCGTCTCGACCTGGTCGGCGTCGTGCTCGAGCACGGTGGCCGACAGGCCGCTGGCGTTGAGCAGCCGGCCGACGATCTGGCCGTAGCGGCCGAAGCCGGCGATGATCACCGGCGCATGCTGCGGCTCGCTGAGCTCGGCCGGCCTTGCCGCAGCGCCGCGGCCGGCCCGCGCGGCCAGCTTGGGCACCCACCAGCGGTCGGCGCCCAGCAGCAGCAGCGGCGTCAGCAGCATCGACACCGCGACCGCGGCGACCAGGAACGAGGCGGTCGGCGCGTCCATCACGCCCGATTGCTGCGCCGCCTGGAACACCACGAAGCCGAACTCGCCGCCCTGCGCCAGCAGCACCACGAACACCGGCCGCTCGAGCAGCGGCAGGCCGACCGCGCGCGCCAGGCCCCACAGCACCAGCGCCTTCAGGGCCAGGAAGCCGACCACCACCGCGGCCATCAGCGCCGGATGCGCCAGCACCACGGCGAAGTCGATGCTCATGCCCACGGCGATGAAGAACAGCCCCAGCAGCAGGCCCTTGAACGGCTCGAGGTCGGTCTCCAGCTCGCGCCGGTACTCGCTCTCGGCCAGCAGCACGCCGGCGAGGAAGGCGCCCAGCGCCATGCTCAGGCCCACCGACTGCATCAGCGCCGCGGTGGCCACCACCAGCAGCAGCGCCGCGGCGGTGAAGATCTCGGGCGTGTCGCTGCGGGCGATCCAGCGCAGCGCCGGGCGCAGCAGCAGGCGGCCGCCGAGGATGATCGCGGCGACCACGCCCAGCGCCCTGGCCGCGGCGAGCCAGCCGCTGCCGCCGCCGCCGGGCCCGCCGGCGTCCAGCGCCAGCAGCGGCACCAGCGCCAGGATCGGGATCGCCGCAATGTCCTGCAGCAGCGCGACCGACAGCACGTTCTGGCCCGACGCGGTGGCCATCAGGTTGCGCTCGGCCAGCGCGCCCAGGCCGATCGCGGTCGACGACATCGCCAGCCCCAGCGCGGCCACCAGCGCAATGGACCAGGGCAGCGGCCAGGCCAGCGCGGCGGCCAGACCGGCGCCGGTCATCAGCGCCGCCGAGCCCAGCAGCTGCACGCTGCCGACGCCGAAGATCGGCCGCCGCATCGCCCACAGCCGGCGCGGCTCGAGCTCCAGCCCGACCAGGAACAGCATCAGCACGACGCCGAACTCGGCGAAATGCAGGATCGCCGCCGGGTCGTCGACCAGCTTCAGCCCCCAGGGCCCGATCACGATGCCCGCGGCCAGGTAGCCGATGATCGCGCCCAGGCCCAGCAGCCGCGCCAGCGGCACCGCCAGCACCGCGGCGGCGAGGTAGACCAGCGCGTTGGCGATCCAGCCGCCGTGCTCCATTGCCGGTCGGTCCGTCAATCAGCCGGCCGGGCGTCGGTCGGCACCGCGCAGGCCGGGCATTCGGGCAGTTCGGCCAGTTCCGGCCAATCCGGATAGCGGGCCAGCCGGTCGGCGAACACCGCCGCATGGGCGGCGATGTCGGCGTCGCTCGCCCGATGCGCGCCGTGCAGCAGCAGCGGCGGCAGGAAGCGCAGGCCGGCGAGCGCGGCGGTCTGCTCGTAGGGTGGCAGGAAGGCGTCGAAGAAGTAGCGGTTGTGACCGTCGCTGCGGTACGAGGCCTCGGCCCCGCCGGTGGAAGTGACCAGCCACAGGTCGGCGCCGCGCAGCGCATCGCCGCCGGGCCCGTAGGCCCAGCCGAAGCCGAACACCTCGTCGAGCCACAGCTTCAGCAGCGGCGGCATGCCGTACCAGTGGATCGGGTGCAGCCAGACCAGCAGCCCGACGCCCTTCAGCGCCGCCTGCTCGGCCGCCACGTCGATCAGGTAGTCGGGGTACAGCGCATAGAGATCGCGCAGTTCGGCGCCGGCGCCGCGGGCGGCATCCGCCAGCGCCCGGTTGACGCGCGAATGCTCCAGTTGCGGGTGGGCCAGCAGCACCAGGATGCGGGGCATGGGTGGGGTTGGGTCCTAGGCTGGGCCGATCCGGCCTCTCGTAACATATCAGCATTCGACCAAGCAACCCTGGTGAGAGCACAGATGCCGGTGATCGTGGTGGCCAATCCGAAAGGCGGCGTCGGCAAGAGCACCCTGGCCACCAATGTCGCGGGCTGGCTGGCGCGCCAGGGCCATGCGGTGATGCTCGGCGACGTCGACCGCCAGCAGAGCAGCCGCCACTGGCTGGCGCTGCGAGCGCCGCAGCTGCCGACGATCCGCAGCTGGGAGGTCGTCGATGGCGACCTGGTGCGGCCGCCCAAGGGCACCACCCACCTGGTGCTCGACACCCCGGCCGGCCTGCACGGCAAGCGGCTCGAGGCCGTGCTGAAGCTGGCCGACAAGCTGCTCGTGCCGCTGCAGCCCAGCCCGTTCGACATGGCCGCGACCTACACCTTCCTGCAGCAGGTGCGCGAGCACAAGCGTGCCGAGAAGATCGCCGTCGGGCTGGTGGCGATGCGGGTCAAGGAGCACACCCACGCGACCGAGCACCTGCACGAATTCCTGTCGATGCTGAAGCAGGCGCCGATCACCCACCTGCGCGACACCCAGAACTACGTGCACCTGGCCGCCCGCGGCCTGACGCTGTGGGACGTGGCCGCCGGCCGCGTCGAGCGCGACCTGGCGCAATGGCAAGCGCTTCTCGAATGGCTGCAACGATGACGACAGCACCCGCCGAGGACACCCGTGTCCACTTCGCCACCCTGGCCTCGCTGCAGGACAGGATCGGCCAGACCCTGGCCACCGGCCCCTGGGTGACGGTCGACCAGCGGCGCATCGACCTGTTCGCCGAGGCCACCGGCGACCATCAGTGGATCCACGTCGACGTCGAGCGCGCCAGGGCCGGGCCCTACGGCGCGCCGATCGCCCATGGCTTCCTGACGCTGTCGCTGCTGCCCGAGCTGGTGGCCAGCGCGATGTGCATCGACGACGTGACGATGAGCATCAACTACGGCCTGAACAAGGTGCGCTTCACCGGCGTGGTGCCGGCGGGCAGCCGGCTGCGCGGCGTGATCCGGCTGAAGGCCTTCGAGCCCATCCCGCGCGGCGCCCAGGTCACGACCGAGGTCGTCATCGAGCGCGAGGGCCAGGACAAGCCGGTCTGCATCGCCGAGGCGATCTCGCGCCGCTTCACCGGCTGAACAGGCGATCGAGCGACCATGAAAGTGCTGCTGGTCGACGACCACCCGCTGATCCTGTCGGCGCTCGAGGCCATCATCCAGACGCTGGACGATCACATCGAGGTCCTCAGCGCCGACAACCCCGACGACGCCTTCGCGCTGCTGGCACGCGACGGCGGCGTCGAGCTGGTGCTGCTGGACCTGTCGCTGGGCGAGAAGGTCGACGGTTTCGCGGTGCTGGCCGACCTGCGTCTGCGCCACCCGGCGCTGCCGGTGGTGGTGATCTCGGCGACCGAGAAGCTGTCGGACATGGTGCGCGCGGTCGACATGGGGGCGATGGGCTTCGTGCCCAAGCGTTCGTCGAACCGCGAGCTGTTCGAGGCGCTGTCCCTGGTGCTGGCCGGCGGCGTGTTCATTCCGCCGGCCCTGCTGAGCCTGGTGCGGCTGCCGGGCATGAAGCTGGCCGATGCCGCCGCCGCCGCCGATGCCGCGGCCGGCCGCATCCCGGCGCCCACCTCGGGCACGACGCCGGCCTCGGCCGGCGACACCGCGCCGGCGGTGATGCGCCCGATGCCCGGCGAGGCCGGCCAGGCGCCGGCAACCGGTTCACCGCTGGCGGTCGGCGGCCTGCGCGTCGGGATGGCGTCGCTGGGGCTCACGCCGCGCCAGACCGATGTGCTGGCGCTGCTGCTCAAGGGCCTGCCGAACAAGCTGATCGCGCGCGAGCTGAACGTCTCGGTCGACACCGTGAAGGACCATGTCGCGGCCGTGCTGCGCACGCTGGGCGTGAATTCGCGCACCCAGGCGGTGCTGGTGGTCAGCCGCATGACGCAGCAGGGCGCCGCGGCCCGCCAGCCCTAGCCTCACATCGGCAGCGGCGGCAGGCCGTGGCGCGCTCGCGCCCGGGCACAGGCCTCGTCGCCCAGGCCCTGCGGCGCGCGCAGGCCGAACTCGCGGCAGGGCGAGGGGCGCCACTCGTGGATTGCGCAGGCCACCCGCGCACCGACGGCGCCGACCAGCGCGGCGCAGCGCGGCCGGGCGTGGTCGGTGCCGCGCATCCGGCACAGGCTGCCGGTCAGCCCGTCGGCCAGGCCGTCGGGCACCGTGCCGCCTTCGCTTTGCAGCTCGGCCCGCGCGAAATCGACCCGGAACGCCGCGCAGCAGGCGCCGCAGCGGGTGCACGCGTTGTCCTCGGGCACGGCCTCGGTCGCCGGGGCGCCTCACCGGCCGCGCGGGCGGGCCTCGGCGGCCGCACGGTCGCCCGCCGGCGCCACGGCCGCGGCGGTCTCTTCGGCGCCGATCGCCGCGCCGGCGGCCCGCACGACGGTGACCGTGCACGGCGACTGCGCCACCACCGCCGACGACACGCTGCCCAGCAGCCGGCGCATCGCCGACGAGCCGCGCGCGCCCATCACGATGTGGTCGGCCTGGTTGCGCTGCGCGAACTCGACGATCGCGGCGGCGGCGTCGGGCGCCTCCAGCACGTGGAAAGTCAGCCGGCCTTCGTCCAGGTTCAGCGCCTTGCTGATCGGTCGCGCCCAGTGCTTGAGCGCGACCAGCTGCTTGACATGACGGCTGCGGCCCTCGGCGTCGACCAAGTCGTCGACCCCGATGCGGGCGATCCGCATCACGCTGACACAGGCCAGCCGCGCACCGGGCTCGGTCAGCACGATGCGGCGCACCGTCTCGCGCAGCTGCTGCAGCAGCTCGGTGGTGGCGTTGTCGATGTCGACCGCGGCCATGACGATCGGGCTGCGCACCAGCTGGTCGACGACGTTGGCGCGGTTGCGCGCGGGCTCGGCGCCGAGCGCGAAGAACCAGCGCTTGAAGGTCTTGACCAGGCCGCTCGTCTGCAGCTTCTCGGCGCGCCGGGTCAGCGCCACCTGGCCCGGGTCCTGCAGGTCCAGCGCCAGCTGCGCGGCGGTCTGGTAGCGGCGCGCGGTGTCCACCTCGAGGCAGCGCAGGATCACCTCCTGCAGCCAGGGCGGGCAGTCGGGGCGCAGCGACCGCGGCGGCACCGGGTCGATGTACAGCCGCCGGCGCAGGCCCCGCACGGTCTCGGGCTGGCCGAACGGCCGCTCGCCGGTGGTGAAGTGGTAGAGCATCACGCCCAGCGCGAACAGGTCGCTGCGCGGGTCGTTGCGGACGAACTGCACCTGCTCGGGCGACATGTAGGGCCCGGTGCCCATCGGCAGCCTGAACTCCTCGTCGAGCAGGTCGGGCAGGTGGTCGTGGCGCGACAGGCCGAAATCGACCAGCACCGCGGTGCCGTCGTCGCGGAACAGGATGTTGCTGGGCTTGACGTCCAGGTGCACCAGGTGCTGGCGGTGCAGGTCGTGCAGCGCGGTGGCCACCCGCGAGCCGATCTCGATGACCTCGTCCAGCGCCAGCGGCACCTCGTCCAGGCGCGGCCGCAGCGACGGGCCTGCGATGCGCTCCATCACGATGTAGGGCTGGCGGGTGAAGTCGCCCTTGGCGATGAACTTCGGCACATGCCGGCCGCTGAGCATCGGCATGATCATCATCTCGACCTCGAAGCCGACGATCGTCGCCGGGTCCTCGCCGCCCTTGATGCGCGGCACCTTCATGATCAGCTCGAGCCGCGAATCGCCCCGGTGGTTGACCTCCTGCACCTTCCACAGGTGGGCCATGCCGCCGACGTGCAGCTTCTCGACCAGCTCGAAGCGGTCGATCACCATGCCCGCGGCCAGCAGGCTGGGCGCGTTGTTGCCGCCCTTGCCGTTGTAGCCCAGCGTCTGGCTGTAGAGCCGCGAGTCCATTCAGCGATCCATGGCGCCGGGCTGCCACCCCCGCCGCACGCACCGAAGCGCATCGAGCGGACGCCGCGGCAGCGGCCGCGCCGGGCCGCTGGCGTCGCCCGCCTGGGGGGGACGCGCCGAAGCCGCCTCTCGGGGAATCATCACTGGCCGTCTTCCAGGCGCGCGGCCAGCCGCTGCGGCAGCTTGGCCGCGCGGATCTTGGCGCCCGCGGCTTCGTGGTCGTAGGGCACGCGGTGGAAGGTGATGCTGCGCTCGGCTTCGTCGAACATCGCCCAGCAGGCTGCCGGATTGCCGTCGCGCGGCTGCCCGGCCGAGCCCGGGATCACCAGCCACTGCCGGTGCGGCGGCACCGGGATGGGCACGCCCGGCGTCGGCACGAAATCGCCCGCCTTGCCGGCGCCCGACAGGTTGTAGAGCATGGGCTCATGCATGTGGCCGCAGAAGGTGTAGCGGCTGTCGGTGGCGTTCATGCTGCGCACCGCCTCGCTGCGGCCCTGGATGTAGTCCCAGCCCGCCGGCGCCCAGGCGTTGGCGTGCACGTAGAGATGGTCGCCGGCGCGCTGCACCAGCGGCAGGCTGGCCAGGAAGTCGATATGCGCCGCGTCGAGCTGGGCGCGGGTCCACTCGACCACGTAGCGGGCGTCGGGCCGCATCTGCGGCGCTGCGCCGCGCACCACGGCCTGGTCGTGGTTGCCCATCACCGCCAGCGCGCCCTGGCGCACCAGCTCGCGCACCCGGTCGACCACCCAGGCCGGATCGGCGCCGTAGCCGACGAAGTCGCCGAGCAGCACCCAGCGCTGCGCGCCCTGCGCCCTTGCCGCGTCCAGCACCGCCTCCACCGCCTCGCGGTTGGCATGCAGATCGGTGAGCAGGGCGGTCTTCATGGGCTGGGCGGCCGGCGGCGCCCCTGCCCGTCACGCGGGCCCGGGCCGGGCAACGGCACCCGATGTTAGCGCCCGCCGCAGGCCGCCGCGGCAGCCGCGCCAGCGGGCCCGGCAGGTCGCGGCCGGTCGCGGTCGGTCGCGGCCGGAGTCAGGCGCGCCGGCGCCGCGCCAGCAGCCCGATCGTGCCCAGCCCCGCGAGCATCAGCGCGTAGCGCTCGGGCTCGGGCACGGCGGAGGTGTAGGTGAAGTTGTCTGCCACCACGCCGACGCCCTTGAACGAGATCGAACGGATGTCCGCCGTCGCGCGGTCGATGCCGACGAAGCGGCCGTCGCCGTAGCTGTCGAAGCCGGTGTCGATGCTCAGCGTGTGGGTCTCGATGATCTGGTTGTTGTCGCCGTAGGCGGACACAACCACCGCCCAGCCCTCCAGCGCGTCGAGGGCGAAGTGGTTCACGAAGGCGCCGGCGCCGGCGGCCAGTTCGCCGAACGTGAAGCGAAGCTCGCCGACGAAGCCGGAGGCCACGAAGTGGTTGCCCGCGCCCCAGGCGCCGTTGTCGCCCAGGTCGCGCACGTAGGCGCCGAGCTCGGTGCCTTCGTCGCCGGTGAAGACCAGGTCGGCGGCGAGCGACTCGGGCCCGGTGGTGAAGAGGCCGTCATAGGACTCGAAGTCGATGGTGTTGCGCGGCCCGGTGATCGCGGCGGGGCTGCCGACCAGGTCGGCCTGCGCCGGCAGCGTGGTGGCGGCCAGCAGGGCGGCCGCGGCAAGGAAGTGCGGTTTCATGATGGGTTTCGAAAGTTGGAGGTTGGAGAGCGGGCTCAGGTGCCGATCACGCCGCCGTCGTTCTTGGTGATCACCACCACGGACGAGCGCGGGCGTCCCGGCGGCAGCACGGTGAGGCCGTCGGACTCGACCGCGAACTGGCCCTGCGGCCAGTTCGAGAACTGCGTCGGGTTGGCGGACGCCGAATCCTCGCCCGGGTGCTGGATGCCGACCCACATCGTCCTGCCGTCCGGCGTCATCGCCACGCCGGTCACCTCGCACTTGTTCGGCGAGGTCATGAAGCGGCGGGTCTCGCCGGTGTTCGGGTCGGCGCAGACCATCACGTTCGAGCCGATGTTGACCCAGTCGCCCGAGCCGTCGCCGACCTGATCGGTCTGCACCCACAGCCGGCCGAACGGGTCGAACCACAGACCATCGGGGGCACCGTAGTCGGCGCTGCCGTTGGGCGCATCGACGATGTTGCCCTGGTAGTCGTTGGTCGGCTTGGCCGGCTTGGCGGTGGCGGCATCGCCGGCCTGCACGAACAGGTCCCAGGCGAAGGTGGTGGCGGTCACCGACTTGCCGGTCTCGCGCCAGCGGATGATGTGGCCGTAGACGTTGTCTTCGCGCGGGTTGGCGGCATCCACCGGCGGGCGGGCCGAGCCGGCCGCGGTCGACCCGTCGGCCGCCATCACGGACGCGGGCAGGGTGCCACGACGGTTGTTGTTGGTCAGGGTGCAGTACACCTCGACCTCGTCGAAGCCGAGGATGCGCGGCCGGGCGCCGGTCCACTCCGGGCGGTCCATCATCGTCGCGCCCACGGCATCGCCGGCCATGCGCGCCTTGATCAGGATCTTGGCCAGCACTTCGGCGTCGTTGGCACCGCTGAAGTTCGGGTTGTCGCGCAGCGCGACGCCGTCCTTGCCGATGGCGCCCGGCGTCAGCGGCAGCCAGACGCCGGTCAGGTCGGCGTCGAAGCGCGCGACGTACAGCGTGCCTTCGTCGAGCAGGTTGCGGTTGGCGGCGCGATTCGTCGGCGAACAGGGCTTCGTGGCGACGAACTTGTAGATGTACTCGTTGCGCTCGTCATCGCCCATGTACACGCCCAGGCGGCCGTCCTTGTCGACCACGTACTGCGCGCTCTCGTGCTTGAAGCGGCCCAGCGCCGTGCGCTTGACCGGGGTCGACTTCGGGTCGTAGGGATCGACTTCGACGACCCATCCGAAGTGGTGCGCCTCGTTCGGGTTGGTCGTCAGGTCGAATCGCGGGTCGGTGGTATGCCAGCGGTAGCCGAAGCCGCCGGCGCTGAGGCCGTAGCGGCGGTTGAGCTTGCCGATCTCGGTGGTGGTCGAGGTGTCGACGAGCCCGCTGCCGCCGAAGTTGCCGTTGAAGTTCTCTTCGCAGGTCAGGTAGGTGCCCCAGGGGGTGTAGCCGTTCGCGCAGTTGTTGATCGTGCCATGGGCCTTGCGGCCGTCGGTCGTGCCGCCGGTGGGCGTGCTGGCGAGGTCGGTGATGACAAACTCGCGGGTCATCATCAGCGCATGGCCCGCCGCCGGCCCCGAGATCTTCATCGGCGTGTTGGCCGTGATGCGGCGGCCGAACGGCGAAGTCTTGGTGACCATCCACCTGCCGCCGGCCTTGCGGACCTCCAGCACCGACAGGCCGTGAGCGGCCTGCGACTTGCGCGTCTTGGCGATGGTGTAGCCGCCACCCACCTGGCCGTCGGTGAACAGGATGTCCTCGTGCGTGTACTCGTGGTTCACGCACAGCAGGCCGCGGGTGCTGCCGGGCTTGCCGCCGGTGCCGAGCAGCGGGAAGAAGTGCATGCCGTCGTTGTGCATGCCGTATTGCTTCATCTGGTCGGCGGCCGTCTCGCTGGCGTCGCCGATGAACGGCGCGCCACCCGGCATGATCGGATCGCCCCAGGCGACGAAGAGCTGGGCGGTGTAGCCGGCCGGCACCTTCACCATGTCGGCGAGCTTGGAGCCGGTGCCCGGATCGATGTCGGTGCTGGCCGGAATGCTGTCGAAACCGATGCCGGGGAAGCCCGGGCCCGGGGGCACCGGCGCGGCCTGCACGGTACTGACCAGGCCGCCCAGCGTCAGGCCCCCGGCGGTGGCCAGCGCGGCGGCGCCGACGCCGCCCTTGACGAACTGGCGGCGGCTGGTGCTCACCGCGTCGATGACGTCGCGGATCGAGCGGTTGCCGGACGGGTTCAACGACACGTCGTTGGTCGGATGGGAATGACCCTTCATCTGGTGCTCCTGGCGAATTCGGTGGTGATGTCGCAAGGACGGCCCGCGAAATGGCCGGTCGTCCGCAACCCGCGGACTATTTCCATTCGATGTGACGTCGCGGTGACGACCCCGTGACCTCGTGATGACGTCGGCCTGCCGGTGGCGGCGGCGACCGTTCATCGCCGCCCCGCAGCGGAGGGCGACGGCCCGAGACCGCCGTCGGACGGCGGATCAGCGGGAGCTGCCGGGCAACGGCGAGCCCCTGGGCACCCTTGACCGGTGCATCACGCCTGGAGTCCGGCCCGGCGCTGGCGCGCCACCGGATCGGCCTTCAGCCGATCCGGCCGAGCAGAAGGTACTCCATGAGCACCTTCTGCACGTGCATCCTGTTCTCGGCCTCGTCCCAGACGACGGACTGCGGGCCGTCGATCACCTCGGCGGCCACCTCCTCGCCGCGGTGCGCCGGCAGGCAGTGCATGAACAGCGCGTCGGGCTTGGCGGCGGCCATCATCTCGGCGTCGACGCACCAGTCGGCGAAGGCCTTGACGCGGGCCTCGTTCTCGGCCTCGTAGCCCATGCTGGTCCAGACGTCGGTGGTCACCAGGTCGGCGTCGCGGCAGGCGTCGAGCGGGTTCGCGAAGACCTTGTAGCAGTCGTCCGTCGAGATCCCGCCGACCTTCGGGTCGACCTCGTAGCCGCCGGGCGTGCTGACGTGCAGCCTGAAGCCCAGGATCTCGGCCGCCTGCAGCCAGGTGTTGGCCATGTTGTTGCCGTCGCCGACCCAGGCCACCACCTTGCCCTGGATCGATCCGCGCTGCTCGATGTAGGTGAACACGTCGGCCAGGATCTGGCAGGGGTGGAACTCGTTGGTCAGCCCGTTGATCACCGGCACGCGCGAGAACGCCGCGAAGCGCTCGATCTTGGTGTGCTCGTAGGTGCGGATCATCACCAGGTCGACCATCCGGCTGATCACCCGCGCCGAATCCTCGATCGGCTCGGCCCGGCCGAGCTGGCTGTCGCCGGTGGTCAGGTGAACCACCGAGCCGCCCATCTGGTACATGCCGGCCTCGAAGCTGACCCGGGTGCGGGTGCTGGCCTTCTCGAAGATCATCGCCAGCGTGCGGTCGGTCAGCGGCTGGTAGCGCTCGTAGTTCTTGAAGCGGGTCTTGATCAGCCGGGTGCGCTCGAACAGGTAGGCGTATTCCTCGGCGCGCAGGTCCTTGAACTGCAGGTAATGCTTCATCAGGCTGTACCCCGGCTTCATGCGGGCTGCACGGCAAGGAAGTCGCGCACCAGCGGCACCAGGATCGCCACCAGCTCGTCGGCCTCGGCGGCGCTCAGGATCAGCGGCGGCAACAGCCGGATCACGCTGTCGGCGGTGATCGACAGCAGCAGGCCGGCGTTGGCCGCCTTCAGCAGCAGTTCGTTGCACGGCCGGTCGAGCTCGATGCCGATCATCAGGCCCTGGCCGCGGATCTCGCGGATGCCGGCCAGGCCGCGCCAGCCCTCGGTCAGCCCGGCGCGGATGCGCTCGCCCATCGCCGCGGCGTTGGCCAGCAGGCCGTCCTCTTCCATGATGCGCAGCGTCTCGATGCCGGCGCGCATCGCCAGCGGGTTGCCGCCGAAGGTGGTGCCGTGGTTGCCGGGCTGCAGCACGTCCTTGGCGCGCGGCCCGGCGACGATCGCGCCGATCGGCACGCCCGAGCCCAGGCCCTTGGCCAGCGGCATCACGTCGGGCACGATGCCGGCCCACTGGTGGGCGAACCACTTGCCGGTGCGGCCGATGCCGCACTGCACCTCGTCGAGCATCAGCAGCAGGTCGTGCTCGTCGCAGATCTGGCGCAGCCCGCGCAGCACCTCCCAGCGCGTCGGGTTGATGCCGCCTTCGCCCTGGATCGTCTCGAGGAAGATCGCGACGATGTTCGGGTTGCCCTGCACCGCCGCACGCACAGCGTCCAGGTCGTTCAGCGGCAGCCGCACGAAGCCCTCGACCAGCGGCTCGAAGCCCTTCTGCACCTTAGGGTTGCCGGTGGCCGACAGCGTGGCGATCGAGCGGCCGTGGAAGGCCTTGTCGTAGACGATGATCTCGGGCCGGGCGATGCCCTTGTCGTGGCCGAACTTGCGCGCGATCTTCAGCGCGCCCTCGTTGGCCTCGAGCCCGGTCGAGCAGAAGAACACCGCATCCAGGCCGGACATTTCACACAGTCTGGCGGCCAGCGCCTCCTGCATCGGCGCGGCATAGTAGTTGCTGCAGTGGATCAGCCGGGCGACCTGCTCCTGCAGCGCCGGCACCAGTTTGGGATGGCCATGGCCCAGCGTGTTGACGGCGATACCGCCGAGGCCGTCGAGGTATTCGCGGCCTTCGGTGTCCCAGACGCGGCAGCCTCGGCCATGCGACAGCGCAAAGGGCAGCCGGCCGTAGGTGTTCATCAAGTGGGACGTCATCGCAAGGCTCCGGATGGATGGGCGAAGAATGAAAAAGCCGGCGATCGGTCACCCGGGTGTCCACCTGGGCGGCCCGCCGGCGCGCGACACCGATTTTAGGGCCAGGCCCCCGGAAAACCGGCACGTCACGCGCGACAGCCGCCGTGCGCGCGTTGTGCATGCTGCGTTGCAGCACTTCCGCGGCACAATACAGGGTTTTCCAGGGGGTGCGGTCTGGTCCGCCCCCATCCCGTGATCGGCCCGCATGACGCAAGCAGCCAAACCGCGCCAGTTATTCATCCAGGGCATCACCCGCAGTGGCCGCGCCTTCCGGCCCAGCGACTGGTCGGAACGGCTCGCCGGCGCGCTGTCGAGCTTCCAGCCGAAGGGCGTGGGCATCGGCGCGCATATCCGCTACTCGCCGTACTGCGTGCCGCGGGTGATCGACGGCGTCAAGTGCGTGATCGTCAGCGAGGCGCTGCGCGACCTCGAGCCGATGGCCTGGGACTTCGTGATGAACTTCGCCCGCGACAACGAACTGCAGGTGGTCGAGGCCTGTCTGCTGCCGGACCCGCCCGGCGCGGGCTGAACCCCGAACAAAAGGCCCGCCGAAGCGGGCCTCAAAGCAAAGGGCTCGCCGAAGCGGGCCTCAAAGCAGAAGGCCCGCCGAAGCGGGCCCTTGTGCTTCATCCGCAGGCCGATCAGGCCGCAGCGGCAGGGGCGTTCAGCGCCTTGATCTTGGCCGACAGCCGGCTCTTGTGGCGGGCGGCCTTGTTCTTGTGGAAGATGCCCTTGTCGGCGATCGAGTCGATCACGCGCTGGGCGGTCTTGAACAGTTCGGCCGGAGCCGCCTTGTCGCCGCCGGCGGCGGCCTTGTCCAGCGCCTTCTGCACGTTCTTGACGACGGTGCGGAACTTCGAGCGCAGCGCCGTGTTGGCGGCGTTGAGCTTGACGTCCTGGCGGGCGCGCTTGCGGCCCGAGGCCAGGCGGACGGTTTTCTTCTTGGCTTTGGAAGCGGTGGCCATGGTCGTGCGGATCCTGGAGACTTGAGGCTTGTGCCGGATGGGGCAAAGATTGCGAGTATAGCATTGGCCGGTCTGCCCGCCAGGGCCTGGCCGTTGCGGCTTTCTATAATGCGGGTCCGGCCCTGTCCGTCGGCAGCCCCGCTGCCTGCCCGGCGCCCCATCCCCCACGGCCTGCCCCCGGCGCCTGCATGAACCTGTTCAAGGCCGCATTCTCGGTTTCCGCGCTCACGCTGCTGTCACGCATCACCGGCCTGGTGCGCGAGCAGATCGGCGCCGCGCTGTTCGGCACCTCGGCGATGATGGACGCGTTCCAGATCGCCTTCCGCATTCCGAACCTGCTGCGGCGGCTGTTCGCCGAAGGCGCGTTCGCCCAGGCCTTCGTGCCGCTGCTGGCGGCGACGCGGGCGCGTGACGGCGACGCGGCCACCCGCGACCTGGTCGACGCGGTGGCCACCGTGCTGGCCTGGGCCCTGGTCGCGACCTGCGCGCTGGGCATCGTGGCGGCACCGCTGCTGGTCTGGCTGCTGGCCTCGGGCTTCGATGCGGCGACCGAGGCGGCCTCGGTGCGGATGACGCGCTGGATGTTCCCCTACATCGGCTGCATGTCGATGGTCGCGCTGGCCTCGGGCGTGCTGAACACCTGGCGACGCTTCGCGGTCCCCGCGTTCACGCCGGTGCTGCTGAACCTGAGCGTGATCGTCGCGGCGCTGGGTCTCGTGCCGCTGTTCCGCTCGCGCGGCATCGAGCCGATCCATGCGCTGGCCGTCGGCGTGATGGTCGGCGGCGTGCTGCAACTGGCGATCCAGGTGCCGGCGCTGCTGCGCATCGGCATGCTGCCGCATTGCGGCGTCTCGATCGCCCGGCTGGGCGCGGCCTGGCACCACCCGGGCGTGCGCCGCATCCTGGCCAAGATGGGGCCGGCGCTGGTCGGCGTGTCGGTCGCCCAGGTCTCGCTGATGATCAATTCGCAGATCGCCAGCCACCTGGGCACCGGCGCGGTGTCGACGCTGGTCTACGCCGACCGGCTGATGGAGCTGCCGACCGCGCTGCTGGGCGTCGCGCTCGGCGTGGTGCTGACGCCGCAGCTGTCGGCGGCCCAGGCGCGCGGCGATGCCGGCGCCTATTCGGGCCTGCTCGACTGGGGCCTGCGGCTGGTGCTGCTGCTGGCCTTGCCCTGCGCGGTGGCGCTGGCGGTGTTCGCCCAGCCGATGGTCGCGGTGCTGTTCCACCGCGGCGCCTTCGACGCCCAGGCGGTGGCGATGACCACGCTGGCCGTGATGGGCTATGGCGCCGGCGTGATCGGCCTGGTCGGCGTCAAGGTCGCCGCGCCGGCCTACTACGCGCAGCAGGACATGGCCACGCCGATGCGGGTGGCGATCGCCGCCCTGGTGCTGACGCAGCTGCTCAACGCGGTGCTGATCCTCGGCGCCGGCATGGGCGTCGCGGCGCTGGCGCTGTCGATCGGGCTGGCCGCCAACGCCAACGCCGGCCTGCTGCTGTGGGGGCTGAGGAAGCGCGGCCATTACGCGCCCGCCGCGGGCTGGGGCGGCTTCGCGCTGAAGGTGGTGCTGGCCAGTGCGCTGATGGGCGCGCTGATGGCGGTGATGGCCGACCGGGTCGACTGGCTGGCGCTCGGGCGCACCGAGGGCCTGCGCGCGCTCGCGATGGCGCTGGCGCTGGCGCTGTCGGCGCTGGTCTACTTCGTCACGCTGAGGCTGCTGGGCCTGCGGCTTCGCAGCTTCATGCGCAAGGCCTAGACTTCTGCCATGAAGCAGCTGCAACTGCACCCGCCCAGCGCGCTGGCGTATTTCGCGTCGCTGGTGGCCGAGGACAGCGGTTTCGCCCTGCTGGAGGCGGCGATCTGCGTCGGCCAGGACGACCACCCGACGCTCGACCCGCAGGCGGTGGTCGGCGAGATCGACCGCCTGGCTGCGCGGCTGAAGGACCGGTTGCCGGCCGATGCGCCGGCGCTGCGCCGGCTGCGCGCGCTGAACCAGTACTTCTTCGTCGAGCTGGGCTTCGCCGGCAACGTCAACAACTACTACGACCGCCGCAACAGCTACCTGCACGAGGTGCTGGCCACCCGGCGCGGCATCCCGATCACGCTGGCGCTGGTCTACATCGAGCTGGCCGGGCAGCTCGGGCTGAAGGCGCAGGGCGTGTCCTTCCCCGGCCATTTCCTGGTCAAGCTGCGCATGCCGCAGGGCGAGGTGGTGATCGACCCGTTCAGCGGCCGCTCGCTGTCGCGCGAGGAGCTCGACGAGCGGCTGGCGCCGTACCGCGCCCGCCATGGCCTGGAGGGCGATTTCGAGGTGCCGCTCGGCCTCTTCCTGCAAGCCGCGCCGCCGCGCGACGTGCTGGCCCGGCTGCTGCACAACCTGAAGGAGATTCACCGCGCTGCCGAGGACTGGCCGCGTCTGCTGGCGGTGCAGCAGCGGCTGGTGCTGCTGCTGCCCGACGTCGCCGAGGAACAGCGCGACCGCGGCCTGACCTGGGCCGAGCTGGGCCGGCCGGCCGAGGCCGCCGACGACCTGGCCGCCTACCTGGCGGCGCGGCCGCAGGCCGACGACGCCCCGGCGTTGCGCGAACGGCTGGCCGAACTGCGGCGCGACGGCGCCCCGCGGCTGCATTGATCGCGCCTCCTACAATGTGGCTCCCGCGCCGCGCCGCGGGCCGGCCCCCGCGGCCGCGGCCGGAACCCGGGTGAGCGCCGGGCTGCTCCTGTCGCACCCATCGATGACTCCCGCCTTCGTCCCAGCCACCGCTGTCAGCACCGCCGCCCTCGGCGACCGGCTGCGCCTGCCCGGGCCGGCGGCGGTGCGACCGGCCGGCGCCGCATGAAGCAGCTCCCGCTACCGATCGCGCCGCAGCCGGCCGACGGCTTCGACAGCCTGGTCGTCGGCCGCAACGCCGCCGCGCTGCAGCACCTGCGCAGCCTGGCGGTGGGTGCCGGTGCGTCGGCGCCGGTCTACCTGTGGGGCGATTCCGGCACCGGCAAGACCCGGCTGCTGCGCTCGCTGGCCGCCCAGCGCCAGGCCGAGGGCGAGCGGGTCGGCTGGTTCGACGCCGCCGAAGCGCTGCCCTGGGTGCTGGACGACGGCTGGAGCCTGGTGGTGGTCGACCGCTGCGAAGCGCTGGACGCCGAGCACCAGCAGGCTGCGTTCGCGCTGTTCGTCGAAGCCGGCACGCAGGGCGTGCAATGGGCCGCCGCCGGCCGGCTGCCGCCGGTCGACCTGGCGCTGCGCGAGGACCTGCGCAGCCGCCTCGGCTGGGGTCATGTCTTCGCGCTGCAGCCGCTGGCCGAGGCCGAGACCCGCAGCGTGTTGCGCCGCGAGGCCGACCGCCGCGGCATCTTCCTCGGCGACGAGGTGATGGGCTACCTGCTGACCCGGTTCCGGCGCGACCTGGGCCACCTGATGGCGCTGCTCGACCGGCTCGACGGCTTCGCGCTGGCCGAGCAGCGCCCGGTCACGGTGCCACTGCTGAAGAAGATGCTCGCCGAGGAAGACAGCGCCGCATGAACCTCGCCCTGTTCGACCTCGACGGCACGCTGATCCCGGGCGACTCCGACCACGCCTTCGGCGAGTTCATGATCGAC
The DNA here is from genome assembly GCA_016790515.1 of Burkholderiaceae bacterium. Taxonomy (GTDB): domain Bacteria; phylum Pseudomonadota; class Gammaproteobacteria; order Burkholderiales; family Burkholderiaceae_C; genus Pseudaquabacterium. The sequence goes on along the minus strand of JAEUOY010000075.1, from coordinate 26,771 downwards.
CTGGGCTGGGTCGATGCCGAACACCACCGGCGGGCCAATGATGCCTTCTACCGCCAGTACCTGGCCGGCACGCTGGACATCGCCGAGTACATCGCCTTCACCACCAGTGCCTGGCGCCGGCGCACGCCGGCCGAGCAGGCCGAGGCCAGCCGCCGCTTCGTCGCCGAGGTGATGCAGCCCCAGTTCAGGGCGCCGGCGTTCGATCTGCTGCAGCGCCACCGCGACGCCGGCGACCTGGTCGCGATCGTCACCGCGACCAACGAGTTCGTCACCCGGCCGATCGCCGAGGCCTTCGGCGTCGAACACCTGCTGGCGGTCGAACTCGAGCGCGACGCAGCCGGTGCAGCCACCGGCCGCATCGCCGGCGTGCCCTCGTTCCGCGAGGGCAAGATCGCGCGCGTGCACCAGTGGCTGCAGCGGCTGGGCCACCGGCTGGACGGCTTCGAGCGCAGCGTGTTCTACAGCGATTCCACCAACGACCTGCCGCTGCTCGAGATCGTCGGCGAGCCGGTGGCCACCAACCCCAGCCCGGCCCTCGAGGCGATTGCCCGCGAGCGCGGCTGGCGCATCCTGAGATTGTTCGAATGATCAAGAAATTCATCAGCCGCCTGCTCGGCAAGGGCGCAGGCGAGGGCGCCGCGGCGCCCGCGGCCGCCGTGCCGGCCGCGCCGCCGCCGCCGCGCATCCCGATCGGCAGGCGCGTCGAGGTGCCGGTGGCCGAGCACGGCATCGATCCGGACCTGCTCGACGAGCGTGCGGTCAGGGTCGTGCGCACGCTGCAGCAGGCCGGCCACCAGGCCTACATCGTCGGCGGCGCGGTGCGCGACCTGCTGGTCGGCCGCCGTCCTAAGGACTTCGACGTCGCCACCGACGCGACGCCCGAGCAGGTCAAGGCGCTGTTCCGCCGCGCCTTCATCATCGGCCGGCGCTTTCGCATCGTGCACGTGATCCACGGCCGCGGCCGCGACCACGAGGTGATCGAGGTCTCGACCTTCCGCGCCTACATGGACAGCAGCGAGGCGATGCAGGTCGAAGGCAACGAGAAGACCCACAAGGCCGCGCTGGCCGGATCGGCGCATGCGGTGGATGCGAGCGGCCGGGTGCTGCGCGACAACGTCTGGGGCCCGCAGATCGAGGACGCGGCGCGCCGCGACTTCACCGTCAACGCGATGTACTACGACCCGTCGACGCAGATCGTCGTCGACTACCACGGCGGCCTGGCCGACGTGAAGGCCCGGCTGCTGCGCCTGATCGGCGACCCGTCCGTCCGCTACCGCGAGGACCCGGTGCGCATCGTGCGCGCGGTGCGCTTCGCCGCCAAGCTCGGCTTCGGCTTCGAGGAGAAGACCGGTGCGCCGATCAAGGAGCTGGCGCCGCTGCTGGCCAACGTGCCGATCTCGCGGCTGTTCGACGAGATGATCAAGCTGCTGCAGACCGGCCATGCGCTGGCCAGCATCGAGGCCTTGAAGGCGCACGACCTGCACCGCAGCATCTTCCCGGTGCTCGACGCGGTCTACGACGAGGTGCGCAGCACCCCGCAGCAGCAGGAATTCATCCGCATGGCGCTGGCCGACACCGACCGCCGGGTGGCCGAGGGCAGGCCGGTGGCGCCGAGTTTCCTGCTCGCCTGCCTGCTGTGGCACGACGTGCTGGCCGGCTGGCGCCGCAACCAGGCCGCCGGCGAGCACCTGGTGCCGGCGCTGCAGCAGGCGGTGGACGCGGTGTTCGACGCGCGCATCGGCGACATCTCGGGCCGCGGCAAGCTCGGCGCCGAGATGCGCGAGGTCTGGATGATGCAGCCGCGCTTCGAGCGCCGGCAGACCAACACCGCGTACGCGCTGATCGAGCAGGCGCGCTTTCGCGCCGGCTTCGACTTCCTGCGCCTGCGTGCCGACGTCGGCGAGGCACCGGTCGAACTGGCCGAGTGGTGGGAGGACTTCTCGCTCGGCACCGACGAGGAGCGCGAGGCGCTGCTGGCCGCGGTGCGCGAATCGCACCGCGGCGGCGCGCGCAAGTCCGGGGCGGCGCGGGCAGCGAAGCCCGCGGCGCCGGGCGCCGATCTGCCGGCCGGCGCCGACGAGGATGCCGGCACAGCGGCCGAAGGCGGCAGCGACGGGTCGGCCGGAGGCGCTGCCACCGCGCCCGCCCGCAAGCGCCGCCGGCGTCGGCGCAAGCCGGCTGGTGGCGGCGATGGCGGACCGAGCGGCGAGGCGGCACCGGCGGCGGCGTGAGGCGATGCGCGCGTCGGCGTTCCCGTTCTGGCTGCCCGGACTGGCGACGCTGCTGTCGCCGCTGGTCATGGCGCAGACCGAAGCCGCGCCGACGGCCTGCGCGGCCGGGACCGCAGCGCGGGTCGAACGCGAGGCCACGTCGGCGCAGATCGGCCGCTTCATCGGCCAGCGCGGCGCGCGGGTGCTGATGTTCCAGGGCTACTCGGGCGCCGAGTACGAGGATCCGCAGGCGATGCTGGCGCTGGCCCGCCTGGCGCTGGCCGGCCACGATCCGAAGACCACGCTGGTCTGCGCCGGTGCCACCGCGGCGGGGATCGGCGCGGTCTACGCACTGGCGCGGCAGGCCGGCTTCACGACGATGGGCATCGTCTCGACGCTGGCGCGCGAGCAGGGCGTGCCGCTGGCGGACTGCGTGCAGCATGTGTTCTTCGTTCGCGATGCCAGCTGGGGCGGCTGGCTGGCCGACCGGCAGCGGCTGTCGCCGACATCGGCGGCGATCGTCGAGCACAGCGACGAGATGGTCGGCATCGGCGGCGGCGAGATCGCCCGCGACGAGATGCTGGCCGCGCGCCGCGCCGGCAGGCCGGTGCGGTTCCACCCGGCCGACATGAACCACGCGCTGGCCATCGACAAGGCGGCCCGGCGCGGCGAAGCGCCGCCGACCGATTTCCGCGGCGCCGCGCACGAGGCGCTGGCGGCGTCGAACTGACGCGGCGAAGCGATGAGCGCTGCGGCCGGCGCCACGGCCTACATCGGCATCGGCGCCAATCTGGGCGAGGCGCGGGCCACCGTGGCCGCGGCGATCGCCGAGCTCGCGCGCCGGCCCGGCTGCCGCCTGCTCGCGGCCTCGTCGGTCTGGCGCAGCGCGCCGGTGGATGCCCAGGGCCCGGACTTCTTCAACGCCGTGGCGGCGATCGAGACCACGCTGGCGCCCGAAGCCCTGCTGGCGGTGCTGCAGGCGCTGGAGCAGGCCTTCGGCCGCCAGCGCCCCTACCGCCACGCACCACGCACGCTGGACCTCGACCTGCTGCTGCACGGCGATGCGCTGCGTTCGACGCCGCAGCTCACGCTGCCGCACCCGCGGCTGCACCAGCGTGCCTTCGTGCTGCGGCCGCTGCTGGAGATCGCCCCCGACCTGGCGGCCCCCGGCCTGGGCGCGCTGGCCGACTGGCTGCCGGCCTGCGCGGACCAGGCGCTGGAGAAGCTCGGCTGAGCGCCGGCGCCTCCCCGGGGTGGCGGAGGGCGGCCCTTACAATCGACCGGTGACGGGCCAATGACGGTTCGATGACACCTCGCGGCCCGTCGTGGCGGCCGCCTGCCCTGGAGACTCTCCCATGCTGTTCGGCAAGCTGCTGCCGCGCGAAGGCAACTTCTTCGAACTGTTCAACGACCACGGCCGGGCCATTGCCGACGGTGCGCGCTCGTTCATGGCGATGGTGCAGAGCTACGCCGACGAGACGCAGCGGCAGAAGCATGCCGCCGACGTCGACAACGCCGAGAAGCAGGCCGACCGCATCACCGCCGAGGTCCACCGGCTGCTGCACAAGACCTTCATCACGCCGATCGACCGCGAGCAGATCCACGACCTGATCAACGCGATGGACGACATCCTCGACCTGCTGCAGGACTCGTCGGAGGTGATGTCGCTGTACGACCTGAAAAGCATCAGCGACGACGTGCTGCGGCTGGGCGAGATCTCGGTCAAGTGCTGCGACCGGGTGCAGCATGTCGTGAGCCTGCTGCCGCAGCTGAGCAAGGCCGCGGTGGCCGAGGCGGCGCTGAAGACCTGCGAGGAGATCGACCGCCTCGAGGGCGATGCCGACCGGGTGATGCGATCGGCGATGAGCAAGCTGTTCCGCGACAACATCGAGGTGCGCGAGCTGATCAAGCTGAAGGCGGTGTACGAGCACCTGGAATCGATTTCCGACCGCTGCGAGGACGTGGCCAACATCGTCGAGGGCATCGTCCTCGAGAACTCCTGATGTCGAGGCCTGCTCGCACAGGTGGGCGCGGGTCCGGCCTCGGTTCACCAAGCCGGCCCGCATCCCCTTGGGGGATCGGCCGACGTACTCGTCGGGCGAGGGGCTGACATGGATTCGCTCCAGATCAGCTTCTGGATCGTGGCGATGCTCGTCGCGCTGGCGATCGCCTTCGACTTCATGAACGGCTTCCACGACGCGGCGAACTCGATCGCCACCGTCGTGTCCACCGGCGTGCTCAAGCCGCAGCATGCGGTGCTGTTCGCGGCCTTCTTCAACGTCGTGGCGATCGCGGTCTTCCAGCTCAAGGTGGCAGCCACGATCGGCAAGGGCATCGCCGATCCGGGGGTGATCGACCACCACGTGGTCTTCGGCGCGCTGATCGGCGCGATCTTCTGGAACCTGCTGACCTGGTGGTACGGCATCCCGTCGAGCAGCTCGCACGCGCTGATCGGCGGCATCGTCGGCGCGGTGATCGCCAAGGCCGGCGCCGGCAAGCTGATCGGCGCCGGCGTGCTGAAGACCGTGGCCTTCATCTTCGTCTCGCCGCTGCTGGGCTTCGTGCTCGGCTCGCTGATGATGGTGGCGGTGTCGTGGGTCTGCCGCCGCACCTCGCCGCGCAAGGTCGACCGCTGGTTCCGCCGCCTGCAGCTGGTCTCCGCCGGCGCCTACTCGCTGGGCCACGGCGGCAACGACGCGCAGAAGACGATCGGCATCATCTGGATGCTGCTGATCGCCGCCGGCTACGCCGGCGCCGCCGACAAGCTGCCGCCGACCTGGGTGATCTGGGCCTGCTACCTGGCGATCGGCGCGGGCACGCTGTTCGGCGGCTGGCGCATCGTCAAGACCATGGGCCAGCGCATCACCAAGCTCAAGCCGGTGGGCGGCTTCTGCGCCGAGACCGGCGGCGCGCTGACGCTGTTCATCGCCACCGGCCTGGGCATCCCGGTGTCGACCACGCACACGATCACCGGCGCGATCGTCGGTGTCGGCACGGTGCGCAATGCCTCGGCGGTGCGCTGGGGGGTGGCCGGCAACATCGTCTGGGCCTGGATCTTCACGATCCCGGCGTCGGCCTTCGTCGCCGCGGTGGCCTACTGGATCAGCTTCTCGGTGTTCTGACCGCGGCCGAGGCCGGCGCTGCAGTACGCTGTCGCGCCTGCAGCAACCGGGGGACCGTCCGATGTCGACCTACAGCGCCGAGATTCACTGGCAGCGCGACGACCAGCCGTTCAGCGACCACCGCTACCGCCGCCACCACCAGTGGCGCTTCGACGGCGGTGCGGTGGTGGCGGCCTCGTCGTCGCCGCAGATCGTGCCGCTGCCGATGTCCGATGCCGCGGCGGTCGACCCCGAGGAAGCCTTCGTCGCCTCGCTGTCGAGCTGCCACCTGCTGTGGTTCCTCGACTTCGCCAGCCGCGCCGGCTGGGTGGTCGACGACTACCGCGATGCCGCCAGCGGCGTGCTGGCCAAGGACGCCGACGGCAGGCTGGCGATGACCCGGGTCACGCTGCGGCCGGCGGTGCGCTTCGGCGGCGAGCGCCGGCCCGATGCGGCCGAGATCGCCCGGCTGCACCACGCCACCCACGAAGCCTGCTTCATCGCCAACTCGGTCAGGACCGAGGTGCGCTGCGAGCCGGTCATCGTGCCCGGCTGACGGCCGGGCGAGCGGGTCGCCTTAACCAGCGCTTCACCTTTCGTTCATCCGCCGCTCATGCCGGCGCTGCAGACTGCCGTCCTCGACCGGGGCGCCGCCCCGACCTGGAGCCGTCCGACATGAGCAAGACCCATTTCCTCAAACCCGTTGCCTGGGCGCTGCTGGGTGGCGGGCTGGCGGTCATGACCACCGCCGGTGCGTTCGACATTCCCTGGCTGCACCGCGACAAGCCGGCCGCTGCCGCGCCGACGCCGGTGGCCGCCGCGGCGGCGCAGGCCGTCGCTGCCACGCCGTTGCCGGCGCTGCCTACGCTGCCACTTGGCAGTGCGCCGAACTACCGCGCGATCGTCCAGCAGTACGGGCCGGCGGTGGTCGGCGTCACCGTCGAAGGCCTGCGCAGGACCGGTGCCGACGACGACGACAGCGACCCGGCGCAGCGCTTCTTCCGCAACCTGCCGGGCTGGCGCGGCATGGCGCCCGAGGCCCAGCCGTTCAAGGGCCAGGGCTCGGGCTTCATCGTCGCCGCCGACGGCCTGGTGCTGACCAACGCCCATGTCGTCAAGGACGCCAAGGAAGTGACGGTGCGGCTGGCCGACCGCCGCGAGTTCGCCGCCAAGGTGCTGGGCAGCGACGCGGCCACCGACATCGCGGTGCTGCGCATCGACGCCCAGGGCCTGCCCGTGGTGCACCTGGGCGACCCGAAGACGCTGCAGGTCGGCGACCCGGTGCTGGCGATCGGCGCGCCCTACGGGCTGGAGCAGACCGCCACCGCCGGCATCGTCAGCGCCAAGGGCCGCTCGCTGCCCGGCGACGCCGCGGTGCCGTTCATCCAGACCGATGCCGCGGTGAACCCGGGCAACTCGGGCGGCCCGCTGTTCGATGCCGCCGGCAACGTCGTCGGCATCAACGCGCAGATCTACTCGCGCAGCGGCGGCTTCCAGGGCGTCAGCTTCGCGATTCCGGTCGATGTCGCGATGCGCGTCGGCCAGCAGATCGTCGCCACCGGAGCGGCCCAGCACGCGCGGCTGGGCGTGTCGGTGCAGGACCTGACGCAGCCGCTGGCCGAGAGCTTCGGCCTGTCCCGGCCCGACGGTGCGCTGGTGGCCCAGGTCGAGGCCAGGAGCCCGGCCGCGGCCGCCGGGCTGAAGCCGGGCGACGTGATCCTGCGCATCGACGGCGAGCCGGTGGCGCAGGCCGGCGCGCTGTCGGCGCGCATCGCCCAGGCGCTGCCGGGCGACAAGGTGCAATTGAGCCTGTGGCGCAGCCAGAAGCCGCAGGACCTGACGGTGACGCTGGGCCGCGCCGGCGAAGACCAGGTGGCCCAGGCCGCGGCCGCCCGTGCCGACGACGGCGCCGACGGCGTCAAGCTGGGCCTCGCGCTGCGCCCGCTGAGCCGTGACGAGCGGGCCCAGGCGCAGATCGAGCATGGCCTGGTGGTGCAGGGCGTGCAGGGCGCCGCCGCGCGCGCCGGGCTGGCGCAGGGCGACGTGGTGATGGCGATCAACGGCCAGCCGGTCGACAGCGTCGACGAGTTGCGGCGCGTGCTGAAGGGCAAGCCCAAGAGCGTCGCGCTGCTGGTCTGGCGCGAAGGCGACCGGCTGTTCGTGCCGGTGCCCTTGACCTGATCGCAATCCGGACCTCTGATCGAACTGTGGCCTAATGGAGGGTTTTCGCAGACCCCTCCGGAGCCCTCCATGGCCAACAAGATCAGAACCGAAGCCGACCGCCGCGCGACCCCCCGTCCCCCGGCGCCGACCGGCGTGACCCTCACCGTGCACCGCGGCCAGAAGCGCAGCCTCGAGCGCGGCACGCACACCCGCAGCAAGAAGAACCCCGGCAAGCGCCCGCATCGGGGCGGGTGATCGGCAGCGGCTGCGGCCGGGCAGCACCGTCCGCTTCAGCCGCCGCCTGAAGGCATGCTGCGAATCACCGAGCTGCGGCTCCCGCTGGACCACGCCGAGCCGGCGCTGCGTGCCGCCGTGCTGGCCCGCCTGGGCCTGAAGCCGGCCGAGCTGCGCGGCTTCACGGTGTTCCGCCGCGCCTGGGACGCGCGCAAGCGCTCGGCCATCGTGCTGATCTACACGGTGGACGTCGAACTGGCCGACGGCGTCGACGAGACCGCGCTGCGGGCGCGATGGGCCGGCGATCGGCACATCGGCCCGGCGCCCGACACCCGCTACCGCTTCGTCGGCCATGCACCGGCGGATTTCTTCGCCGGCGAACGGCCGCGCCCGGTGGTCGTCGGCTTCGGCCCCTGCGGCATCTTCGCGGCGCTGGTGCTGGCGCAGATGGGGCTGCGGCCGATCGTGCTGGAACGAGGCAAGGCGGTGCGCCAGCGCACCCAGGACACCTGGGGCCTGTGGCGCCAGGGCCGTCTCGACCCCGAATCGAACGTGCAGTTCGGCGAAGGCGGCGCCGGCACCTTCTCCGACGGCAAGCTCTGGAGCCAGATCAGCGACCCGCGCCATCTGACGCGCAAGGTGCTGACCGAGTTCGTCAAGGCCGGCGCGCCCGAGGAGATCCTCTATGTCGCCAAGCCGCACATCGGCACCTTCCGGCTGGTCGGCATGGTCGAGAAGATGCGTGCCGAGATCGCCGCGCTGGGCGGCGAGATCCGCTTCCAGCAGCGGGTGGTCGACCTGCTGGTCGAGGGCCGAGGCGCGCAGCGCCGGGTCCGCGGCCTGGTGCTGGACGGCGGCGAGGCACTGCGCTGCGACCATGTCGTGCTGGCGCTGGGCCACAGCGCGCGCGACACCTTCGCGATGCTGCAGCAGCGCGGCGTGCACCTCGAGGCCAAACCGTTCTCGGTGGGCTTCCGGATCGAGCATCCGCAGGGGCTGATCGACCGCGCGCGCTTCGGCCCGAACGCCGGCCACACGATCCTCGGCGCGGCCGACTACAAGCTGGTGCACCATGCCGGCAACGGCCGTTCGGTCTACAGCTTCTGCATGTGCCCAGGTGGCACCGTGGTCGCCGCGACGTCCGAGCCCGGCCGGGTGGTGACCAACGGCATGAGCCAGTATTCGCGCAACGAGCGCAACGCGAACGCCGGCATCGTCGTCGGCATCGCGCCGCAGGACTACCGCCAGACCCCCGGCGACGGGCCGGTGGACCCGCTGGACGGCGTGGCCTTCCAGCGCCATTGGGAATCGCGCGCCTACGAACTGGGCGGCGGCGGCTACGTCGCCCCGGGCCAGCTGGTCGGCGACTTCCTCCGCGGCCAGCCCTCGACCGCGGTCGGCAGCGTGCTGCCCTCGTACCAGCCCGGCGTGCACTTCACCGACCTGGCGCAGCCCGGCCGCGGCAGCCTGCCCGATTTCGCACTGGCGGCGATTCGCGAGGCGCTGCCGGCGTTCGAGCGCCAGATCCAGGGTTTCGCGATGGCCGACGCGGTGCTGACCGGCGTCGAGACGCGCACCTCGTCGCCGCTGCGCATCACCCGCGGGCGGGACTACCAGAGCCTGAACACCACCGGCCTGTACCCGGCCGGTGAGGGCGCGGGCTATGCCGGCGGCATCATGTCGGCCGGTGTCGACGGCGTCGAGGTCGCCGAGGCGCTGGCCCGCCAGCTGCTGGCCGAGGCCGGCTTGCCCGGCGCAGCAGGTTAAGGGCACCGGAAGGGCTGCTTCCTCAAAAGAGAATTGTTCTGCGGCCGCCGCGGCATCACAGTGCAGGCTCTGCATCACGGAATGCCCATGGACCTGGAACACCTGCGCGACTGGATCGGCCGCACCGAGCGGCGCAGCGACGACGTCACCGCGACCCCGGTGGCCGCGCTGTCGGCCACGCTCGACCGCGACGACCCCGCGCCGTTGCCCGGCACCGACCTGCCGCCGCTGTGGCACTGGCTGTACTTCCTGCCGCTGGCACCGCAGCACGAGATCGGCCCCGACGGCCATCCGAAGCGCGGTGGCTTCCTGCCGCCGGTGCCGTTGCCGCGGCGCATGTGGGCCGGCGGCCGGCTTCAGTTCCACCACCCGCTGCGCGTCGGCGACGAGATCACCCGCGATTCGCGCATCGCCGACGTCAGCGTCAAGCACGGGCGCAGCGGCTCGCTGGTGTTCGTGACCGTGCGGCACGAGATCCGCAACGCGCAGGGGCTGGCGATCAGCGAGGAGCACGACATCGTCTACCGCGATGCGCCGGCGCCCGGCGCTCCGGCGCCGGCGCCGCAGGCTGCGCCTGCGGGCGAGACCTTCTCCCGGCTGATCACGCCCGACCCGGTGCTGCTGTTCCGCTACTCGGCACTGACCTTCAACGGCCACCGCATCCACTACGACCGGCCCTATGTCACCGAGGTCGAGGGCTACCCCGGCCTGATCGTGCACGGCCCGCTGATCGCGACACTGCTGCTCGACTTGCTGCGCCGTGAGCGGCCCGAGGCCGGCGTCAAGCGCTTCGAATTCAAGGCGCTGCGGCCGGTGTTCGACATTCACAGCTTCAGCGTCTGCGGCCGCTTCGACAGCGGCCAGACCACGCAGCTGTGGACCCGCGACCACGAAGACTGGCTGACGATGCAAGCCACCGCAGAACTTGCCTGAGACCCCATGACCGACCATTCCTACACCGACCTCCGCGACGCGGTTCGCGCGCTGTGCGCCGAGTTTCCCGACGCCTACCACCGCGAGGTCGATTCACGCCGCGCCTACCCCGAGGCCTTCGTCGACGCGCTGACGAAGGCCGGCTGGATGGCCGCGCTGATCCCGCACGAGTACGGGGGCTCGGGCCTGGGCCTGGCCGAGGCCAGCGTGATCATGGAGGAGATCAACCGCGCAGGCGGCAACTCGGGCGCCTGCCACGGCCAGATGTACAACATGGGCACGCTGCTGCGCCATGGTTCGGCCGCGCAGAAGGCCAGGTACCTGCCGAAGATCGCCAGCGGCGAGCTGCGGCTGCAGAGCATGGGCGTGACCGAGCCGACCACCGGCACCGACACCACCAAGATCAAGACCACCGCGGTGAAGCAGGGTGACCGCTACGTCGTCAACGGCCAGAAGGTGTGGATCTCGCGGATCCAGCATTCCGACCTGATGATCCTGCTGGCCCGCACGACGCCGCTGGCCGAGGTCAGGAAGAAGAGCGAGGGCATGTCGATCTTCATCGTCGACCTGCACGATTCGATCGGCAAGGGTCTCGATGTGCGGCCGATCCCGAACATGGTCAACCACGAGACCAACGAGCTGTTCTTCGAGAACCTGGAGATCCCGGCCGAGAACCTGATCGGCGAGGAAGGGCAGGGCTTCAAGTACATCCTCGACGGGCTGAACGCCGAGCGCACGCTGATCGCCGCCGAATGCATCGGCGACGGCCGCTGGTTCATCGACCGCGTCAGCGCCTACGTCAAGGACCGCATCGTCTTCGGCCGGCCGATCGGCCAGAACCAGGGCGTGCAGTTCCCGATCGCCGAGGCCCACATCGAGGTCGAAGCCGCCGACCTGATGCGCTGGCAGGCCTGCGAGCTGTTCGACGCCCACCAGCCCTGCGGCGCGCAGGCCAACATGGCCAAGTACCTGGCGGCCAAGGCCAGCTGGGAGGCGGCCAATGCCTGCATCCAGTTCCATGGCGGCTTCGGCTTCGCCTGCGAATACGACGTCGAACGCAAGTTCCGCGAGACCCGGCTGTACCAGGTGGCGCCGATCTCGACCAACCTGATCCTCAGCTACGTGGCCGAACATGTGCTCGGCCTGCCGCGGAGCTTCTGATGTTGCCTCTGGAAGGCATCACCGTCGTCACGCTGGAACACGCGATCGCCGCGCCGTTCTGCACCCGCCAGCTGGCCGATCAGGGCGCCCGGGTGATCAAGGTCGAGCGGCCCGGCGTCGGCGACTTCGCGCGGGCCTACGACAGCCGGGTCGACGGCCTGGCCTCGCACTTCGTCTGGACCAACCGCAGCAAGGAGAGCCTGACACTGGACCTGAAGGCCGCTGCGGCCACCGAGGTGCTGGCCCGGCTGCTGGAAGGTGCCGACGTGCTGGTGCAGAACCTGGCACCCGGCGCCGCAGCTCGCATGGGCTTGTCGTACGAGGTACTGGGTGCGAAGCACCCGAAGCTCATCGTCTGCGACATCTCCGGCTATGGCGAGGACGGCCCCTACCGCGACAAGAAGGCCTACGACCTGCTGATCCAGAGCGAATCGGGCTTCGTCTCGATCACCGGCACGCCCGACGAGCCGTCGAAGGCCGGCTGCTCGATCGCCGACATCGCCGCCGGCATGTACGCCTACACCGGCATCCTCAACGCGCTGATCGAGCGCGGCCGCAGCGGCCGCGGCAAGCACCTCGACATCTCGATGCTCGAGAGCATGACCGAGTGGATGACCTATCCGCTGTATTACGCGTACCAGGGCGCGAGCCCGCCGCCGCGCGCAGGCGCGGCGCACGCGACGATCTACCCCTACGGCCCGTTCGCCACCGGCGACGGCAAGACGGTGATGCTGGGCCTGCAGAACGAGCGCGAATGGCAGGTGTTCTGCGACAAGGTGCTGTTGCAGCCCGACCTGGCTCGTGACCAGCGCTTCGACACCAACGCCCGGCGTACGGCCGCGCGGGCCGCGTTGAAGGCCTCGATCGAGCAGGCCTTCGAGCTGCTGAGCGCCGCGCAGGTCGTCCAGCGGCTCGACGAGGCCGGCATCGCCAATGCCCAGGTCAACACGATGGCCGATGTCTGGAACCACCCACAGCTGAAGGCGCGCGAACGCTGGACCTCGGTGATGACCTCGTCCGGTGCGGTGCCGGCACTGCTGCCGCCGGGCTGCGCCGAAGCCCGCATGGACCCGGTGCCGGCGCTGGGCCAGCACAGCCGCAGCGTGCTGGCCGGACTCGGCTTTACCGAAGCGCAGATCGAGCAATGGTCGCGCGACGGCGTGATCTGAACCGGACACCCGCGCCATGAGCGACCTCGACCCCACCGCCGCGCTCGCCCGCTTTGCCGCGACGCTGCGCTTCGACGACATTCCGGCGCCGGTGCTGCGCCGCGCCGAGGACCTGTTCCTCGACTGGTTCGCCTCGGCGCTGGCCGGCAAGGGCGCGCGGCCGGCCGAGAGCATCACCCGCTTCATCCGCAGCATGGGGCCCACAGACGGGCCGTCGCAGGTCCTGATCGATCGCAGCGGCAGCAGCCCGCTGGTCGCGGCGGTGGCCAATGCCGCGGCCTCGCACTTCGCCGAGCAGGACGACGTGCACAACGGCTCGGTGTTTCACCCGGCGGCGGTCGTCTTTCCGCCGGCGCTCGCGGTGGCGCAGGCGATCGGCGCCAGCGGCGCCGAGCTGCTGGCCGCCAGCGTCGTGGGTTATGAAGTCGGCATCCGCGTCGGCGAATTCCTCGGCCGATCGCATTACCGCATCTTCCACACCACCGGCACGGCGGGCACCGTGGCCGCCGCCGCGGCGGTGGGCCACCTGCTGAAGCTGACGCCCGAGCAGATGCAGCATGCCTTCGGCTCGGCCGGCACCCAGGCCGCCGGGCTGTGGGAGTTCCTGCGCACCGCCGCCGATTCGAAGCAGCTGCACACCGCGCATGCCGCCGGCGCCGGGCTGACCGCGGCCTACCTGGCTGCCGACGGCTTCACCGGCGCGAAACAGATTTTCGACGGCAAGCAGGGGCTGGCTGCCGGCATGTCGAGCGACGCCAGCCCGGCCAAGCTGGCCGACCGGCTGGGCACGCGCTGGGCGCTGGCCGAGACCTCATTCAAGTTCCACGCCTCGTGCCGCCACACCCACCCGGCGGCCGATGCCTTGCAGCAGCTGATGCGCCAGCACCAGCTGGCGGCCGACCAGGTGGCCCAGGTCACCGCGCAGGTGCACCAGGGTGCGATCGACGTGCTGGGGCCGGTGGTCGACCCGCAGACGGTGCACCAGGCCAAGTTCTCGATGGGCACGGTGCTGGGGCTGATCGCGGTCGAGGGCCGCGCCGGGCTGACCGAGTTCGACGCCGACTACCAGGCGCCGGCGGTGGCGGCCTTCCGCGACAAGGTCGGCATGGTGCTCGACCCCGAGGTCGACGCCGCCTACCCGGCGCGCTGGATCGGCAAGGTGCAGGTCGCCACCACTGACGGCCGGCAGTTCGCCGCCCGGGTCGACGAGCCCAAGGGCGACCCCGGCAACACGCTGAGCCGGCCCGAGCTGGAGGACAAGGCACTGCGCCTGGCGGCCTACCGCGGCGGCGCCAGCGAGGCCGAGATGCGTGGCGTGATCGAGCAGGTCTGGGGCCTGGCGCGCGCGGCCCGCGTTCCGCGCTTCCTGCCCTGAGCACCATGGCGACGCCGCCGGTCCACCGCTCGCTGCCGTTCGTGCCGGGCTCGCGGCCCGAGTGCGTCGACGAGGCGCTGGCCGCTGGTGCTATCGAGCGGCAGTTCGACCCGTGGCTGCGCGGGCCGGCCCACCAGCGGCACGCTCAGCGCAGCGCGGGCTCCGGCCCCAGCACCCTTTGCATGCACCGGGCCGCGATCCGGCCGTCGTAGTAGCCGGGCAGCCAGCGCGTCTCGACGAAGCCCAGCCGGCGGTAGAAGGCCAGCGCTGCCGGGTTGTCGGCCCGCAGTTCGAGCCCGACCGAGCCGATGCCGGCCACCCGGGCCGACGAAAGCAGCCAGTCGACCAGCCGCCGACCGATGCCGTGGCGCTGCCGCGCCGGGTCGACGCACAGCAGGACCAGGTGTGCCCGGGCCTCGCCGAAATGCATCACCGCCAGCCCCCGCAGGCGTTCGATGTCGCAGGCCACCAGCGCGACGGTGTCCGGATCGTCGATCAGCGCCGCCATCCGCGGCGGCGTGTAGCGCCAGCCCAGGCCGGTCTCGATCAGCGTGCGCGACATCGCGGCCATCGCCGCTGCCTCGCTCGGCCGCGCCGGCCGTAGATCGATCGGGGCTCCGTCGTTGGCCGTTCGATCCTGGGCAGGCATGGCCCGGACATTCTGGCACCGCGGTGCTGCTGCGGTCGGCCGGGCTTCACCCGCCGCTGGCCTGCGCCTGCGCTGGCAGTGGGCAGGCCGTCATCGCCGATGCGCCTAGCCCTCCAGGCGAGGCGGCTCCTGAACGGACATCGGGCGAACCCGAGTCGGGCGAACCTCGATCCGGCGAACCTGCACCGGGCGCACGAATGAACGAAGCGCGCAAGCAGAGCACCGGTGCGGCGGCCGGCGCGCCACGGCGCCCGCGGGCTCGGGGATTGAGCTGCCTCAAGGCGGGCCGCCTCCGGCGTCATAGAGTGGATTCGACGGTGAAGGCAGGCAGACGAACTGGAGGATCCGCCAAAGCGCCGCCTTGTTCACCCGCGCCGGCGGCCGTACGGATGGGGCCCGACCGGGCAGGCCGCTGGCGAGAGGGCCCCATTCAGCGTGAACCCGAAAGACTGCGATGAAACTTCCCCTTCAGATCCGCTTCCTCGGCATGGAACCATCGGAAGCCGTCGAGACCGCCGCCCGCAACAAGGCCGAGAAGCTCGACAGGTTCTGCCCGGACATCATGTCCTGCCGCGTGACCATCGAGCAGACGCACAAGCACCAGCAGCAGGGTCGGCCGTTCGCGGTACGCATCGACGTGACGGTGCCCGACCACGAGTTCAACGTCGACCGGGTGCAGGACGAGGACGTCTACGTCGCGCTGCGCGACGCCTTCGACGGCGTCAAGCGGCGGCTCGAAGACGTGGTGCGGCGCCGGCGCGGGCAGGAGAAGCTGCACGAGGCGCCGGTCGTCGACGCGGGTGGTGCGACCTGATGCATCCCGCATGAGCGGCTGGGCACGAACGCCGGGCACTGCTGTTCGACCTCGGCGAGATCGCGGTGCTGCCGCCGCGCAAGCTGCTGCGGCTGTCGCATGGGTTCGTCAGCCACACGCACGTGGACCACGTCGTCGGCTTCGACCCGCTGCTGCGCGTCGTGCCCGGCCGCAAGACCGATCTGGCGCTGATCGGCGGCCCCGGCTTCATCGACCAGGTCGAGCACAGGCCGCGCGCCTGCGCCGGGAACGTGGTGCACCGCTGCGGCGTCGCGCTGGCGCTCGAGGTGCGCGAACTCGGCGCCGACGGGCAAGGCTGCCAGCCACGCTTCTCCAGCCGTACCGGCTTCCGCCGCGAACCCGGCACGGCCTTCGACCCGCATGTGCGATACCGCGGCCGTCGCCTGCCACAGGCGCGCCGGCCGCCGTGCCGCGTGCGCGCCGTGGTCGGCGGATCGATCTGGTGCAGGCAGGATGTCATGCCGCCCGCGCGTCCGCGCCGGCAAACCGGCGTTGCAGTTCGGCCAGCGTGTCGCCATGGGCGAATCCCGGCGGCGTCTGCCCTGGCGGCGCGAGCAGCGCGGCGACGATGGCGCGCCGCGTCGCCGGCACGTCGAAATAGCCGAAGTGGCTGGCCTCGGGGCCTTCGGTGACCAGCCAGTCGACACCCGGCGAGCGCTCGATGCCGCCGAAGGCCGAGGCCAGCGGCACCACCCCGTCGCTGGCGCCGGGGCCCAGCCCGGCCAGCCGCGGCAGCGCGGACTTCAGCCAGCCGAGCACCGAATCGCGCCACTGCAGCGCACCGGCGACGATGGTCAGGGGCACGTCGGTGACGACCTCGGTGGTCAGCAGCGGCAGCACACCGGCGCCGGGCACCAGCCCGGCCAGCCCGGGCGCCGCGGCCGGGTCGTCGAGCAAGGTGTCCGGCAGCGTGGCCCTGAGCAGCCCCAGCCCGGGCAGCACGCCGGTGGCGCTGCGCAGCGCGCCGAGCAGCCGGTCGGCGCCGCGCGCCAGCAGCGGCGTGCCCGCGGCCGGGCAGGCGACACGGACGAAGCGCTCGATCTTCGGTTTGCCGGCGTAGAAGCCGTAGGCCGTCCAGCCGTCGAAGGCCTCGCGGTCGTCGTAGGCACCGTGACGCGGGCGCGAGTTGCCGCTCGTGTCGACGGCGCTGTCCAGCTCGTCGCGCCGTCTCGGCGGCAATGCCGGCCAGGCGCGCCCGGCCCACTCTTTCGCCTGGGCCCCGCTGGCCGTTGCCATCGCCAGGATCAGCTCGACCAGCAGGCCGCCGGCGCCCAGTGTCAGCAGGTGTGCCGGGGCATGGTCCGAGTCGCCGGCCTGCTTCGGCAGCGCCTGCAACAGCAGCCGGGCATTGCGCGCGATGCCCGGGCTTGCGCTGCGCCAGCGCCAGGCATAGATCCGATCGCCGTAGCGCGCGCGCAGCGGTGCCCCGCTGTCGTCGTCGTGCCGCCACAGCGCGCCGAAGCTCGGCTCGGTGTCGGACAGTTCGCCATGCACCAGCAGCAGCGCCGGGTCGGCGCCGCCAGGCCATTCGGCCGCGGGCTCGAAGCGCAGCGGCTGGCCGCTGCGCGCCGGCGCGATGACGCGGAACAGGCCGATCTCGTCGTCGCCGCGGGCATCGAGCTTGCGCAGCAGCGTGGCCCGCAGGCTGCTGGCCAGGCTCGGCGGCGGCATCGGCGCGGCGACGGCTCCAAGCTCCGGTGCGGCGCCGGCGGCACCGCGAGATTGCTGCATCGCCGCCGTCACGTCTTTCGCCGCCGCATCGATGGTCGCGGCGCGCGACAGCGGCGGCCGCGCGCGCATCACCCGGGCGAGCCGCGGCGGCCAGCCGGCGAGCAGCGCGGCCGATTCGGCGGCGTCCAGCCCCGACGGCGGCACGGCCGACCGGGACGGGTCCAGCGGCGCCGCCGCCAGCGGCAGCCAGCCGATCGCCTTGCCGAGCTGGGCCGCCTCGTCGATCGCCGCAGCGGCGTCGGCATCGGGCGGCGCATGGCCGACGACGACCACCAGGTCGCAGCTGCGCAGCACCCCGTCGCGCTGCGCCGCGCGGCCGAGGAAACGCCCGTCGTGGTCGTGCGCGCAGCGCTCGGCGCCGACCGTGCTGACCAGGTGGTCCCACAGCGTGAAGGCCTCCTGCTCGCGGCCCGGCAGCGCGACAATCAGCGCCCGCCACAGCGGCGGCGCCAGTGCCCGCGCTTCGCGCTGCAAGCCGGCCAGCGGCTGCGGCACCACGACCCGCGGGTGGTCGTCGGGCTGCACCAGCATTGCCCCATAGCCCCCATACCCCGGCAGCAGCAGCCCGGGCGACGGCAGCTTGCCGTCCCAGTGGTAGCTGCCTTCGCCGCTGTATTGCAGCCGGGCGCCGACCGCCTCGCCGCCCGCCGCGATGTCCTCGAACGCGGGGATCGGCAGGTAGGCATGCGACTGTTCGGCCAGCACACCGGTCGCGGGCCGGTCCGTCGCCTCGGCGTCGATCGGCACCGCGCCGGCCGGCGGCGCCAGCAGCTGCACGACGGCCATGCCGGGCGCCAGAGCGCGAGGCGCCAGCGTGCCGATCGGCTGCACGCGGCAGGTCTGGCCGTTCCAGGCCGAAAAGCTCAGCTCGGCCAGCCGGGTCACGCGCTCGCGTTCGGCCGGCCGGGCGCTCGGCCACAGCAGCGCGCGGCTGGCGTCGAGCAGCAGCAGCGCGACGCCGGGATCGTGGTGCAGGAACGCCGGCCGCACCGCTTCGGCCAGCGACTGCGCCTGCCACAGCCGCCAGCGGCTGCCGCCGGCGGTCAGCAGCTCGAACGGCGACTCGGCGTCGCTGGACGGCACCTCGACCTGGGTGTAGCCGGTCGGATCGATCGCCACCAGCTCGCGCAGCGGCGGGCGCTGCATCCGGGCGCCGGCGGCGACCGACGACGCACCCGGCGCCGCCTTGGATGTTGCCGCGGCTTCGGCCAGCGGCTGCCGCAGGCCGAGCCACAGCGGCCCGGCCAGGGGCAGCGCGATGCGGTGCAGCGCGGTGGTCGGCGGTTGCGGCGGACCGATGACCAGGTTGATGCTGCCGTCGGCATAGTGCCGCAGCTCGACCGAGACGTACACCACCGGCGCTTCGTCCGCGCCCAGCAGCTCGGTGGCCCAGGCGCCGGCCGATGGCCAGGCCGGCAGCCGGCCCGCTTCGTCGGCCAGCATCGCCGCGGCGACGGCCTGGCTGCCTGCGGCCGGCAGCGGCTGCAGGTGGCGCGCCGCGGCGAAGGCCAGCAGCCGCGCCGCCTCGGTGCGGCGCAACGCCGGCGAAAAGCGCTGCCAGGCGTGCAAGGACCAGCCCGCGACATCGCGCGCCGCGGCGGCGCCAGCCCCACCGCGGCGATGGCCAGGGGTCGCCAGCGCCTTCAGCGCCGGTGCCAGCAGCTCGCCGGCGCAGGCTTCGTCGAGCCGGCCCTCCAGTTCGGCGGCCAGCAGCTGTTCCTCGATCAGCGCGACATCGCCGCGCCCTGACCAGCCGCGGCGCAGCAAATCGAGCGCCGCGGCCAGCACCGGGCCGGCCTCGGCGGCCAGCGCGGCGATCAGCGCGCGGCGCACGTCGGGCTCGAGCACCAGCGCATCGATGCCGCGCTGCGCCACCAGCGGGCTGAACCAGAAGTCGGCTTCGGCGGCCGGCGGCAGCGCCGGCCGCAGCATGCGCCGCGCTGCGCGCAGATGCCAGGGCGTGATGCGCAGCACCGGGCACAGCAGCGCGGCCAGCGCGACCACCGGCGCCGCCACCTCGGCCAGCACGTCGGCGCTGGCGATGGCGGCGGCCGCGGCGGCGAGGACGCTGTCCGGATCGAGCGTGGCGGTCGATGCCGGACCGGCCTGCGGCAGGGTGACCGCGCTGCCCTGCAGCGGCGCCGTCTCGGGATGGGGCAGCGCCGCAAGGGGGCGCGCTGCCGGCCGCCGCGGCGGCTCGCTGCGTGCCGCTTCGGCGACGCCCAGCCGCTCGTCCCAGGGCCACAGTGCGATGCCGCTGGCCTGCGCGGTCGGCCCGGGGCGCGGCGTCAGCGCCAGCACGCGGCGGCCGCGCCGCGACATCGCCGCGGCAAAGCGTCGCCAGTCCAGCGGTGGCGCTGGCGGCCCGCCGCGCGCCCAGGCCCCCTGGCCCAGGTCCGACAACAGCAGCACCGGCGCGTGCTTCAGCTTGGGCAATGGCGCGGCGGCGGCGCGGCGGCGGCGCGGCCGCGGCCGCTCGCTCGGGCTGCCGTCCACCGTCGACAGCCGCAGGCGCGCCGGCGGCAGCAGACGCTTCAGGTAGGCGGCCAGCGCATCGGCGTCGGCGGCAAACGGGGCCAGCCAGACGGCGCGGTCGATCCGCAGTTCGGCGCCGTGGCGCAAGGTGCGGCGAGGCAGGCGCGGCAGGCGCTCGAGCGGCAGTCCCAGCGCGGCGCTGGCGACGATGCGGTCGACGTCGGGTTCGCCGTCGGCCACCGTTTCGGCGAGCAGCGCGCTCAGCACCGCGCGCCGGCGCGGCGTGGCCAGCAGCGGCGCGGCAGGGCGCGGGCGCAGCGGCTGCGGGTGCAGCGGCGCCAGCCCGGCCCAGCCGGGCGGCGGGCCGGCGCCGGGCTCGGTGTCGGCGGCATCGGCCGGCGGCAGGGGCTGGATGCGGCTGGGCAGCCGCCAATGCTGGGCGGCGGCGTCGGCGGTCGGCGGGGGCCGCGGTGCTTGCGCCGCGCTGTCGCCGTCGTTGCCGTCATGGCCGTCATGGCCGCCATGGTCGTGCGGCGGCGGCAATCGCTCGCCTTCGTCGGGCGGCGCTTCGTCGCCCACGCCGGCCGCGCCGTCGGCGGCCGCAGGCGCCACGGCGCCGGGCCCGGCGGCCATGCCGAGCAGCCGGCCGATGGCCTGCACCGTGGCCGCATCGGCCTGCAGCGCGATGGCGGCGCGCAGCCAGTCGCCGATCCAGACGACGCCGGGGCCGTTCACTCGGCCGCGCCCGCGCTGCCGGCGGCGGCCAGCTGCGCCTGCTTGCCGAACACGCAGGCGTCGAGCAGCGCCTGCGCGTCCAGCCCGGTCGCGTCGCTGCCGTCGCGCAGCGACAGCCGCGCCACCGCGGCCACCGCGTCGAGGTACTCGGCGGTGCCGGGCAGGCGCTCGTCGCGCCCGCGCGCGGCCTGGCGGTGCAGGCGAAGCCGCTCTTCCAGCCCATCCAGCGTGGCCCTGGGCACGTCCGGCCAGCGCTGCGCGCCGATCGTCGCGAACCAGCCCGGCGACGCGTCGGGAAAGCGGTAGGCGACGCAGCGGCGCTCGAAGGCGCCGGGCAGGTCGCGCTCGACGTTGGTCGTGATGACCACCAGCACATGGTCGCGCACGTCCTCGGCCACCACCGGCCGGCCGCGCACGCTGAAGCGGCGCGCGTCGAGCACCTCGAGCAGGTCGTTCGGCACGTCGGGCTCGCATTTGTCGATCTCGTCGATCAGCACCACGGCGCTGGCGAACGGCTTGTAGCCTGGCGGCGGCCAGATCGGCGGCACGATCCGGCTGGTGGCCAGCCCCGGCGGCGGCTCGGCCGGCTTCACGCGCACGCCCTCGGGCAGCCCGCGCCGCGCCGCCGAACGTGGCGCCAGGGCCCACCACAGCGCGCCGGGTTCGACGAAATGCGCCTCGTCGCGAACCCGCCGCCTGGCCTGGGCCTCGTTGAGCCGGCGCAGCGTGTCGAACTCGTAGAGCAGCTCCTGCGCCTGGCTGCGCGAGGCCATGGTGTGCGGGAAATAGTCCCATCTCTGGTGCAGCGCGATGTTGCGCGCCACCGAGGTCTTGCCGCAGCCGGGCTCGCCGGCCAGCAGCAGCGGCCGGCCGGTGGCCAGCGCGACGTTGATCGCCAGCACCAGCGCCGGGTCGTAGACATAGCTCGCGCCGAGCTGCTCGTCGCGGGGCTCGGTATACAGCGCGCGCCCCTCGGGCAGCGGGCGGCCGCGCTCGAGCGGATCGAAGAAGGCCCGGGTGTAGCGGCGCGCCTCGGCCGCCGCGGCGGCCTGCGCGGACGTCGGCGGGATCGATGTCAGGAACGGCTGCGGCGGCGAGGCGGGGGGGTCTTCAGGGTTCATGGCGGCGGCTCTATCGGCTGGGTAGGCAGGGCAGGCAGGGTAGGCAGGGGCGGTGCGCCGGCGCTGGCGTCGCCGTCAGGCCAGCGCGCCCGGCAACTCGTCGGTGCGCTCGGCGCGGCGGTTGAGCTTCAGCGCCTGCGGGTAGGCCGGGCCGCCGGCCGGCGGCAGCACCGGCGCCACGCCCAGCGCCTGCGCCAGCGCCGCCGCGTGGCGCTGCGGCGCGGTGAGCACGAAGATGCAGGGCCAGTACAGCCGCGCAGCGCGCCGCACATGCTCGGCGCTGGGGCCCAGGTGCAGGTGCACGACCACCGGCAGCCTGTTCCTGCGGCGGTCATCGGCAAGCTGCTGCACCAGTTCGTGCGGCGAGGCTTCGGGGTCGTCGCAGAAGGCCGGGCCACGCAGCCCGGCGCAGAGCGCGGCCAGCGTGTCGGCCTCGGTCTCGGGCGCACCCAGCGCCAGCCACTGGCAGCCGCGGTAGGGCAGGAATCGCCGGTGCGCATGGCCTTCGGCCACCGCCTCCGGCTCGCTGTCGGCGGCCAGCAGCACGACATTGCCCGGCGGCGGCGCATGCCGGTAACGCGCTATGCGCGCCGCGGCCAGCCGCTCGGCGTGGTCCAGCGCCACCCACCAGCTGCGCAGCCTCGAGCGCAGTTCCTGGCGCAGGCTCCGGGCTGCCACCGGCGCCAGCTGCTGGAACAGGCCCTGGATGTCGTGCCAGTGGCCGAAGTCGGCATGCGCCAGCCGCCGCGCGACCACGGCGCGCAGCACGCGCCGCGGGTCGGCCAGCAGGTTGGCCGCGGTGCCGTCGGCGTCCCAGCCGTCGTGCAGCAGGCGGCGCGCCGATTCCAGGCCATCGAGCGGCGCCATCGTGTCGAACAGCAGTTCGGCCAGCCGCGAGTGGAAGTCATCGTGGAACGGCTCGACCTTGGCCATCTCGGCGCGGATCGTCGCGGCCAGCCGCGGCGCCTCGTCGTCCCAGGCGGCGCCGGCGGGCACCGTGATGAACTGAAAGCGATCGAGCCCGACCGCGCCGAACAGCTGGCCGAAGCGTGCATCGGCGCGGGCCTCGTCGTCGGCGACGATGAACAGCCGGAACGCATCGCCCTCGCCCTGGGCCCGGAACGCCAGCAGCGTGGCTTCCTGCAGCACCCAGTCGTGCTTGTCCAGCACCGCCTGCGTGATGCGAACGATGCCGCCCGAGCAGTCGCGCAGCCAGGGCCCGAGCTGCTCGCGCCAGCCGCGGCCGGCGGCGAGGTCACGCACGTCGAAGCACATCCTCAGCGCGTGGTCGGCCTCCAGCGCCTGCACCAGCCGCGCGCAGGCCTCGCTGTCGTGCGAGCTGTGGCTGAAGAACAGCGTGGGTTTCACGGGCGTCGAGGCGGTGACGGGCGGCGCGGCGGTGGCCGTCGATTGTGGCCTGCGCTGCAGCGAACGAGCCCGTGCTTTCGGGTCGCGCTGATCGGCGGCCGAAGGCGGCGATCGGTGCCGTCGCTTCAGGTGCAGGCCGACCACGGCCGCCAAGGGTCGTTCACCGCCACGCCGGTGGCCCCGAGGGGCTGGTGTCCCGCGTCGCCACGCCTGCGGCTGCCCGGCAGCGCCCGGCGCAGCGGCCCGGGCGGGCTGCATTCACAGGTCGGTGCGCAGCTTCCAGATCTCGGGGAACAGCTCGACGTCGAGCATGCGCTTCAGGTAGAGCGCGCCGCTGGTGCCGCCGGTGCCGGTCTTCAGGCCGATGATGCGGGTGACCGTCGTCAGGTGGCGGAAGCGCCAGAGCCGGAACGCGTCCTCCAGGTCGGTCAGCTCCTCGCCCAGCTGGTACAGCTCCCAGTGGGTCTCGGGAGCGCGGTAGACGGTCAGCCAGGCCTGCTCGACCGCGTCGTCGGCGACATAGGGTTTGGTCCAGTCGCGCTCGGTGTGGCTGGCCGGGACCGCCAGGCCGCGGCGCGCCAGCAGGCGCAGCGATTCGTCGTACAGCGACGGTGAGCGCCAGGCCGCCTCGACCTCGGCCAGCCGCGCCGGCGCGTGGGCGTGCGGCTTGAGCATCGCCGCGTTCTTGTTGCCGAGCATGAACTCGATGCAGCGGTACTGCCAGCTCTGGAAGCCCGAGGACTTCGCCAGGTAGGGGCGGATCGCGCTGTACTCGGGCGGTGTCATCGTCGCCAGCACGTCCCAGGCGTGCACCAGCTGCTCCATGATGCGGCTGACCCGCGCCAGCATCTTGAACGCCGCGCCGAGCCGGTCGCCGGCCACCGCTGCCACCGCGGCGCGCAGCTCGTGCAGCATCAGCTTCATCCACAGCTCGCTGGTCTGGTGCTGGACGATGAACAGCATCTCGTCGTGCGCCGGGCTCAGCGGGTGCTGGGCGCTCAGCACCGCGTCCAGGTGCAGGTAGTCGCCGTAGCTCATCTCGCGCGAGAAATCGAGCTGGGCGCCTTCGTGGCGCGCCGGCTCGGCGGCGTGGAACGGGCAGCCTGCCGCCGCGGGGTCACCCTCGGGATCGCTTTCGGGATCGCTTTCGGGATCGCTCATGTCACCAGCCCCCGCTGGTTGAAGCGCGGCTCGCGCCATTCGGCGCCGGCCAGCACGGTGCGCAGGTCGTCGACCGCGTCCCAGACATCGACGAACCGGGTGTACAGCGGCGTGACGCCGAAGCGCAGGATGTCGGCGCGGTCAGCCGAGCGGGCGGCGGCCGGGTCGCCGGCGCGGAAGTCGCCAACCACGCCGCGCGCGATCAGCGCCTGCACCACCGCATAGGCGGCACCGGCGCGGCCGGCTTCGCTGGCTTCGTCGAACGCCAGGCAGACCTGGCTGCCGCGGCGCGCGCCGTCGGCCGGCGAGGCCAGCTCCAGGCCGAAGCCGGCGCAGCGCTGCCGAACCCACCCGGCGAAGCACTCGGTCAGCGCCAGCGACTTGGCCCGGATCGCCGCCATGCCGCCGAGCGGCCGCGCCGCCAGCAGCGTGTCGACGCCGCATTCCAGTGCCGCCAGCGCCAGCACCGGCGGCGTGCCGCAGAGGTAGCGCGTGATGCCCGCTGCCGGCTCGTAGCCCGGCGTGAACGCGAAGGGCGCGGCATGGCCCAGCCAGCCCGACAGCGGCTGGCGGAAGCGGTCGACCAGCCCCGGCCGCACCCAGGCGAAGGCCGGCGCGCCGGGGCCGCCGTTGAGGTACTTGTAGCCGCAGCCGACCGCGAAGTCGGCGCCATCGGCGTTCAGCGCCACCGGCAGCGCGCCGGCCGAGTGCGCCAGGTCCCACAGCGCCAGCGCGCCGGCGGCATGCGCGGCGGCGCTCAGGCCCGCCATGTCGTGCAGCCAGCCGGTGCGGTAGTTCACCTGGGTCAGCATCAGCACCGCGGTGTCGGCGTCCAGCGCGGCCGGGATCTGTTCGGGCGCATCGACCAGCCGCAGCGTGCAGCCGTGCTGCCGGGCCAGGCTCTGCGCGATGTAGAGATCGGTCGGGAAGTTGCTGCGCTCGCTGACGATCACGCTGCGGCCCGGCGCGTCCTCGCGCTGCATCGCCAGCGCCGCGGCCAGCACCTTGAACAGGTTCACCGAGGTCGAGTCGGCGGCCACCAGCTCGCCGGGCCCGGCGCCGACCAGGGTGGCGATCTTGTCGCCCACGCGCTGCGGCAGCGTCATCCAGTCGGCCGAGTTCCAGCTGCCGATCAGGCCCTGGCCCCATTCGCGGGCGATCACCTGCTGCACCCGCTGGGCGGTGGCGCGCGGCAGCACGCCCAGTGAATTGCCGTCCAGATAGACCAGCTTGCCGGGCAGCTCGAACTGCTCGCGCAGTGGCGCCAGCGGGTCGCGGGCGTCCAGCGCCAGGGCTTCGTCTCTCGTCATCGGGTCTCCAGTTCAGCGATCGCGCAGCACCGCGCGCGAAGGTTTCAGAGTTCGCGCAGCACCGCGCGAACCGGCGAGGCGTCGGCGGTCATCAGCTTCAGCGGCAGCGCGATCAGTTCGTAGTCGCCTTCGGGCAC
Organism: Burkholderiaceae bacterium; assembly: GCA_016790515.1. Classification (GTDB taxonomy): domain Bacteria; phylum Pseudomonadota; class Gammaproteobacteria; order Burkholderiales; family Burkholderiaceae_C; genus Pseudaquabacterium. The sequence continues at coordinate 1,136 of JAEUOY010000075.1, read as the reverse complement.
CTCGTCGAGCACCAGGTTCTCGAGCACCCGCAGGCCGCGGCGGCGGATCACCTGATGGCTGGGCAGGGCCTTGCTGTCGGCCGGGTCGATGCTGGCGGTGTCGATGCCGATCAGCTGCACGCCGGCGTCGGCCAGGCGTTCCACGGTCGTCGGCGCGTAGCCGGCCAGCGCCGCGTCCCAGCCGGCCGGGGCCTTCGCGTAGGTGCGCACCAGCACGCGCGGCGGCAGGTCGGCCAGTGCGTGCGCGAGGTGGTGCCATTCGATCAGCGCGCCGCAGCCGATCGCGTGGATCACCCGGCAGCGGCCGAGGTAGGGCGTCAGGTCGAGCGCGCCGACCGCCGCGCCGTCGGCGCTGTAGTGCAGCGGCGCGTCGGCATGGGCGCCGGTGTGCGGGCTCATCGTGATCGTGCCGACGTTGACCGGGCAGTCGGCCGACAGCGTCCAGCCCCAGCGCAGCTCGAACGCCGCGTCGCCCGGGAACACCGGCGAGCCGGGCTGAACCGGCGGCGACAGGTCCCAGAGGCGCTTCATCCGGCGATCATAGAGGCGCGTGAATTAATTGACAACTAAAGTAATTACCCGGCCCGTGCGTCACGGCGGCGGGCGCTCAGGGCTTCTTCTCGAGCCGCATCGTGTCGTTGTCGCGCCGCATCGTGAAGCGGTTCAGGAAGCTGTTGCCCAGCAGCACCGCGGGCATCTCCGAGGGCACCACCACGGCGGCGACGTTGGCGATTTCCACGTTGCCGATCCGCACCGAGCTGAGGTTGACGGCATGCACCGGCACCGTGCCATTGGCGGTGCTGCTCAGCCCGGGCCGGCCGCGCTGCCAGTCCAGCCCGATGCGGTTGGCCTCGACCTGGCTCAGCGCGATGGTGGTCGCCCCGGTGTCGACCATGAAGGTGACCGGCTTGCCGTTGATCGCGCCCTGCGCGTTGAAGTGGCCGCCGGGGCCCATCGGCAGCACGATCTCGGTGCTGGGCGGGGGCGGTTCGCCGGCGCCCAGCCGCGACGGCGCGGCACCCAGGCGCAGCCGCACGCTGCGACCGCCGATCTCGACCTCGGCCTCGCCCTGGCCCAGCCGGCGCAGCGTGACGCCGCGGGCGCTGCCGCCCACCGCCAGCATCTGCGGCTGGCCG
>JAEUOY010000073.1 GCA_016790515.1 Burkholderiaceae bacterium | reverse complement strand
GCCACCGCGCTGACGATGGGCACCGCGCCCGACGGCAGCCTGGCGCTGGCCACCGTGGCGGGCACGCCGACGGTGTTCCTGAAGGCTGCCGGCGCCTGGGCCGACAGCGCCGCCGCCGCGTTCACCGCGGCCGACCCCGGCACCGTGATCAACCTGCTGACGCTCAGCGTCGAGGCCGCCGATGCCGACGGCCAGGCCCAGGGCTGGGACGACCTGGGCCTCGGCGCCGCCCACCCGCGCTACCTGGGCACCGTGCTGGCGGTCACGCCGGCCACCCGGGGCGAGGCGCTGTCGAACCTGGTGTCGGTCGAGATCGGCAGCGGCGTCACCGCGTTCGAGCTGCGCGCTGCGGTGCAGTCGCTGACCCCGATCCCCGGCGACCCCGACGGCCGCCGCCAGCTGACGCTGGCCGGCGGCACCGACGGCAACGCGCCGACCGCCGGCGCCGAGACCACCGCCGGCAGCTATGCCGCGGCACTGGCGCTGTTGTCCGGGCTGGAGGACGTGGCCATCGTCGCGGCGCCGGGCAGCAGCGCCTATGCCGACGGCGCGGCGATCCAGAACGCGCTGATCGGCCATGCCGAGCGGCGGCGCGCCTACCGCATCGCCGTGCTCGACAGCGCGCCGGCGCAGACGCCAGGCCAGATGCGCGAGGCGCGCGGGCGCATCGACAGCAGGTACGCGGCGCTGTACTACCCCTGGGTGGTGGTCAGCAACCCGCTGGCACGCCCGGGCCGCGACGACATCCCGCGTGAGATCCTGCTGCCGCCCTCGGGCTTCGTCGCCGGCATCTATGCCCGCAACGACACCCAGCGCGGCGTGCACAAGGCACCGGCCAACGAGGTCGTCACCGGCGCGCTGCGCTTCGAGGTCGACGTCAACTTCGCGCAGCAGGAGCTCTTGAATCCGCTGGGCGTCAACTGCCTGCGCTACCTCAGCGGCCGCGGCCTGCGGCTGTGGGGAGCGCGGCTGGCGTCGAGCGACCCCGAGTGGAAGTACGTCTCCGACCGGCGCTACTTCAACTACCTCGAGGCGTCGATCGACCGCGGCACCCAGTGGGCGGTGTTCGAGCCCAACGGCGAACGGCTGTGGGCCAACGTGCGGCAGACGATCTCGGACTTCCTCTACAACGAATGGCGCGGCGGTGCGCTGCTCGGCAGCTCGGTCGAGGAGGCCTTCTTCGTGCGCTGCGACCGCAGCACGATGACGCAGAACGACCTCGACAACGGCCGCCTGGTCTGCCTGATCGGCGTGGCGATCCTGAAGCCGGCCGAGTTCGTGATCTTCCGCATCGGCCAGAAGACTGCCGACGCCCGCGCCTGAACGCGTCGACACCACGCTAGGAGCATTCCATGGCCAACCGCACCACGCCCTACGGCGCCTTCAACTACCTGGTCAACTTCGACGGCGACGAGCTGCTCGGCGGCTTCTCCGACGTCTCGGGCATCGGCACCGAGATCACCGTGGCCGAGTACCGCAACGGCAACGACAAGGAGAACCACGTGCGCAAGCTCGGCGGCGTGCACAAGGTCGGCGACGTCACGCTCAAGCGCGGCATCCTCGACTCGAAGAAGCTGTTCGACTGGATCGCCGAGGCCCGCACCCTGGGCCCGGCGGCGCAGAAGAGCGTGACGATCACGCTGCTCGACGAGTCGCAGGCCACCGTGCAGACCTGGGTGCTGCGCGGCGTGATCCCGATGAAGTACACCGGGCCGACGCTGGCCGGCAAGGGCGGCGGCGAGGTCGCGATGGAAGAGATCGTGCTGTCGGCCGAGGCGCTGGAACTGGCCTGATCCGCCCGAGCGAAACCGCCGAGCCGTCGCCATGGGCCTGGTCTTCGAAGTCGCCGCGCCGCCGGCCGCCGCCGGCCGGCACCGTGCCGACGTCGCCTGCTTCATCGGCTTCGTCGGCCGGCGCCGCGGCCGGCCGCTGCCCGACGCGCTGCGCGCCCAGCTGGCCGAGGCCGGCTGGACCCAGGGCCCCTGGGGTCGCAGCGCCTCGCAGGTCGAGAGCCTGCTGAACCTGCCGCTGGTGATCGACAGCTGGCACCTGTTCGACCGGCTCTATGCCTGGGACCAGCGGCCGGTGACGGCAACCGGTCCGGCGCGCTGCGCGACGGCGCTGGGCGCCGCGGTGCGCAGCTTCTTCGCCCATGGTGGGCGGCGCGCGGTGGTGATCCGCGTCGGCGACCCCTGGGCGGTGGTCGAGGACGCCGGCCGCCGGCAGGCGCTGCGGCGCTGGCGCATGCGGCGGATGCTGCCCGACTTCGCCAGCCAGACCGCGCCGACGGCGCCGTTCGAACCGCACAACCCGGCCTCGTGGCAGGGCATCCACCACCTGTACGGCCTGCGCGAGACCAGCCTGCTGCTGCTGCCCGACCTGCCCGACACCTGTGCCGTCGACACGCTGCCGGCCGCGCCCGCGCCGCAGGTCGCGCTGGCGCCCGAGGTCTTCGTCGAATGCAGCGTCGAGGACGTGCCGGTGCCCGACCTGGGCCTGAGCCGGCTGGCCGCGCCGCGGCTCAACGCCTCGGGCTATGCCGCCTGGCAGCTGGGCGTGGCCGCGGCGCGCGGCTTCCTGCAGCGCTGGCAGCGCGAGATCAACCTGGTCGCCGCGCTGCCGCTGCCGCACGACGACGCGGTGCGCGTGGTCGGCAGCGGCCGCCTGCATGCCCAGGCCGACATGCCGGGCTACCTGCGCCGCATCGGCGCGCTGCTGCCCGAAGGCAGCGCGCTGGAACCCGGCAACACCGCCTCCAGTGCCTTCGTGCAACTGGCCTGGCCCTGGCTGCGCTGCCAGGATTCCGACGACCTGCCGCAGGGCCTGGTCGCGCCCGACGGCGTGCTGGCCGGGCTGATCGCCGGCACCGCCTTGCGGCGCGGCAGCTTCCGCTCGGCCGCCGGCGATGCCTCGCTGGCCGCGCTGCGCGACGTCGCCGACGCCGAGCCGGTGCCGGCCTGGGGCGGCAGCGAGACCAGCCCGGCCGCGCTGCTGGCGCGCCGCGTCTGCCTGTTCGCCCCCGGCCCCGACGGCTGGGCGCTGCAGTCCGACGTGACGACCTCGCCGCAGGAAGCCTGGCGCTTCGGCGGCGCCAGCCGGCTGATGGGGCTGCTGCTGCGCGCGGCGCGGCGCATCGGCGAGGGCCTGGCCTTCGAGCCCAGCGGGCCGCTGCTGTGGGCGCGTGCGCGCAGCGCGATCGAGGACCTGCTGCTGGCGTTCTGGCGCGAAGGCGCCTTGGCCGGCGCCAGCGCGGCACAGGCCTTCAGCGTGCGCTGCGACCGCAGCACGATGACCCAGGCCGACCTCGACGTCGGCCGGCTGATCGTGATCGTCAGCGTGCGCCCGGCGGCGGCGATCGAGCGCATCACCGTCGTGCTGAACCTGGGCAACCCGGCCGACGCGGCGGGCTCGGTGAGGGTCGCGGCATGACCGATATGTTGATGCCGCTGCACGCCTTCCGCTTCCGCGTGCGCTTCACCCGCACCGGCGGCGAGGGCGGGCAGGAGGATGTCTGCGGCGGCGCCTTTGCCGAATGCACCGGGCTCGAATCGACGATGGAGCCCAAGGCGATCAAGGCCGGCGGCATGAACTACGGCGCGGTGCAGCGCGCCGGCCCGGTCAGCTTCGCCACCGTGGTGCTCAAGCGCGGCATGACGCGAACGCCCGACCTGTTCCGCTGGTACCAGCTGGTCGCCGGCGGCGCCTACGCGCTGCGGCTGTCGGCCGAGCTGGAGGTGCTCGACACCGCCGGCGAGACGGCGCTGACCTGGGGCCTGGACAACTGCCTGCCGGTCAAGTTCAAGGCCGCCGACCTCAACGCCCGCGGCACCGAGATCGGCATCGAGGAACTGCACCTGGCGCACGAGGGCCTGCGCCTGTTCGACAGCGGAGGCCCCTGATGCCCTGGCTGCCCGACCTGCCGGCGGTCGAGACCGCCACCTTCACGGTGCTCGACGGTGCCGGCGCCGGCGCGCCGCCGTTCGCGGTGCAGTTCAACCCGGCCTCGCTCGACTACGTCGTCAACAACGAGTTCGACGACCGCAACGGCGGCAACGGCGCGCGCCAGTTCGTCAAGAAGACCAGCGCCAAGCTGACGATGACGCTGGTGTTCGACACCACCACCACCGGCGGCAGCGTGCGCGACGTCACCGCGGCGATCGCCGCGCTGCTCGAGCCGGCGCGCGACGGCAGCAAGACCTTCGCGCCGAAGGTCGAGTTCGGCTGGGGCAGCTACAGCTTCCAGGGCGTGGTCGAGCAGTACAAGGAGACGATCGACTTCTTCTCGGCCAGCGGCGTGCCGCTGCGCTCGAGCATCAACCTGACGCTGGCCAGCCAGGAGGTCGAGTTCCAGAGCAGCCGCAGCCCGGCGCCCAGCGCCGACCGCACGCCGCGCGCCGACCCAGTGCAACTGCCGCCGGGCGCCAGCGCGGCCGACGCGGCCCGATCGGCCGGAGATCCGCGCGCCGCAAGGTCGATCGCCGGCGCCAGCGGGGCGGCCAGCCTGCGCTTCAGCGCCGGCGTCTCGCTCAGCGTCGGCGCCAGCGTCAGCCTCGGGGCGGCGGCCGATTTCTCGGCCGGTGCCAGCCTGGGCATCGGCGGCGGCGCCGGTGCGGGCATCGGCATCGGTGGCGGCATCGGTGTTGGCGGCGGCATCGGTGTCGGCGCCGGGATCGGTGCCGGGATCGGCGCCGGGGCAGGCCTGTCGATCAGCGCGACCGCCGGAGCGGCGTTCGCCGGCCTGCGCGTCAGCCCGCCGTCGGCGACGGTGTCGATCGTCCAGGCGCGCGCGGCCCTGCTGCCGGCAGCCGCTGCGTCCGCTGCCTCGGGCTTCGGTCCTGGTGGCCGCGCCCAGGTGCGCAGCGGCGGCAGCCTGGCCGCCGACGTCGGCAGCAACGCGAGCCTGAGCGGCCGCATCCAGTTCGGAGACTGACACCGATGCCGATCACCTTCGAAGACGTCAGCGCGACGATTTCCGCGCCCCCGCCGACGACCGAGTCGCGGCCCCAGGCGGCGCCGCAGGCGCCCGACGCCGAACTGCCGCAGCGCCTGGACCAGCTGCTGCAGCTGCGCGCCGAACGCCTGGCGCGGCTGAGCACCGATTGACCCCCTCGGACAGCGCGATGCCCGAAACCGCCCTCAGCCAGCTACCGATCTTCAGCGCCAGGCCGACGCTGCGCCTGGACGGGCAGGAGGACGAGCGCGTCTCGCTGCTGCTGAGCTCGATGGTGATGGACGAGAGCGAAGGCGGCATGAGCACGCTGACGCTGCAGCTCGACAACTGGGTCGCGACCGGCGACGGCGGCGCCGAGCCGGCCTTCGGCAGCGGCGCGCGGCTGCGGCTGGGCGCGCGGCTGTCGGTCTACGCCGGCGATGCCGCCGCGCCGGTCGAGATCTTCCAGGGCAAGGTCAGCGCGCTCGAGATCGTCTGCGACCATGGCCAGCCGCCGCAGCTGGTCGCCCTGGCCGAGGATGCGCTGGGCGCTGCCCGCCGCGCCCGCCGCAGCGCCGTCTACACCGGGATGAGCCCGGCCGACGTGGTGCAGCGCATCGCCGGCGAGCTGGGCCTGACGGCCAACGTCAGCGGGCTGGCGTCGCCGGTGGCCACCTGGGCCCAGGTCAACGAGACCGATCTCGGCTTCCTGCGCCGGCTGCTCGGCCGCTTCGACGCCGACCTGCAGGTCGTCGGCGACCGCCTGCAGGTCGCACCGCGCAGCGAGGTGCAGCGCGGCAGCATCGAGCTGGCGATGTACAGCCAGCTCAGCCGCGTGCGCATCACCGCCGACCTGGCGCAGCAGGCCACCTCGGTCAGCGTCGCCGGCTGGAACCCGGTCGACGGCCGCGCGGTATCGGCCAACGCCTCGGCGATCACCCATGCCGGCCCCGGCAGCGGCCGTGACGGCCTGTCGTGGGCGTCCGACGCGCTCGGCGCCCGGCCCGATCACCTGGGCCAGCCGGCCGTGGCCACCGACGACGAGGCGCGCGCGGTCGCCGAGGCCGCGCTCGACCAGCGCGCGCGCCGCTTCGTACGCGCCGACGGCGTCGCCGAGGGCAATGCTCGGCTGCGCGTGGGCTGCCACGTGCGCCTGAGCGGCGTCGGCTCGCCATTCGACAACACCTACTACGTGCACCGCGCCTGCCACCGCTTCGACCTGCGGCACGGCTACCGCGTCGAGTTCGGCGCCGAATGCGCCTACCTCGGCAATTGAGCGACCCGAACACGACCGCCATGCAGCGCGAACCGATCTTCTCCCCGCTGACCGTGCCGGCCTCCGGCTGGGGCGGCGTGCCGCTGCTGGCCCGGGTGGTCTCGCTCGACGACCCCGACCGCCGCAACCGGGTGCAGGTGGCGCTGCTGTCGCTCGCCGACAGCGCGGCGCAGGACGCGCGGCTGTGGGCCCGCGTCGTCGCGCCGATGGCCGGCAGCGACCGCGGCCTGTTCTGCCTGCCCGAGGTCGACGACGAGGTGCTGGTGGTCTTCGCCCAGGGCGACCTGCGCGCGCCGCTGATCGTCGGCGGCCTGTGGAACGGCGCGTCGCCGTCGCCGGCCGACATCGAATCGGGCGGCCTGAACCGCACCAAGCGCCTGCGCACCAAGAACGGCATCACGATCACGCTCGACGACCAGACCGGCACCGAGACGCTGACCCTCGAGACCCCGGGCGGGCAGAAGGTGACGCTGGCCGATGGCCCGGGCAACCTGAAGCTCGAGGACAGCAACGGCAACAGCGTCGAGCTGGCCACCGACGGCATCACGATCACCGCGTCGGCCTCGGTCACCGTCAACGCGGCCACCGTCAAGGTGTCGGCCGGCATGGTCACCGTCGATGCCGGGATGAGCAAGTTCTCGGGCGTCGTCAAGTGCGAGACGCTGATCACCAACGCGGTGATCTCCAGCTCCTACACGCCCGGTGCCGGCAACGTCTGGTGAGGTCCGAGATGCTCACGCGCACCCAGCCCCACCCCCATCACCCGGTGCTGATCGGCGCGCCGCGCGACATGCTGGCGCAGCGCTGCCCGCTGATCCTGCAGCGCAGCGACGAGGACTTCATCGAATCGACGCTGGCCGACCTGCGCAGCGCCGCCGGCCGCGCGCAGCTGCAGTCGCTGCGCGCCCGCACGGTCGATGCCAAGGGGCAGCTGAAGCTGTTCCAGCCGATCCAGCGCCAGTTCCACCTGGCGCTGATCGAGGCCTGGTGCGACGCGCCGGGCGCACCGCGCATAGCCCCGGCGCGGGTGCATTCGGCCGGGCTGCTGCTGCGCCGGCTCGACGCCGGCGGCCGGCCCGAGGGCTGGATGAAGTCGCAGGGCCGGCTGCGCGGCTGGCAGTCGCTGGCGCGGCTGGGCGGCGCCGGCCGCGACCCCGATGCGGCGCTGCGGCTCGAGCGCCGCGCCACCGGCGTCGCCGCCATCGACCGCCAGCTCGCCGCCAGCGCCGCCGCCTCGGCCGACGAGGCGCTGGAGGAGCAGGTGATCCCGCTGTACCTGGCGCCGCCCGACGTCAACGCCGACGCCGGCAAGACGCTGTTCTACGGCCTGGTGCCCACCGTCAGCGGCGACCTGAGCGAGGCCGCGCCGTCGCTGGGCGACGACGCCGACCAGCGCTTCGGGCCCGACACCGCGGCGTTCACGCAGCACCTGGTCGAGGCGCTGCGCGGCGAGGGCCAGTCGCTGCCGTTCGCCGGCCAGGCGCTGCGCAGCGGCTGGTTCGACGCCAGCGAGATGCCGGCCGACCTGCCGCCGCCGGACATCACGACGGCGCAGTGGAACGCGCTGAAGGACCCCGGCAGCAGCGACGCGCGCGCGATGCAGCGCCTGCTGCTGCTGCTGCGCCAGCTGTCGGGCGAGTTCAACGCCTTCGACGGCGGCAAGGAGGTCGCCGCGCTGCAGGCGCTGCTGCGCGCGATCCGGCTGCCGCTGGTCCTGCAGGACGGCGAGAAGGTCGCGCGAACGGTGGTGGCCTTCGACTTCCTGCGCGACGCGACCGACCTGCTGCTGGCCAAGGAGAGCCTGCCGCGCACGGTCGAGATGCCCAGCGTCTTCCCGGCGCTGGACGCGGCGACCCGCCAGCGCCTGAAGACCGCGCTGCACGCCGCGATGAGCGCGCGCTTCAGCGCGATGAAGGGCCGCGCCGGCCGCTTCGACGAGCCCGGCGCGCGCTACGTGCTGCGCGCCTTCGTGCGGCTGAAGAGCGAATGCGGCCAGGCCCCGCGCACGGTGTGGAGCGAGGACAGCGAGCCCTTCGGCATCGCTGCCTGGTACGAGGGCGCCGGCGCGCCGCCGGTGCAGATCCCGCTGCCCGACGCCAGCGACCGCAGCCTGCTGAAGCAGCTGAAGCCCAACGTCGCCTTCGTCGTGCCGCCGTCGATGCAGAACCTGCTGTCGGGCAAGACCAAGGACCTGATGGAAGGCAAGGGCAGCGTCGGCACCGCCGGACTGTCGTGGATCTGCGGCTTCAACATCCCGATCATCACGATCTGCGCGTTCATCGTGCTGAACATCTTCCTGACGCTGTTCAACCTGATCTTCGGCTGGCTGTTCTTCATCAAGATCTGCATCCCGTTCCCGAAGATCGGCAACAAGCCGCCGGGGGGCTGACCCGATGGCCGAACCCAACCGCCCCCTGATCGGCTGGCCGCTGCTGCCGCTGCCCGACGCCAACGGCCAGCTCGCCTGGCCCGACCTGGCGCGCAGCGTGCGCGACGCGATCCGCATCATCCTCAGCACCCGGCCCGGCGAGCAGCTGATGCGCCCCGAGTACGGCGCCGGGCTCGACCGCCTGCTGCAGCAGCCCAACACGCTGGGGACGCGGCGCCAGATCCGCGACCTGGTGCAGAACGGGCTGGCGCGGTGGGAGCGCCGCATCCTGCTCGATGGCGTCGAGGTCTGGGAAATCGACGGCCAGCCCAGCCAGCTGCGGGTCGAGATCGCCTACCGGCTGGCCCGCACCGGCGCGGCCGGGGCGATGAACGTCACCGTGCAACTCGAAGGCTGATCCACCAAGGGTGCCGCCATGCCGATCCAACCGCCATCGCTGGACGACCGCCGCTTCGACGACCTGGTCGAGGACCTGGTCGCGCGCATCCCGGCGCACACGCCGGAGTGGACCGACCCGCGCCTGGGCGACCCGGGGCGCACGCTGATCGAGCTGTTCGCCTGGCTCGGCGACGCGCTGCTGTACCGCGCCAACCTGATCCCCGAGCGCCAGCGGCTGGTGTTCCTGAAGCTGCTCGGCCAGGGCCTGCGGCCGGCGCTGCCCTCGCGCGGCATCGTCGGCCTGGCCTTCGCGCAGGACACCGAGCTGGGCGCCCACACGCTGGCGCCGCAGGGCCTGGCCAAGGCCGCGCTGCCGTTCGAGACGCTCGCCGAGACCACGGTGCTGCCGGTGATCGGCGAGGCCTATGTCAAGCGCCGCCTGCAGCCGGCCGAGCTGGCCCGGCGCAGCGAGCTGCTGCAGGGCCTGGCGCGCATCCACCAGATCAACGGCGCGCTGAAGGCCTACGAGACGACGCCGGTGTTCGCCGGCGGCCGCGCCGCGCCGGAGGGCATCGACGTCTTCGCCGACAGCGCCGACCGCGCGCTGTGGATCGCCTTGCTGGCGCCGCCGGCGCCGCGGCCCGAACAGCAGGCGGCGACCAACGACGCGGTGCGCTCGGCGCTGGGCGGCGGCGACAGCGCGCTGCCGCCGCTGCTGTCGGTCGGCGTCGTGCCGGCGCTGGCCATGCCCGCGCCGCTCGAGCAGCCCAGCGCGCCGGTCGCCGTGCCGGTGCTGTGGGAGATCACCACGCCGGGCCGCAGCGCGCTCGAGAACGACTACCTGACGCTGGGCGTGCAGAGCGGCACCGACACCAGCGCCGGGCTGGCGCGCGCCGGCACGCTGCGGCTGCAGCTGCCCGACGAATCGCGCATCTGGGCGCCGCCGAACGACGTCGGCATCAACCCGCATGCCGGCGTCGGCGACGCGCCGCCGCGGCTCGACGACACCGACAAGGCTTCGCGGCTGATCGCCTGGCTGCGGCTGCGGCCGGTGCCGGGCGAACCGGTCGGCTCGCTGCGGCTGGCCTGGCTGGGGCTGAACGCGGTCGAGATCGACCAGCGCACGACGCTGGCCGGCCGCGTGCTCGGCGCCTCCACCGGCGCGGCCGACCAGGTCTTCGGCCTGCCGGCCGGATCGGTCGACGCCGACACGCTGCGCATCGAGGTCGAATCGCCCGGCCGCGGCTACGAGGCCTGGCAGCGCGTCGACGACCTGGCGGCGATCAGCGCCGATGCGCAGGTGGCGCGCGAGGCCGCGGCCTTCGAGCTCGACGCCGAGGCCGGCACGCTGCGCTTCGGCGACGGCCTGCGCGGCCGCGTGCCCGAGCGCGACATGCGCGTTCGCCTGGCCCATGGCCGCTTCGGCGGCGGCCGCGCCGGCAACCTGCCGCCGGGCAGCGTGACCGAACTGACCGCGCGCCGCATCGACGGCCGGCCGGCGCCGGCGCTCGTGGTGCTGCAGCCGCTGGCGCTGGCCGGCGGCGAGGACGCCGAGACGCTGGCGGCGGCCGAGCGCCGCCTGCCCGGGCTGCTGCGCCACCGCGACCGCGCGGTGACCGAGGAGGATTTCAAGCGCATCGCGCTCGACACGCCGGCGGTGGCGGTCGGCCGGGTCGAGGTGCTGCCGCGCTTCAAGCCGCGCGACCGGCGCTTCGAGGTGCCCGGCGTCGTCAGCGTGCTGGCGCTGCCGGACGCGCCGCTGGCGCCGGCGCCGAACCCGCGGCCCGACCGGCCGTTCATCGAGCGCGTGCACGCCCACCTGGCGGCGCGCGTGCCGCTGGCCACCGAGCTGTACGTGATCGGCTGCGAGTACGTGCCACTGGGCATCGCGGTGGCGGTCGAGCTGCGCGATGGCTATGCCCGCGACGCGGTGCTGCTGCAGGTGCGCGAGGCGCTGCGCCGGCTGCTGTGGCCGCTCGCGCCCGGCGGCGTCGACGGCGCCGGCTGGCCGCTGGGCCGACCGGTGCGCAGTCGCGAGCTGGAGGTCGAGGTCTCGCGGGTCGCCGGGGTCGACGAACTGCGCGGCATCACGCTGTTCGGCCGCGCCGAAGGCGAGTCGGGCGACGACTGGCGCCGCCTGCCGACGATCGCCGCCGACGGCGCCCAGGCGCTGGCGCTGCAGCGCTGGCAGCTGCCCGAGCTGCTGTCGGTGGTGGCGGTGGCGGTCTCGGGCACCGACGGCGCGGTGCCGACCGACCTGCGCGCGCTGCCCAACCCGTTCGCCGAGGCCGGCGCGGTCGCGGTGCCGGTGGTGCCGGAGCTCTGCTGATGGACGCCAACGGCCAAGGCTTCTGGCTGCTGGCCGGCGCGCGGCAGTTCCCGGCCGTGCAGGGCGCGCTGTGGGACACATCCTGCCGCCGCCTGCGGCTGGCGTCGCAGCGCACGTTGCAGCCGGTGCTGTCGCAGGCCGAGGCCTTCGCGGTCGCCCAGGGGGCCTTGACCGCGGTGCCGCGCGCGGTCGACGCGCTGGAGAGCGTCGCGAGCTGGGACGGGTCCGCCGGCGCGGTGGTCGTGACGACCCGGCTGGCCGACGGCACGCTGCTGCCCGCGGTCACGCTGCTGCCGCTGGCCGAGGCGCCCAGCGACCTGTGCGTCGGCGCCGACGGCGTGCTCTACGCCGCGCTGGCCGCCGGTGTCCGGCTGCACGACCTGCGTGGCCGCTTTGCCGACGTCACGGTGACGCTGGCCGGTTATTCGCCCTGGCGGCTGGCGCCGGCGGCCGACGGCGGGGTCTGGCTGCTCGACCGCGACAGCGACCGCCTGGCCCGGCTGCGCGGCCGCCCGCGCCGCGAGCCGGCGCCGCAGCCCGACGACTACGACGGCCGTGTCTTCCGCCCCTCGCCCGAGAACGGCTGTGCGCCGCAGATCGGCGTCGTCGCCGAAGGTTGGGCCGGTGCCGAGCGGGTACAGGGGCTGGCTGCCGGCCCCGACGGCGCGCTGGCGCTGCTGTCCTGGCGCGATGGCGAGGGCAGCGCGGTGGTGCGCCGCTGGCGGGCCGAGCAGGGCCGCCTCGACGCGCCGCTGCGGCTCGACGGTGCCGCCTATGCCTATGCGCTGACCTGGCTGGCGCCCGAGCGCATCGCGCTGCGGGTGCCGGGCCGGCGCGATGCCCCGGCCTTCGACCTGTCGACGGCGCTGGCCGGCCAGGTGCAGCCGCTCGGCGAGGTCTACCCGCTGCCGGCCGGCACGCCCGAAGCGCCGTTCTGCAACGGCGTCGCCCAGCCGCCGATGGTGCCGGTCGGCCCGCGCGGCGGTGCGCCGCTGCATGCGCTGTCGATCAACCACCTCGCGCGGCGCGGCGAGGCGGCCAATTTCGTCGAGCCCGCTGCGCCCGACACGCCGCCCTGGCTGGTCGACAGCGGCAGGCCGACCACCGTCTGGCACCGCGTCTATGCCGAGTGCCGGCTGCCGCCGCACACCGGGTTCGTGCTGTGGCTGGCGGCCACCAACGACCCGCTGCCGCCGGCGGCCGCCGACGCCAGCGCCTGGCACGCCCATGGTTTCGGCCGCGACATCGCCACGCTCGACGAGGCGATGGGCGCGCCGCAGCTGCCGCGTGCGGCCTGGCACCGCGAGCCGAGCGAGCTGCCGGGCCATCCCGGCTTGCTGGGTGACGATGCCGACGCCACGCCGCGACAAGGCGAGCGCGGCCTGTTCTCGGTGCTGGTGCAGAACAGCCGCCAGCGCGTGCGCAGCCTGAGCGGGCGCTACCTCTGGCTGCGCCTGGTGCTGCACGGCGACGGCCGGGTCGGCCCCGAGATCGCCGCGCTGCGTGCCTGGGGCAGCCGCTTCTCGTATGCCGACCAGTACCTGCCGCGGATCTACCGCGAAAGCCTGTTCGGCGCCGAGGCCACCGCGCCCGGCGAGCGGCTCGGCGGCATCGAGCGCGCGCTGGTCCCGCTGCTCGATGCCGGCGGCACCCCTGGCGCCGCGCTGCGCGAGCGCCTGGCGCTGCTGGCGGTGACGGTCGGCGAGCAGTCACGGCTGCGCACCGAACAGGCCGGCCGCGCCTGGCTGCTGCAGGACGGCAGCGCGGCCTGGCGGCTGATGCTGGAGACCTCGGCGATCGGCGTCTACCGGCCGCAGGCCACGCCGGCCGACTTCAACGCCCGGCTGCTGGCGAACTTCGAGAGCGTGCTGACGCCGCTCGAAGACCGCGTCGCCGCGGCCCATTTGTTCAGCGTGCCGGCGGCGGTGCCCGAGCCGCACCTGGACTGGCTGGCCGGCTGGATCGGCGTGGCCTTCGACGCCTCGCTGCCGGCCGCGCGCCGGCGCGACTGGCTGCGCGCCGCGCCCGACCTGGCGCTGCGCCACGGCACCCGCGACGGCCTGCGCCTGGCGCTGGATGTGGCCACCGGCGGCGGCGTGCGCTCGGGCGCGATCGTCGTGATCGAGGACTTCCGGCTGCGCCGCATCCTGGCCACGCTGCTCGGCGTCGACCTGGTCGACGAGCGCGACCCGCTGCTGCCGGGCCTGCAGGTCAGCGGCAACTCGATCGTCGGCGACACGCTGTTCGTCGGCGACACGCTGTTCGTCGGCGACGCGCCGCGCGCCGAGCTGCTGGCGCTGTATGCCGACGATGCCACCACCGACGCCGAGGACGACATCGTGCGCAGCTTCGATGCCCGGCTCGCCCACCGCGCCACCGTGCTGGTGCACAACGAGGTCGAGGCGCAGGACCTGGCGCTGATCCGCCGCATCGCCCGGCTCGAATCGCCGGCGCACGTGATCGTGCGGGTGCTGCCGGCGACCTGGCCGCTGCTGGTCGGCGTGTCCAGCCTGGTCGGCGTCGACACCTACCTGGCGCCGCCGCGCGCGCCGCGCCAGGTCCAGGTGCAGCGATCGGTGCTGGGCGGCGGCGACGTGCTGGTCGTCCAGCCCCTGCTCGACCCGCGGCTGTCGGGCGTGCCGGCCGCGCCGGTGCCACCGGTGGCCGAGGCCGGCGAGGACCGCATCGCCGCATCGACCGCGCCGCTGGTGCTCGACGCCAGCGGGTCCCGCGCCGCCCCGGGGCGGCGCATCACCGAGTACCGCTGGCGGTGGCTGCCGCCGGAGGACACCTGACCCACCCATCCACCCAGGAGCCCACCATGGCCGAATTCGTTCTCGGTACCGACGTCGTCACCGATACGCCGACCGTCGAGGTCACGATCACGCCCAACGCGCCGCTGCCGCTGGGCCGCCAGGTCTTCCGGCTGGTCGTCACCGACGACGCCGGCAACGCCTCGCGTCCCGACGAAGTGATCGTGATCATCGCCGACCAGGACGCGCCGACCGCGGTGCTGCGCGGGCCGCGCATCGTCGGCTCGGGCCGCAGCTTCGAGCTCGACGGCTCGGCCTCGTTCGACGTCGGCGGCGGTCGTGTCGTGCGCTACGCCTGGACCTACGTCGGCCCGGCCGTGACCTGATCGCGGCGGCACCTGCCCACACCGCCCGCATCGCCGACATCGCCCACATCGCCAGCACGCCGCCGCCATGGCCACCTTCGCGATCAACCAGACCCTCGTGACCCGCGAGCCGGTCATCAGCGTCGACGCCGGCCTGCGCCCGGGTCTGCACCGGTTCCGGCTGGTCGTCAGCGACGACCAGGGCCTCAGCTCGGTGCCCGACGAGGTGGTGGTGCAGATCAGTGCGATCAGCGCCGTGGGCGGGTTCATGCCGGTGCCCCGGGTCGTGGCCCCGGCCGCCACGGCCGCGCGACCGCCTTCGTCCCAGCCGCCCAGGAGTCCGCAGCGATGAGCATCCAGACCCCCACCGCCGATCCGCTGTTCGCGCAGCCGCGCGCCGACCGCCCGGCCTATACCACCGGCATGCTGCTCGACGCGCAGGACTTCTCCGACGAGCAGACCTACCACCGCGGCCGTCTGGCGCGCGCGCTGGCCTTCCTGGCCGGCGGCGGCACGCTGGCGGGCTTGAGCGTGTCGCATCTGCCCGAGGCCCCCGGCCAGCCCGAGGAGATCCGGGTCGAGCCCGGCCTCGCGGTCGACCGGCTCGGCCGCCTGGTCGAGATCCCGCGGCCGGCCTGCCTGCGGCTGCCGCGCTGGTGGACGGCCACCGCGCAGGCCGATGGCGGCGACGCGCTGGGCCAGGCGGCCTACGACAACCTGGGCCGCTTCGTCTCGGCCCGCTTCACCGACAGCGCGGTGCTGCTGCCGGCGCGCGCGGTGGTCGCCGACGTGTTCATCCGCTTCGCCGCCTGCGAGGTCGGGCTGACGCCCAGCTTCGCCGCCGGCCCGTTCGACGCGCTGAACGCGGTGGCCACCAGCCGGCTGCGCGATGCCTGGGAACTGCTGCTGCTGCCGCGCCCGGCGCTCGACGACGCCTACAGCGGCCTGCCGCTGCCGCCGGGCGGCCCGGCCGTCGGCGACCCGGGCGCCACGCCGGCGGCGCGCCGCGATGCGATCCAGGACGCGGTGCTCGGTGGCTACGGCGGCCTCGGCCGTGCCGGCGGCAGCGGCGGGCTGACCCCGGCGCCCGAGCACCCGGCCGACCTCGACCGCAGCGCGGTGTTCCTGGCCCGTGTGCTGATCCCGGTCGACGCCGCCACGCCGCCGGCCCGCCTGGCCGACAACCCGCTGGTCGACAACTACGCCCGCCGCTTCCTGCCCCCGGCCGCGCTGTTCGCGCAATGGGCCGGGCTGTGATCGACCGATTCCTCCGGAGCACCCCATGGCCCTCAACCTGACCCAAGGCGCCGCGCGCGAGGCCATCGCCGCTGCCGACGTGGCGGCACTGCGCCGCGGCGGCGTGCTGGTCGAAGATCCGCGGCGCGAGCGGCCGCGCTACTTCGACGGCCGCTTCCTCGCCGCGCGCGACCTGATCCGCGACCAGCAGTACTTCCTGACCCGCGAAGCCGATCTCGGCCGCGCCGCCGGCAGCGGCGTCGCCCATGGCCTGCATGTCGCGGCCGGCAGCACGCCGCAATCGCTGCGCGTGGCCGCCGGCCAGGGCATCACGCCGGCCGGCGAACTGGTGCTGCTGCCGCAGGACCTGCCGCTGAACCTGGCCGACATCCCGCAGGCCGAGCAGCTGTCGGCGCGCTTCGGCCTCGGCCGCCTGCCGGTGGCGCCGCTGCGCAGCCGCACCGGGCTGTTCATCCTGGCGCTGCGCCCGGTCGAGTTCACCGCCAACCCGGTCGGCGCCTATCCGACCTCGCTGACCGGCGCGCGCAGCGTCGAGGACGGCGACGTGATCGAGGCCACCGCGGTGGTGCTGGTGCCCTGGCAGGACGACGGCGCCGCCGACGCGCTCGACGCGCGCCGCGGCCGCGCCGCGCGCACGCTGTTCACCCAGGACGCCGGCAGCACGGTCACCTCGGCCAACCTGCTGCCGCTGGCGATGCTGGCGCTGCAGGGCAACAGCCTGGTCTGGCTCGACGAGGCGATGGTGCGGCGCGAGCTCGGCGCCGACCGCGGCGACCTGCCGGGGCTGGGCTTCTCGCCGCGCGCGCTGCGGCTGGCCCACCTGCTGCAGCACCAGGACCACCTGGCCGACGTCGTCGCGCAGATGAACGGGCGGCCGTTCGCCGCGGCGACCCGCTTTCCGGCGCTGCCGCCGGCCGGCCCGCTGCCGCCCGGGGTGATCGACCCGGCCGATTTCGCCCAGCGCTATTTCCCGCCCGAGGTCGATGTCGACTTCTCGATCATCCCCGACGACGAACTGCCGGCGCTGGTCGAGGAGAGCCTGGCGCTGCCGCCGATCGACTTCCTGGCCAGCGAGGCGGCGCTGGACCTGACCGCGGTGCTGGTGCTGGCCCCGGTGCCGCGCGCCGAGTTCCGCAGCGTGCTGGCGCGGCTGGCCAGCCGCAGCCGGGTGCTCAAGCCCGCCGCGCCGAACCGGCTGGCGCAGCAGAAGCCGCTGCAGATCCTGCAGCGCCTGCGCCTGCCGCTGCCGCTGGAGGTGGCCGACCCGGCCAACCCGTCGGACGCCGAATGGATGCGGCTGGCGCGGCTGCCCGACCTGTGGTTCGTGCGCCGGCGCAACCTGGCCTACCGCGACGACCTGGCCGGGGCGCCGATCGCGGCGAGCGGCCGCAACGAGCTGCTGGTCGAGGAACGGGTGCGCGCGCGCCTGGCCACGCTGGGCCTGGGCGACGCGCTGGGCCGCGTGCTCGGCGCGGCCAGCAGCCAGGCGGCGGCCG
This sequence comes from Burkholderiaceae bacterium, assembly GCA_016790515.1. Taxonomy (GTDB): domain Bacteria; phylum Pseudomonadota; class Gammaproteobacteria; order Burkholderiales; family Burkholderiaceae_C; genus Pseudaquabacterium. The sequence continues at coordinate 52 of JAEUOY010000073.1, read as the reverse complement.
GCGTGTTCTCGCTGCTGGCCAGCCCGCGGCTGGCCGCCTCGTCGACGCTGAC
>JAEUOY010000065.1 GCA_016790515.1 Burkholderiaceae bacterium | reverse complement strand
CTTCGAGATGCCCTTCGGCGCCACGCCAAGTGGCGGGCATATGCCGACTCCGGGTGGCCGGATTACGCCGACTCCTGACAGGCGCTCAGCGGCCGTCGGCGTTCTGCGCCAGCGCCGCCGCGGCGCGCAGGTCGGCGGCGTAGCTGGGCTGCGTCGGTTCCATCAGCCGGGCGCGTTCGAGCAGATCCTCGGCATGGCGCCGGGCGTCCTGCGCCGGGCTCGACCGCCAGCCCCGCAGCAGGGCCCGCAGCACACCGGCCGACGACTCGACGAACGCCAGGCCCCTGGATGGCCGCGACAGCACCACGCGGGTCGGGCGGCCGAAGGTCATGGATGCACTGGTCATGGCGATGACTCCTTCTTCAGGCATGGATCCGGACTGGATTCATGTTGCAGTGCAGTATAGGGTTTACACCAATCCCGATGATGGATTGGGGTCTAGCCCTGGATCGCGTCGGGGCGTGCCGCGGCAGTGGCGATCTCCGGGGCTGCCGAGGAGGCCAGCGCCTCAGCGATAGAAGGCCTCGACCCGCCCCTTCAGCTTGATCGTCAGCGGCCGGCCCTTGCGGTCGACCGCCTTGCCGGCGGCCACCCGGATCCAGCCTTCACTGAGGCAGTATTCGTCGACATCGAAGCGCTCCTTGCCGTTGAAGCGGATGCCGACGTCGTGCTCGAACACCGCCGCGACATGGTGCGGGCTGCGCGGATCGGTGGACAGGCGGTCGGGCAGCGGGGGTCTGGCGGACGGCTCGGCCGTCGACGGGAGGTCGGTCATGGATCCTGCTTCGGTTCGAGGGCTCGGTCGCCCCATTGTCGGCCCGCCATGCACCGGGCCCGGCTCGCCCGGCCGCCCACGCTGCTAGACCAGCTCGGCGCGCCGCGGCAGATCGGCACCGCGGCGCGAGCAGGTGATGGCCGCCGCGCGGGTGGCGAAGCCCAGCAGATCGCGCACCTGCGCGGCGTCGAGCGAGCGCAGCGCAGCCGCCGACAGCGCACCCTGCTCGGCCAGCCAGGTCAGCATCGCGGCCTGGAAGGTGTCGCCGGCGCCGACGGTGTCGATCACCTCGACCTTCACCGGCGGCGTCTGCACCTGGTCGCGCGCGGTCCAGGCCATCGCGCCCTCGCCGCCGCGCGTCACGACCACCAGCGCGGCACCGCGGGCCAGCGCTTCCTCGGCGACCGAGGCCAGGCTGCGTCCCGGGTAGACCAGGCCGAGGTCTTCCTCGCTCGACTTGAACAGGTGGGTGCGCGGCAGCATCCACTCGATCTGCGCCTGCCAGACCGCCAGCTCGGGCTCGACATTGAGCCGGATGTTGGGGTCGTAGGCGATCAGCGTGTGGGCATGCGCACTTTCGACCAGCGCGCGCTGGGTGGCGGCGGTGGCGCCGGTGACGGTGGCGTAGGAGCCGAAGTTGATCGCCCGCACGCCGGCCGGCAGCTGCGCCAGCGCGTCGGGCGTCAGCAGCCGGTCGGCGCAGCCGTCGCCATAGAAGGCATACGACGGCACGCCCTGCGCGTCGAGCCCGACCAGGCTCAGCGTCGTCGGCGCATCGCTGCGCTGCACCGTGCGGGTGTCGACGCCCTCGGCCTGCAGCGCGCGCATCAGGCGCTCGCCGAGGAAGCCGCGCGAGATCTGCGTCAGCAGGCACACCGGCTGCGCCAGCCTCGCCAGCCCGACCGCCACGTTGAACGGCGAGCCGCCGACGCGGGCGTCCAGGTTCAGGCCGGTGGCCGTCTCGCCGTTGGCGAAGACGTCGAACAAGGCCTCGCCGCATACCACGATCATCTCTGTCTCCTTGCCGGCCCGATCGGGCCGCCGTTTGGTCGAACCGCCTTCAGCGCTGCCACACCGCGAAGAAGGCCTTGCACTTGTCCCAGGCGCCCAGCCGCTCGTCCGAGACGGCGTCGAGGAAGTCGCTCAGGCGCTTGCTCTTGCTCATCGTATAGAAGGTCAGCGCGATGGTCGGCACGAGCACCAGCGCGAACAGCCCCAGCTTGCGCGGCAGGCTGGCGTCGGCCTCGCCCAGCAGGTTCATGCCGAGAAAACCGGTGGTCACGGTGCCGATCAGGCCGAAGATGGTCACCACCGTCAGCCGCACGACCGTGTTCGCCTGCCGGCGCAGCGCGTCGGCGTCGAGGAAGCTGCTCATGTCGTGGATGCGCAGCTTGACCTCCTGGTACAGCGCGTCCAGCCCCAGGTGCTGCCTGCACATGCGGAACAGCGCCTTGACATGCGCCTGCTCGCTGACCTCGTGGAACCAGTAGCGGTGGGTGAAGCTCAGGAAGGCGACGTAGCTGCGGCGGATCTGCCGCTTGAAGCGCCGCACCGTCGCCGGCTGCGTCGGATCCAGCGCCATCAGCGCCTGCGCCAGCTGGTCGGACACCATCAGCAGCGTCGCCTTCTGGAAATGCGCGATCAGGAACAGCATGAAGTGCTGGTGGCGGAACTGCGCCAGCACGCCGCGGTCGCCGCAGGTGTAGAAGCCGCTGTTCGCGTTGCCCACGACCACCAGCGACAGCCCCGAGCACAGGTAACGGGTGTTCGGTGCGGCGCCGCCGTCGTTCCAGAAGCGGTCGTAGCAGTACTGGCGCTCGAAGTCCTGCAGGTGCTGCTCGGCATAGGGCAGCCGCGCCTGCGCCGGCGAACCGGGCTCGCCGGCGCCGGTGACCAGGCCCAGGCGCACGAAGTCGCTGCGCTCGAGCCGGCGCGGGTCGTCGACCGCCAGCCAGGCCATCATCGGCATCCGGTAGTACTCGATCTGGCGGTAGCGCAGCGCGCCGGCCTGGGCCGAATGGTGGTTGACCAGCGGCGCCAGCACGTATTCCCAATGCGCGGCGATGCGCGGCGCACGGTGCTCGGCGACATGGGCGATGAAGCCGTCGCGCAGCGACGAATCGCTGGCGGCGAGCACGCTGCCGTCGGCCGCCAGCCATTCGCAACTGGCCAGGCTGTGCTGCGGACGGCCGTCGGCGCGCCAGCCGGCCGGGTAGGCCCGGCCGCTGCGGTACAGCAGCTCCTGCACCAGCGGCAGCGGCAGCTCGCTGCCGGCGAGCTCGACGTTCAGGATGACGATGTCGACGCCGTAGAAGAAGTACAGGTCGACATGCACCACCTGCAGGACGATAGTCGGGTCGCCCTGGCGCGGCACCGCGCGCACGGCCGCGATGTCCCTGCGCCGGAACACCCGCATCGGCGAGCCCGTGCTGCGCGGGTCGCCCTCGCGCTGGGCCCGCCCTTCGCCGTACAGGAAGCGCTGCACGTAGGGCAGGAAGCTGACGAACTCGTTGTAGTGCCGCTCGTGGAACTGGCCGGCGTCGCCGGTGTACTCGTCGACATGTTCGCGCCAGGGGCAGTCCGGCCCCATGTCGCGCAGCACGCGCCAGGGCTGGAGGCTGGCGTCGTGCTCGCCGCCGGCCGCCACGACCGGCATCAGCCGCAGCGGCCACAGCAGCACCTGGCGCAGCTGGCGCACCCGCGCAGCACCGGCCCCGGCGTCGACTGGCTCAGGCGGCGTCACGCCGGGATCCTCGAGGCCAACGCAAGGTCGGCACGGTCGGCAGGGGCGGCAGGCGGCGCCTTGGGCGGCTCGGGCAGCGCGGGCGGCTGGGCAGGTTCATGGTGCAGGTCGGGTGCCGAGCCAGTATAGTTCAAAGCGCTTTGGATTCGAAGCCGGGCAATCCGCCCGCACGCCCTGCACGCCCGGCCCGGGAGCCGTCCCGGCGCCATCCCTGACCCGCCGCCGGCTTCGGCCGAACCCGATGAACCGCAATCCCCCAGCCGCTGCCCATGCCCTGCCCGACTCGCGACGCCTGGCTGCCGCGCGCCATGCCGATCGGCTGCAGTTCGCGGCGCTGGGCATCCTCGGCGGCGCCTGGGGCGTGCACATCCCGTCGGTCAAGGTCCGCTACGGGCTCGACGAGGCGACGCTGTCGCTGGTGCTGCTGACGATCGCCGCCGGTGCCCTGAGCTCGCTGCTGTTCGCCGGCCGCGCCATCGCCCGCATCGGCGCCCGCCGCGCCGCGGTGCTGGCCGCGCTCGTGATGAGTGCGATGCTGGCGCTGGCGCTGAGCTGGCCGTCGCTGCCCTGGCTGCTGCCGTCGATGCTGCTGTTCGGCGCCGCGATGAGCCTGTTCGACGTGGCCATCAATGCCGAGGGCACGGTGCTCGAAAGCCTGAGCGGCCGCACCGTGATGGGCAGCCTGCACGGCATGTTCTCGCTGGGCGGTATGGCCGGCGCCGCGCTGGCCGCCGCGCTGCTGCGCGCCGCGGTGCCGCCGGCGCTGCAGCTGGCCGGCATCGCGGCGGCGGTGGCGGCGCTGGCGCTGGCCGCCTCGCGCGCCATGCTCGACGCCCACCCGGAAGCAGGCAGCGACGAGGCGCACTTTGCCTGGCCACGCGGGGCGCTGCTGCTGATCGGGCTGCTGATCTTCGCCGGGATGATCGCCGAGGGCGTGATGTACGACTGGAGCGTGCTCTACCTTCACCAGGAGCTCGGCATGGCGCAGTCGCAGGCCGGCATCGGCTTCGCGGTGTTCTCGCTGGCGATGGCGCTGTCGCGCTTCGGCGGCGATGCGCTGCGCGCACGCCACCCGGAACGCCGGCTGCTCGCCGGCGGCGCCGGCCTGGCCGCCGTGGCGATGCTGGCGCTGCTGCTGCTGCGCCACCCGGTCGTCGCGCTGGCCGGCTACCTGTTCGTCGGCGCCGGGCTCGCGCTGGTCGTGCCGATCCTCTACAACGCCGCGACCCGCGTGCCGGGCGTCAGCCGCGCCGCGGCGATCGCCTCGGTCTCGTCGGTGGGCTACGCGGGCTTCCTGATCGGGCCGCCGGTAATCGGCTTCGTCGCGCACGCATCGTCGCTGAGCCTGGCGATGGGCCTGGTGGTGGTGGCCGCGGTCGCGCTGGCGCTGGGCGCCCGGCGGGTGGCCTGACGGCGCCGGCAGCGCCGACGGCCGAGCGGCGGGGTCGCGCCCGCGCGAGCCGACGAGCGCGATGCGGCGCGATCCTGGTTACAGTGCGGCGCAGGCGCCCGGCTGGCGAGGCTGCGGCGGCGCAGCAGGCCGATGCCTGAACGCGAACGGGTTGCTGGCTGGGACGCAAGCGGGAGCAGGGCATCGGTCGATTCTTCATCCGCCGCTGGCGCGGCCAGGTGCCGCTGCAGCTTCTGTTCTGGCGCGACATGCTCGGTGTCGGCACGCTGGTCAACCTGGTGGCGACCTTCGCCGCGCTGATGGCCGCGGCGCAGGGCGCCCCGGTCGCGCTGGCAGCCGCCCTGCATTTCGCGCCGATGCCGTACAACCTGTTCCTCTTCGCGGCGCTGTGGCGGTTGCGCGGACGAGCTCCGGTGCTGCCGATGCTGGCGCTGGTCTGGCTCGTCACGATGACCGTGGTCTGAGAACCGGTCCCCACGCCGCAGCGAGCGGTCGGCTGAATTCAGGCGTCGAACGCCGCAGGCAGCCAGACCAGCGAGTCGCCATCGACCGCCACGACGTCGAAGCGGCAGGGCGGCAGCGCGGCCAGGCCCATCAGGTAGTGCTGCGCGGCGCGCACGATGCGCTGCTGCTTCGGCACCGAGACGCTGGCCGCCGCGCCGCCGTGCCCGGCATCGCGACGGGCGCGCACCTCGACGAAGACCAGCGTGCCGTCGGCCGCGCGCATGATCAGGTCGATCTCGGCGCCGCGCTGGCGCGGGCCGCCGGCCAGCCGATAATTGCGCTGCAGCAGCGCCAGGCCGTGTTGCTGCAGATGCGCCAGCGCCCGGTCTTCGGCGCTGTCACCGATTGCCTTGGTGCCCGGCCTCGCGGCACCGTCCCGGCCCCAGCCCTTGAACATTGCGCCCTCACTGCTGCAGCAGGCTGCCGCGGCCGCCACCGCCGGCCAGCACCACCCGAGCGGCACACTGTATGTCGTGGCCACACCGATCGGCAACCTGGCCGACATCACGCTGCGCGCGGTGTACGTGCTCGGCCTGGTCGATGCGGTCGCCTGCGAGGACACGCGGGTGACCGGGCAGCTGCTGCGCCACCTCGGGCTGGACAAGCCGCTGCTCGCACTGCACCAGCACAACGAGCAGGCCGCCGCGCGCGGCATCGTCGAGCGGCTGGCGCAGGGCCAGCGTGTGGCCTATGCCAGCGATGCCGGCACGCCGGCGATCTCGGACCCCGGCGCGGCGCTGGTCGCCGCGGTGGCCGCCGCCGGGCACCGGGTGATGCCGATCCCCGGCGCCAGCAGCGCCGTGGCCGCGCTCAGCGCCGCTGGCGATGCCCAGGCCAGAGGCTTCGCCTTCATCGGCTTCCTGCCCGGCAAGGGCGGCGAGCGCCGTGCCGCGCTGCAGGCGGCCGCGGCGGCGCCCGGCTGCCAGCTGCTGTTCGAGGCACCGCACCGCATCGAGGCGCTGGCCGCGGCGCTGGCCGGCGCCGCCCCGGTGCGGCGCGTCACGCTGTGCCGCGAGCTGACCAAGCAGTTCGAGACCATCGCCACGATGGCGGCGGCCGAGCTGCCCGGATGGCTGGCGGCCGACGCCCACCGCTGCCGCGGCGAGTTCGTCCTGGTGCTGCATGCACGGCCCGACGCCGCAGCCGCGGCCGACGCGCCGCTGCCGGCCGAGGCCGAACGCCTGCTGGGCCCGCTGCTGCGCGAGCTGCCGCTGAAGCAGGCGGTGGCGCTGGCCGCCGAATTGAGCGGCGCGCCGCGCAATGCGATCTACCAGCGCGCGCTGGCGCTCAAGCACGACGCCGGCGACGCCTGACACCCGTCGAGCGTGGGCCGCCGGCGCTGCCTACAATCGACCGATGATCTCCCGCGAACCCACGCTCGAGCGCCTGGCCCTGGCCCAGCAGGTGCTGATCGACCCCTTCGGCCTCGACGAGGCGAAGCTCGCCGGCGCGCTGGCGCTGATCGGCGAACACCGCATCGCCGACGCCGACCTGTACTTCCAGATCACCCGCCACGAGGGCTGGAGCCTGGAGGAAGGCATCGTCAAGAGCGGCAGCTTCTCGATCGACCAGGGGGTGGGCGTGCGTGCAGTGGCCGGCGAGAAGACCGCCTTCGCCTACAGCGACGACATCTCCGAGGCCAGCCTGCTCGACGCCGCTCGCACCGTGCGCAGCATCGCCGCCGCCGGCCAGAGCCGGCGGGTGAAGCTGGCGCGCGCACCGAAGATCGCGAGCAGCCGTGCGCTGTATTCGCCGACCGACCCGATCGCCACGCTCGACAGCGCGCAGAAGGTGGCGCTGCTCGAGAAGGTCGAGCAGATGGCCCGCGCCCGCGATCCGCGCATCGTGCAGGTGATGGCCGGCATCGCCGCCGAGTACGACGTCGTGCTGATCGCCCGCGCCGACGGCACCCGCGCCGCCGACGTGCGGCCGCTGGTGCGGCTGTCGATCACCGTGATCGCCGAATCGAACGGCCGCCGCGAGGTCGGCACGGGCGGCGGCGGCGGCCGCTTCGGCCTGGGCTGGTTCCAGGACGAGCAGCTGACGCTGTACGTCGACCAGGCGGTCAATGCGGCGCTGACCAATCTCGAATCGCGCCCGGCGCCGGCCGGCGAGATGACCGTCGTGCTGGGCCCCGGCTGGCCCGGCGTGCTGCTGCACGAGGCGGTGGGCCACGGGCTCGAGGGCGACTTCAACCGCAAGGGCTCGTCGACCTTTGCCGGCCGCATCGGCCAGCGGGTGGCCGCCAAGGGTGTCACGGTGCTCGACGACGGCACCCTCCCAGATCGCCGCGGCTCGCTCAACGTCGACGACGAGGGCTGTGCCTCGCAGCGCAACGTGCTGATCGAGGACGGCATCCTGAGGGGCTACATCCAGGACGCGATGAACGCCCGGCTGATGGGCGTCAAGCCCACCGGCAACGGCCGCCGCGAGAGCTATGCCCATGTGCCGATGCCGCGCATGACCAACACCTACATGCTGGCCGGCGAGCGCAGCCGCGAAGAGATCGTCGCCTCGATCAGGCGCGGCCTGTATGCCACCAACTTCGGCGGCGGCCAGGTCGACATCACCAGCGGCAAGTTCGTGTTCTCGGCCAGCGAGGCCTACTGGGTCGAGAACGGCAAGATCCAGTACCCGGTCAAGGGCGCGACGATCATCGGCAACGGCCCCGAGGCGCTGAAGCGCGTGTCGATGATCGGCAACGACCTGGCCCTCGACTCCGGCGTCGGCGTCTGCGGCAAGGACGGCCAGAGCGTGCCGGTGGGCGTCGGCCAGCCGACGCTGCGCATCGACGGCATGACGGTGGGCGGCACCGCCTGAGCCAGGCGGCCCGGATGGCCTCGCCCGTCACGCTGGCCGACGTCGAGTCGGCCGCCGCCCGCCTGGCCGGCCATGTGCTCGACACGCCCTTCGTCGAATCGAAGACGCTGTCGCAGATCACCGGCGCGCAGGTCTTCCTGAAGTTCGAGAACCTGCAGTTCACCGCCTCGTTCAAGGAGCGCGGCGCGCTGAACAAGCTGGCCGCGCTGATCGAATCGGGCCAGCCGATCGCCGGCGTGATCGCCGCGTCGGCCGGCAACCACGCCCAGGGCGTGGCCCACCATGCCCAGCGGCTGGGCCTGCGCGCGGTGATCGTGATGCCGCTGCCGACGCCGACGGTGAAGGTCGAACGCACCCGCGGCTTCGGCGCCGAGGTGGTGCTGCACGGCAACGGCTTCGACGAGGCGCGCGACCATGCGCTGGCGCTGGCCGAAGCGCAGGGCCTGACCTTCATCCACCCGTTCGACGACCCGCTGGTCATCGCCGGCCAGGGCACGATGGCGCTGGAGATGCTGCGCGTGCATGGCGACCTGGACACGCTGGTGGTCGCGGTCGGCGGCGGCGGGCTGATCAGCGGCATCGCCACCGCGGTGCGGGCGCTGATGCCGAGGATCCAGATCGTCGGCGTGCAGACCGTGCGCTTCCCGGCGATGTTCAACCTGTTCAAGGGCACGCAGCACCCGCAGGGCGCCAGCACCATCGCCGAGGGCATCGCGGTCGGCCAGCCCGGGCAGATCACGCGGCGAATCGTCGCCGACCTGGTCGACGACATGGTGCTGGTCGACGAAGGCGACATCGAGCAGGCCATCGTGATGCTGCTGGAGATCGAGAAGACGCTGGTCGAAGGCGCCGGCGCCGCCGGCCTGGCCGCGCTGCTGAAGGAGCCGGGGCGCTACGCCGGCAAGCGCGTCGGCCTGGTGCTGTGCGGCGGCAACATCGACCCGCTGCTGCTGTCGGCGATCATCGAGCGCGGCATGGTGCGCGCCGGCCGGCTGGCGCGCATCCGCGTCGGCGCCCGCGACGCGCCGGGCGTGCTGGCGCGCATCACGGCGATCGTCGCCGAGGCCGGCGCCAACATCGACGAGGTGCACCACCAGCGCGCGTTCTCGTCGCTGTCGGTGCAGAGCGTCGATGTCGAGCTGGTGCTGCAGACCCGCAACCCGGCGCATGTGCGCGAGGTGGTGGCGGCACTGGTGGCGGCCGGGTTCGAGGCCAGCGCGGGCTGATGCGCTGCCTGCGGCGGGTGTCATCGCCGCGTCAGGCCTCGCGTGCTACAGTTCGCGCCATGCGTGTTCCGGCCTTCTTCTTTGCCTACTTTTGGTTCTCGCCCCCCACCGGCGGCTGGAGAGGCAAGCGCGCGTAAGCGAAGCAGAGCGAACACCAGACCAACCGCCGGAGCCCCGGCGGTTTTTTTTTGCCCCACCGTCTTCGAACCCACGCCCGAAGGAGCAGCCATGACACCCCCCAGCCCCCACGCCGGTTCCAGCGAGCCGGGCTACGGCTATGCGCTCAGCGAGAAGACCAGCGAGACCGACGACCAGCGCATCAAGGACGTGACGCCGCTGCCGCCGCCCGAGCACCTGATCCGCTTCTTCCCGATCGCCGGCACGCCGGTGGAGAAGCTGATCGGCGACACCCGGCGCAGCGTGCGCCGCATCCTCGACGGCAAGGACGACCGGCTGCTGGTGGTGATCGGCCCCTGCTCGATCCACGATCCCGCCGCGGCGATGGACTACGCCCGCCGGCTGCGCGACGAACGCGAGAAGTACCAGGACAC
>JAEUOY010000029.1 GCA_016790515.1 Burkholderiaceae bacterium | reverse complement strand
CCGTCGGCGCCGCCCAGCGACACCTGGTACCACTCGCTGCCGTCCTTGTCGACGCCGAGGATGCCGATGTGGCCGCTGTGGTGGTGGCCGCAGCTGTTGATGCAGCCGCTGATGTGCAGGTCGATGTCGCCGATGTCGTGGACCTCGTCGAGGTCGGCGAAGCGTTCGGTGATCGCCGCCGCCACCGGAATCGAGCGCGCGTTGGCCAGCGCGCAGAAGTCGCCGCCGGGGCAGTTGATCATGTCGGTGATCAGGCCAATGTTGGGGGTCGCGCAGCCGGCGTCGCGGGCCTCGGCGAACAGCGCCGGCAGCGCCGACTGCAGCACCCAGGGCAGCACCAGGTTCTGGTCGTGCGTGACCCGCAGTTCGCCGTGGCTGTAGCGGGTGGCCAGCCGCGCGGCGGCGTCCATCTGCAGGTCGGTCACGTCGCCCGGCGCCTGGCCGGCGCGCTTGAGCGACAGCGTCACCGCGCTGTAGCCGCGCACCTGGTGGGCGTGCACGTTGCGCTGCAGCCAGCGCCGGTAGGCGAGCGACGTTGCGTCGCCGGCCGGCGGCGCGTCGTCCGCCACGGGCACCGGCGCGACGGGCTGCACGCCCGCCGGGCGCGCGAAGTGCGCCGCGATGCGGTCGAACTCGGCTTGCGGGATCAGCTGCAGGCCGGCGCCGACGTCCACCGCCAGGATGCGGGCGAACTCGGTCTCGACCGCGTCAAAGTACTTCTGGCCCTCGGCCTTGACCAGGATCTTGATGCGTGCCTTGTAGGCGTTGTCGCGCCGGCCGTAGCGGTTGTAGACGCGCACGATCGCCTCGAGATAGCAGAGGATCTGGTTCCAGGGCAGGAACTCGCGGATCACGCTGGCGGTGATCGGCGTGCGGCCCATGCCGCCGCCGACCAGCACGCGAAAGCCGATCTCGCCGTTCGGGCGCTTCTGCAGCTGCAGCCCGACGTCGTGCCAGGCGATCGCCGCGCGGTCCTCCGCGGCGCCCGAGACCGCGATCTTGAACTTGCGCGGCAGGAACGCGAACTCGGGGTGCAGCGTGCTCCACTGCCGCATCACCTCGCAGTACGGCCGCGGGTCGACGATCTCGTCGGCGGCGACGCCGGCCAGCGCGTCGCTGGTGATGTTGCGGATGCAGTTGCCGCTGGTCTGGATGCCGTGCAGGTCGACCGCGGCCAGCTTGTCCATCACGTCGGCGGCCTGCGTCAGCGGAATCCAGTTGTATTGCAGGTTCTGCCGCGTCGTGAAGTGACCGAAGCCGCGGTCGTGGTCGCGGGCGATCGCCGCCAGCTGGTGCAGCTGGGCCGCGCCCAGCACGCCGTAGGGCACGGCCACGCGCAGCATCGGCGCGTGGCGCTGCACGTACCAGCCGTTCTGCAGCCGCAGCGCGCGGAAATCCTCGTCGGGCAGCCGGCCGGCCAGGTGGCGCTCGAGCTGGTCGCGGAACTGCGCCGCGCGGGCGCGCACGAACTGGCGGTCGAATTCGGTGTAGGCGTACATCGTCGGTTCGTCTTCAGTGGATGACCTTCAGCCCCGCGGTGAGCAGCGACAGGCACAGCAGCGTGCGCACCAGCCGTTCGGGCATCGCCCGGGTCAGCTGCGCGCCGAGCCAGATGCCCGGCAGCGAGCCGACCAGCAGCGCGGCCAGCAGCGCCCAGTCGACATGGCCCAGCGTCGCGTGGCCTATGCCGGCCACCAGCGTCAGCGGCACGGCATGGGCGATGTCGGTGCCGACCAGCCGATGCGCCGGCAGCCGCGGGTACAGCAGCAGGATCAGCGTGGCACCCAGCGCGCCGGCGCCGATCGAGCTCAGGCTGACCAGCACGCCCAGCAGCACGCCGGCGGTCACCGTCAGAGCGGCCTTGCGGCGCTCGGGCAGCCAGCGCTCGAGCTGCAGGCCCAGCCGCTGCCAGGCCCCGCGGTAGGCCACGACCAGCGCGGTCAGCAGCAGCGCGATGCCCAGCGAGAAGGTCAGCGCCTGGGCCCAGCCCTTGGTGATGCCGGTGAAGTGCATCAGCGCGATGGTCGCCAGCGCTGCGGGAATGCTGCCGGCCAGCATCAGCCCGGTGATGCGGTAGTCGACATGGCCGTGGCGCTGGTGGGCCCAGGCGCCGCCGCTCTTGGTGATCGCGGCGAACCAGAGGTCGGTGCCGATCGCCACCGCCGGGTTCAGCTTGAACACGCCGATCAGCAGCGGCGTCATCAGCGAGCCGCCGCCGACACCGGTCATGCCGACGATGGCGCCGATGCCGAAGCCGCTGGCCACAGCCACCCAGTCGATGATCCAGTTCATGCAAGAAGCCCAGGAATGCTGCAGGGCAGCATGCCCTGCGAGGCCGCGACTGTAGAGTCAGCTCATATAAATGAGAACTACATATAAGTAAGCTGCTAATGCTCATGTGGAATAAAAGCCGGCTGATCGTGGCCGGCCTTCCTACAATCGCGCCATGCATCGAAGACAGACCTGCCGCCAGCTGCTGGCACTGGCGATGACGGCAGGACTCGCCGCCTGCCAGACCCCGCCGCCGGTGGTCGCGCCGGCACCGCCACCGCCACCGCCACCGCCGAAACCGCCGCGGCCGCCGCGCGTCGGGCTGGCGCTGGGCGGCGGCGCGGCGCGCGGTTTCGCCCACATCGGCGTGATCCAGGTGCTGGAGGAAGCCGGCATCAAGCCCGACCTGGTGGTCGGCACCTCGGCCGGCAGTCTGGTGGCGGCGCTCTATGCCGCGGGCCGGCCGGGGCCCGAACTGGCCCGGCTGGCGCTGGCGATGGACGAATCGGCGATCACCGACTGGTCCTTCCCCGGCCGCGGCCTGATCCGCGGCGAGGCGCTGGCGCGCTACGTGCGCGAGCAGACCGGCGGCCGCACGATCGAGCAACTGCCGATGCCGCTGGGCATCGTGGCCACCGACCTCGACAGCGGCGCTGGGGTGCTGTTCCAGCGCGGCGACGTCGGCTCGGCGGTGCGGGCCTCCAGCGCGGTGCCGGCGGTGTTCCAGCCGGTCAGGATCGGCGCGCGGGAGTACGTCGACGGCGGGCTGGTCTCGCCAGTGCCGGTGCGCTATGCGCGGCAGATGGGCGCCGAGCTGGTGATCGCGGTCGACATCCTGTCACCGCCGGACGGCAACGCGACCGGCGACGCCTTCAAGATGCTGCTGCAGACCTTCGCGATCATGGGGCGCAGCATCAACCAGCTCGAGCTGAAAGACGCCGACCTGGTGCTGCGGCCGGTCCTGGCCGGGATGTCGAGCGCAGACTTCACCGCCCGCAGGCGGGCGATCGACGCCGGCCGCGAGGCGGCCACTGCGGGCCTGCCTGCGCTGCGAAGGCGGCTGCTGGCGCTGGCCCAGTGAATCGCCGGCGCCAATAAAAAGGCCCGGTGGCAAGCCACCGGGCCAAGGGTACCTGGAAACCACTTTCAGAAGGTACCGAGGAGACAAGCTTTCACGACTGCTGCGATGCGCTGACCGCGGCAGATCGGTCAGACGCCGGAACGCAGGACTTGGTTCCCTCTTCGATCCGGCGTCATGCCTGGCAGGTTCAGGCGGCGCGCTTGGCCGACTTGGCGGCGGCTTGCGAGGCCTTCACGGCGGTGTTGGTCACGGCGGTGAAGTTGGCTTCGGCGATGTCGGCAGCCTGCTTGGCAGCCTTGTGCACGCTCTCGTAGGCGTTGTTGGCGGCGTTGATCGCCGACTTGACCAGCGCGGCGGCGTTCTCGGTGCCGGCGGGGGCGTTCTTCAGCGCGCCGTCGACGGCCGCGACGAAGCTCTTCTGCAGCTCGGCGAACTGGGCTTCGGCGGTCTTGGTGAACTCGGCGCTGGTCGACGAGGCGATGTCGTACAGGTGACGGCTGTAGGCAGCGGCCTTCTCGGCGGACGGCTGCAGCAGGCTGGCTTGCAGGGCCAGCAGCTCTTGCGCGTCCTTGACGGCCAGCGCGGCCTTGGCGTTCTCGGCCGACTCGGCCAGCGTGGCCTTGGCCACCTGCAGGTTCAGCTCGACCAGCTTCTCGACGCCTTCGAAGGCCTTGTTCGTCAGGCCGAACAGGGTCTCGAGGTTGGCCTTGTTGGCGGCGGCGTACTGGTCAGGGGTCAGGAAGTTCATGGTGGGCTCCGTTGAGGGTGGGAAATCAGGGCTTGGATACTTGGTTCACAGTCATGCTGCACTGCAACATGGTTCGAAGTATAGGGCCGTCGGCCAGGAATGCAAGCACTTTTTGCTGCGCCGCAACAATTTTCTTCGATGCAGGCTCGAGCCGGCGCTGGGCACAATCCCGCGACGATGCAGGTCTTCAGCAACCACCGCTTCTCGATCGACCTGCCGCCGGGGCACCGGTTCCCGATGCCGAAGTACGAACTGCTGCGCAACCGGGTCGAGGCCGAATGCAGCGGATTGCGGCTGGCCGAAGCCGAGCCGGCCAGCGATGGCGAGCTGGCCCTGGTGCACACGCCCGACTACATCGGCGCGGTGGTTCGCGGCACCCTGTCGGCGGCGGCACAGCGCGAGATCGGCTTTCCGTGGAGCGAGCGCATGGTGGCGCGCAGCCGGCGCTCGGTCGGCGCGACGATCGCCGCCGCGCGCGCCGCGCTGGCCGAGGGCGTGGCGGCGCAGCTGGCCGGCGGCACCCACCATGCGCAGGCCGACAAGGGCTCGGGCTACTGCGTGTTCAACGACGTGGCGGTCGCCGCCCGGCTGATGCAGGCCGAGATGCACCGCCTGAACGGGCTGCCGCGGCGCCTGCTGCGGGTCTGGGTGATCGACCTCGACGTGCACCAGGGCAACGGCACCGCGGCGATCTTCCGCGACGACCCGACGGTGTTCACGCTGTCGCTGCACGGCGCGAAGAACTTCCCGTTCCGCAAGGAGCCCGGCGACCTCGACGTCGAGTTGCCCGACGGCTGCACCGATGGCCCCTACCTGGCGGCGCTGGACGATGCGCTGGCACGCAGCTGGCAGCGCCAGTGCGAGGCCGGCGGTCCGCCCGGGCTGGCCTTCTACCTGGCCGGCGCCGACCCGCACGAGGGCGACCGGCTGGGGCGGCTGAAGCTCAGCGACCAGGGCATGGCCGAGCGCGACCAGCGCGTGTTCGACGCGCTGCGGCGCCACCGCGTGCCGGTGGCGGTGGTGATGGCCGGCGGTTACGGCCACGACATCGCCACCACCGTCGCCGTGCAGCTGCGCACGGTGCAGCTCGCGCAGATCGCCTGGCAGGCCTGGCAGGGCAGGCGGTGACCGCGGGCCCGGCAGGCTCCTAGAATCGCCGCGGTCGGCCCTGCGGCCTTGCTCCAGAAAGACCCCGATGCGCGCTGGCCGCCTGTTGATCCTGCTGGGCCTGCTCCCGTTCGGCGGCCTGGCCGAGGCCGCCGCGGTCGATGGCGCATCGCTAGTCGCCTGGTGGGGTCTGCCGTTTGCCGGCATGCTGCTGTCGATCGCGCTGATGCCCTTGCTGGCGCCGATCTTCTGGCACCACCATTTCGGCAAGGTCGCGCTGGGCTGGTCGCTCGCGCTGCTGCTGCCGTTTGCCGCGGTCTACGGGGGCGGCATCGCCGCCAAGGCGCTGGTGCACACGTTGCTGGCCGAGTACCTGCCGTTCATCATCCTGCTGATGGCGCTGTTCACCGTCTCCGGCGGCATCTACCTGCGCGGCAACCTGCACGGCAGCCCGCGGCTGAACACCGGCCTGCTGGCACTGGGCGCGCTGCTGGCCAGCGTGATGGGCACCACCGGCGCGTCGATGCTGCTGATCCGGCCGATGATCCGCGCCAACGACAACCGCCGGCACACGGTCCATGTCTTCGTCTTCTTCATCTTCATCGTCAGCAACATCGGCGGCTCGCTGACGCCGCTGGGCGATCCGCCGCTGTTCCTGGGCTTCCTGAAGGGCGTGAGCTTCTTCTGGACCGCGCAGCACCTGTGGCCCGAGACGCTGTTCGCGGTGGCCGTGCTGCTGGCGCTGTTCTACGCGCTGGACAGCTACTGGTACCGCCGCGAAGGCGTGCTGCCGCGCGACCCGACACCCGACAGCCGCGGCTTCGCGCTCGAGGGCAAGGCCAACCTCGGCCTGCTGGCGGTGGTGGTGGCGCTGGTGCTGATCAGCGGCACCTGGAAGCCCGGCGTCGAGTTCGACGTCTTCGGCACCTCGCTGGA
>JAEUOY010000129.1 GCA_016790515.1 Burkholderiaceae bacterium | reverse complement strand
CCGCTGATGGACAACAAGACGCTGCTGCTGCTGGCCATCATGGTGCTGGTGATGGCGGTGGGCACCGCGATGGACATGACGCCGACGATCCTGATCATGACCCCGGTGCTGATGCCGGTGATCAAGGCCGCGGGCATCGACCCGGTGTACTTCGGCGTGCTGTTCATCATGAACAACGCGATCGGCCTGATCACCCCGCCGGTGGGCACCGTGCTCAACGTGGTGGCCGGCGTCGGCAGGATGAAGATGGACGAGGTCACCCGCGGCGTGCTGCCGTTCATGACCGCGCAGTTCATCGTGATGTTCCTGATGGTGTTTTTCCCGTCGCTGGTGCTCGTGCCGGCCCGCTGGTTCGCCAACTGAGCATGGGCGCCTTCCTGCTGCGCGCGCCGATCTCGAGTCTGCGCTGCTCGCCGTACGGGTGTACGGCTGCGCTGCTCGCCCCGACCTCGACGCGCTCGCGACGGAATTCGCCCACGCTCAGCGTTCGTCTTCCCGCCCCACTGTCCGCAATCGCTTCAAGGAGACAAGCATGACCCGATTCACCCGCCGCGCCGTGCTGGCCGCGATCACCGTCGCCACGCTGGCCGCCAGCGGCCTGGCCCAGGCCCAGGAGCGCAGCTTCAAGTTCGCGCTGCAGAACCCCAAGGGCCACCCGCTGGAGCTGGGCGCGACCAAGTTCGCCGAACTGGTGGCCGCCAAGAGCGGCGGCAAGCTGAAGGTCAACGTCTTTCCCGGCGGCACGCTGGGCGGCGACGCGCAGAACGTCTCGGCGCTGCAGGGCGGCACGATCGAGTTCGTGATGCTCAACTCGGGCATCCTGGCCTCGCAGGTCAAGGACTTCGAGGTCTACGACTTCCCGTTCATGTTCGCCAACGCCAAGGAAGCCGATGCGGTGGTCGACGGCGCGTTCGGCCAGAAGCTGCACGCCAGGCTGGCCGACAAGGGCATCATCGGCCTGGCCTACACCGAGCTGGGCTTCCGCAACATCACCAACAGCAAGAAGCCGATCAGCACGGTCGACGACATCGCCGGCCTGAAGCTGCGCGTGATCCCCAACGCGATCAACGTCGACTGGGTCAAGGCGCTGGGCGCCAACCCGACGCCGCTGGCCTTCCCCGAGGTCTACGCCGCGCTGGAGCAGAAGGCGATCGACGGCCAGGAGAACCCGCTCTCGGTGATCGTCGCCAACAAGTTCTTCGAGGTCCAGAAGCACCTGGCGCTGACCAACCACCAGTACAACCCGCAGTCGATCGTCTTCAGCAAGAAGGTCTGGGACACGCTGACGCCCGAGCAGCGCAAGATCCTGCAGGATTCGGCGGTCGAGGCCGCGAAGTACCAGCGCCAGGTCAACCGCGACAAGGCCGCCGGCGACCTCGATGCGCTGAAGAAGGCCGGCATGCAGGTCACCGAGCTCTCGGCGGCCGAGCAGGCCAAGCTGCGCAAGAAGCTCGAGCCGGTGATCGACAAGCACGGCGCTGCGATCGCCGAGACCGTCAAGGAACTGCAGGCCGAACTGGCCAGGCTGCGCAAGTGAACGTCCCGGACCGGTCCGGCGACAGCGCCGGGCCGGGCCTTCAGCAAGGATCTCTCCGCATGAATTCCCCGAAGCTGCTGCTGGGCCTGATCGGCGCCGGCATCCAGCAGTCGCTGACCCCGGCGATGCAGGAACAGGAAGCGGCCGCGCAGGGCCTGCGCGCGCATTACCAGCTGATCGACCTGGACCGCGCCGGCGTCGGCGTCGAGGCGCTGCCCACGCTGATCCAGGCCGCCCGCATCATGGGCTTTGCCGGGCTGAACATCACCTACCCCTGCAAGCAGGCGGTGATCCCGCTGCTCGACGAGCTGTCCGACGAGGCGCGGGCGATGGGCGCGGTCAACACCGTCGTCTTCCGCGACGGCAAGGCGATCGGTCACAACACCGACGGCTCGGGCTGGGCCTGGGGCTTCACCCGCGCGCTGCCCGGCGCCGACCTGTCGCGGGTCGTGCTGCTGGGCACCGGCGGCGCCGGTTCGGCGATCGCCCATGCCGCGCTGCGCCTGGGCGTGGGCCGGCTGACGCTGGTCGACACCGAGCCGGTGCGCGCCCAGGCGCTGGCCGACAGCCTGAACGCGCTGTACGGTGCCGGCCGGGTCAGCGCCGGCAGCGATGCGGCGGCGGCACTGGCCGGCGCCAGCGGGCTGATCCACGCCACGCCCACCGGCATGGCCAAGCTGCCCGGCCTGCCGCTGGACGCCGCGCTGCTGCGCCCCGACCTGTGGGTCGCCGAGATCGTGTACTTTCCGCTCGAGACCGCGCTGCTGAAGGCCGCCCGCGCGCGGGGCTGCAAGGTGTCCGACGGCGGCGGCATGGCAGTGGGCCAGGCGGTGGGGGCCTTCGAGCTCTTCACCGGCCGCCCCGCCGACCCGGCTCGCGTGCGCGAGCATTTCCTCGGCATGGTGGCCGAGCGCGCCACCTCCTGATCGGCAACCTCTTCAACGGCGAGACCCGACGATGACCCAAGACACGCTGCGCGACCGCGAAGCCCTCGGCGACGTGCCCAACCCGCTGGGGCTGGACGGCATCGAGTTCATCGAGTACGCCACCACCCGGCCGCAGGCGCTGGGCCAGGTGCTCGAGACGATGGGCTTCCGCCCGGTGGCGCGCCACCGCTCGCGCGAGGTGCTGCTGTACCGCCAGGGCGGCATGAACGTGGTGATCAACGCCCATGTCGGCGGCCGGCCGGGCGACCGCCCCAACAACCGGCCGCCGACCGAGACGCCCGAGATCACCGCGGTGGCGCTGCGCGTGCGCGACGCGGCGGCAGCCTACCGGCGCGCGCTCGACCGCGGCGCCTGGGCGGTGCCGACCCATGTCGAGGTGATGGAGCTGAACATCCCGGCGATCCACGGCGTCGGCGCCAGCCGGATCTATTTCGTCGACCGCTGCCAGGATTTCTCGATCTGGGATGTCGACTTCGTGGCTATCCCCACCGTCGACCCGCGGCCTCCGGCGATCGCCGGGCTGCACTGGTTCGGCATCGTGCAGTACGTCGGCACCGACCGGCTCGACGACTGGACCGAGTTCTACCGCGAGCTGTTCTCGTTCGACGAGCTGCCCGACAGCCAGCGCTTCGGCATCCTGCCCAAGGGCCGCATCCTGCGCAGCCCCTGCCGCACGTTCTACCTGCAGCTGATCGAGCCCGAGCCCGGCATCGTCGACGTCGAGGGCGAGGAGACGCTGCAGCGCATGGGCCTGGGCGCGCCCGACGTGCCGGCGGCGGTGGCGGCGCTGCGCACGCGCGGCGTCGAGTTCGTCGAATCGACCGACATCCACACCGAGGACCGCGGCGCGCTGACCCGCAGCTGGCTCGGCGGCGTGATGTTCGAGCTGGTGCACGACCAGCGGAGCTCGTGATGTCGCAGGTGACCGGCAATTTCGACGACTTCGGCATGGACACGATCTCGCTCGCCGGGTCGCTGGAGAACAAGCTGAAGGCGATGCGCGAGGCCGGCTTCAGCCAGGTGATGCTGAAGGCCAACGACATCGTCGGCCACGACCGCGGGGTCGACGCCGCGGTGCGCGCGGTCAAGGCCAGCGGCCTTCGCGTCACCGGTTTTCAGGTGCTGCGCGATTTCGAGGGGCTGTCGGGGCACCTTCATGCCTACAAGGTCGACATTGCGAAGGCGATGCTGGAGATGGCGCATGCCCTCGGTGCGCCGCTGCTGCTGGCCTGCAGCTCGACCAGCCAGCACGCGACGCAGGACCTGGACGCGATCGCCCGCGACCTGCGCAAGCTGGCGATGCTGGCGGTGCCGCTGGGCATCAAGATCGCCTACGAGGGGCTCAGCTGGGGCCGCACGATCAACGAGTTCACCACCGCCTGGGAGGTGGTCTGCCGCGCCGACGCACCCAACCTGGGGTTGGGCATCGACAGCTTCCACGCCTTCGCGACCAAGACCTCGCTCGACGAGCTGGAGCTGCTGGACCCGCAGAAGATCTTCCTGGTCCAGCTGGCCGACTTCATGTGGCAGGAGATCCGCACCGTCGAGGAGCGCATCAGCACCGCGCGTACGTTTCGCGTCTTTCCCGGCGAAGGCGTGCACAGCAGCCAGGTCGCCGACCTGGTGATGCGGCTGGCCGCGCTGGGCTACCGCGGCGACTACAGTTTCGAGGTCTTCAACGACGACTACCAGCAGATGCCGCTGCCGCTGGTGGCGCAGCGCGCCCGCGCCTCGGCCGAATGGCTGGGCGAGGAGGTGCTGCGCCGCTCGGTGCCGCTGCCCAACCGCATGCGACTGAAAACGCCCGCCAAGCCATCATGAGCTCACCGACCAAGATCCTCGTCCTCAACGGTCCCAACCTGAACCTGCTGGGCCTGCGCGAACCCGCCGTCTACGGCTCGACCACGCTGGCCGACGTCGAGGCGCTGTGCCGCGCCGCCGCCGCCGAGCGCGGCGCCGAGGCCGACTGCCGGCAGAGCAACCACGAGGGCCAGCTGATCGACTGGATCCACGAGGCCGGCGCCGCCTTCCGCGCCGGCCAGCTCGCCGGCGCGGTGTTCAACCCCGGCGCCTACACCCACACCAGCGTCGCGCTGCACGACGCGATCAAGGGCTCGATGCTGCCGGTGGCCGAGATCCACATCAGCAACGTGCACGCGCGCGAGGAGTTCCGCCACCACAGCTACGTCTCGCCGGCGGCGGTGGGCATCGTCGTCGGCTTCGGCGTCGACGGCTACGTGCTGGCGATCGACGGGCTGTTGCGCAGGACGAGGGCGGCGCAGGGCTGACCCGTTCAGCGGATCGGCATCGTCGGCACTCTGTCGGGCACGACGAGCTGCGCCTCGGTCGCCGCCAGCACCTGATCCACCGTCACGTCCGGCGCCGTTTCCAGCAGCGTCAGCCGGCCGTCGACCGGGGCCATCACCGCGAGTTCGGTGACGACCAGGTCGACCGGCCGCGCCGAGGTCAGCGGCAGCGAGCACTGCCGCACGATCTTCGACTGGCCCTTGGCGCTGTGCTGCATCGCGACGATCACGCGCTTGGCGCCGCTGGCCAGGTCCATCGCGCCGCCCATGCCGGGCACCATCTTGCCGGGGATCATCCAGTTCGCCAGCAGGCCATGCTCGTCGACCTGCAGGCCGCCGAGCACCGTCATGTCGACATGGCCGCCGCGGATCAGCCCGAACGACACCGCGCTGTCGAAGGTGCAGGCGCCCGGGATCGCGGTGACCGGGCGGCCGCCGGCATCGGTCAGCCGCGCCTGCACCATGCCGCCCTCGGGGATGCGGCCGGTGCCGATCAGCCCGTTCTCGGACTGGAAGAACACATGCAGCCCGCGCGGCACGTGGTTGGCCACCAGCGTCGGGATGCCGATGCCGAGGTTGACCAGCATGCCGTCGGCGAGCTCGTGCGCGATGCGCCGCGCGATCAGGGTCTGGGCGTCCATCGTCAGGCCTTCACGATCAGGTAGTCGACCAAGGGCGCCGGCGTCATCACATGGTCGGGCGCGATCATCCCGACCGGCATCACATGCTCGGCCTCGACGATCACCGTCTTGCCGGCCATCGCGATCACCGGGTTGAAGTTGCGCGCGGTCAGCGTGTAGGTCAGGTTGCCGAGGTAGTCGGCCATGAAGGCGTGCACCAGCGCGAAGTCGGCGTGCAGCGCGGTCTCGAGCAGGTAGTCGCGGCCGTCGACCGCGATCTTCTGCTTGCCCTGCTCGACGACGGTGCCGACGCCGGTCGGCGTCAGCACCCCGCCCAGGCCGTGGCCGGCGGCGCGGATGCGCTCGATCAGCGTGCCCTGCGGCACCAGTTCGACCTCGATCTCGCCGGCGATCATCCGCCTCTGGGTTTCGGGGTTCAGCCCGATGTGGCTGGCGATCACCTTGCGCAGCAGCCGGGCCGACACCAGCTTGCCGATGCCCACTCCCGGCATCGCGGTGTCGTTGGCGATCAGCGTCAGCTCGCGCCGGCCCTGGCGCACCAGCTCGTCCATCAGGGCCTCGGGCGTGCCCACGCCCATGAAGCCGCCGACCATCAGGCTCGCGCCGTCGGGGATGCGGGCAACGGCTTGTTCGACGTTCGTCGTCTTCATCCTCGCTCCAGTCTCGATGTCGTCATGCCTCACCAGGCCCGATGCACTCGCCGTTCCCGGCCGGTCAGCCGACCCGCAGGCCCGGTCTGCCGCTGGCCGCGGTCACGCGCCCGACCACCGCCGCCTGCTCGAAGCCGTGGCGCTGGAAGATCGCCAGCACCGCATCGACGACGGTCGGGTCGCAGGCCACCAGCAGGCCGCCGCTGGTCTGCGGGTCGCTCAGCAGCGCCTGGTCCTCGGCCGCGAAGCCGGTCGGCAGCGTCACGTCGGCGCCGTAGCCGGTCCAGTTGCGGCCCGAGGCACCGGTGACGAAACCCTGCGCCGCGAGCGCGCGCGTGCCAGCCAGCAACGGTACCGAGCGCCAGTCGATCTGCGTCTCGCAGCCGGCGCCGCGCGCCATCTCCAGCGCATGGCCGGCCAGGCCGAAGCCGGTCACGTCGGTGATCGCATGCACCCCGGGCAGTTCGGCCAGGTCCGGGCCGGGCGTGTTCAGCTTCGTCGTCGTGGCGATCATCCGGGCGTAGCCGGCGGCATCGAGCTCGCCCTTCTTCAGTGCCGCGCTCATCACGCCGACGCCCAGCGGCTTGCCCAGCACCAGCAGGTCGCCCGGCTTCGCATCGGCGTTGCGCTTGACCCGCTTCGGGTGCACCAGCCCCAGTGCGACCAGGCCGTAGATCGCCTCGACCGAATCGATCGTGTGGCCGCCGGCGACCGGGATGCCGGCCGCACGGCAGACCGCTGCCCCGCCTTCGAGCACCTTGGCGATCGTCGCGACCGACAGCACATTGATCGGCATGCCGACCAGCGCCAGCGCCAGGATCGGCCGGCCGCCCATCGCGTAGACGTCGCTGATCGCGTTGGTCGCGGCGATGCGGCCGAAGTCGAACGGGTCGTCGACGATCGGCATGAAGAAATCGGTGGTCGCGATCAGCGCCTGCTCGTCGTTGAGCTGGTACACCGCGGCGTCGTCGGCGGTCTCGATGCCGACCAGCAGTTCCCTGGGCATCGGCATCGCCGCGGTGCCCTTCAGGATCTCGGACAACACCCCGGGGGCGATCTTGCAGCCGCAGCCGCCGCCGTGCGACAGCGAGGTCAGGCGGGGTTCGGCGGGACACTGCGCCAGCGTCTCGGGGGCATTCATGGTCGGTCTCCAGGATCAGGCCGGCAGCAGCCCGCCGGCGATGCGGCGCGGCGCGGCGGCCTCGGCCTCGGCGGTGAACAGCGGCGCGCGCCGCGCCGCGCGGTCGCACAGACCCGGCAGCATAGCCGGATCGTCGCGCGCGCTCAGCAACTGCGCCGCCAGGGCGGCATCGTCGCCGACCGGGAAGGTCGCCGGCCAGTCGTCGCCGAGCAGGCCCAGGTTGCCGTCGATGCGCGAGGCGATCACCGGCGTGCCGCCGCGCCAGCGGTCGGTCACGCCGCGTCGCAGGCCAGGCGCAGGCCGCTGAACTGCCAGCGCGCGTCGGTCGGGAAGAAGTTGCGGTAGCTGGCGCGCAGGTGCGATCGCGGCGTCGCGCAGGAGCCGCCACGCAGCACGACCTGGTTGGCCATGAACTTGCCGTTGTATTCGCCGACCGCGCCGTCCCAGGGCCGGAAGCCGGGGTAGGGCGCGTAGGCGCTGCGCGTCCATTCCCAGACGTCGCCGAACAGCTGCTGCAGGCCCGGCCGATCGGCCGCCGGCTGCGGCTCGAGCCGGTCGTCGTCGAGCAGGTTGCCCTCGGCCAGGCCGGCCGGGGCGAGCGGCGCGGCGGCATGCTCCCATTCGGCTTCGGTCGGCAGCCGCAGCGGCAGCCCCGACTGCGCGGCCGACCAGGCGGCGAACGCATCGGCCTCGTACAGGCTCACCTGCACCACCGGGCGCTCGCGCTGCAGCGGCTGCAGGCCCCGCAGCGAGAACACCTGCCAGAGGCCGGCGCCGTCGCGCTGCCAGTACAGCGGATGCTCGATGCGATGCGTGCGCAGCCAGTCCCAGCCGGCGGCCAGCCACCAGCGCGGCTCGCGGTAGCCGCCGTCGGCGACGAAGTCGGCCCACTCGCCCTGCGTCACCAGCCGGTTGGCCAGCGCGTAGGGCGCCAGCCACTGGCGGTGGCGCGGCTGTTCGTTGTCGAACACAAAGCCGGCGCCGCCATGGCCGATCTCGACCAGCCCGCCCTCGTTCGCGATCCACGACAGCGGCACCGCGCCGCCCACGGCCGGCGCCGGCGCCGGGCGGTAGGCCGGCAGCAGCGGGTGGCACGACAGCAGGTGCAGCAGGTCGGTGAGGATCAGCTCCTGGTGCTGCTGCTCATGGTGCAGGCCCAGCGTCAGCAGCGACAGCGCGGTCGCGCCCGGGTCGCCGCCCAGCAGCGCCTGCACGCGTTCGTCGACCGCGCGGCGGTAGGCGAGCACCTCGGCCAGTCCCGGCCGCGTGATCAGCCCGCGCTGCGAACGCTGCGCGGGTTGGCCGATCGCGTTGTAGTAGCTGTTGAACAGCATCCGGTAGGCGCCCTGGTGCGGCCGGAAACCGGGCTCGAAGCGTTCGAGCACCAGCGTCTCGAAGAACCAGGTGGTGTGCGCCAGGTGCCATTTGGCCGGGCTGGCGTCGGTCATGCTCTGCGCCTGCGCGTCGGCCTCGCTCAGCGGCGCGGTCAGCGCCAGCGTGGCCGCGCGCACCGACCGGTAGCGGCGGGCCAGCTCGGCCGGGGACCCATCGATGGCTGGAAGCATGGCGGCTGCGCTGATCTGGCAGAGATGTCGGCAACCGCGATGGCGGCGCCACGGTGGCGCCCCCGACGTCGGTCCGATCCGTTTGACCCCGGTTGGAACCCGTCCAGCATACCCCCAGCCGCCGCCCAGGCCCGCCCGTCGACGCCGGGCGCGCTGGCGGCCGCGCTGGCCGCGTCACGTGCCGACACGCCGGCGCTGTTCGCGCGTTACGAGCGAGCGCTGCCCGGACTGCAGGTGCCGCTGCGCGCCGAGCCGAACCCGCCGCTGTGGGAGCTGGGCCACGTCGGCCGGTTCCAGGACTGCTGGCTGGCGCGTTTCCTGGCCTGGCGGCAGGGCTGGCGTGCCGACCCCGAGGGCCCGCGCCGGCGGCCGCTGGACGAGGCGGCTTGCCACCTGAGCGGCTTCGAGGCCGAGGCCTGGTGCCGCTGGGCCGGCCGCCGCCTGCCGACCGAGGCCGAACGGGAGCGCGCGGCGATCGGTCGGCCGGATGGCTTCCGCTGGGGGCAGGTCTGGGAGTGGACCGCGAGTCCGTTTGCGCCGTATCCGGGCTTTCGCCCACACCCCGGCGGCGATGACTCGGCGCCCTGGTTCGACGGCCGGCCGGTGCTGCGCGGCGCGTCGTTCATGACCCAGCCGCGCCTGCGCCACCCGCACTACCTCGACTTCGTCGCGGCCCATCGCAACGACGTGCCGGCGGGGTTTCGAAGCTGCGCGACCTAATCGCAGGCCAGCCACACGCCGAACCAGCCCTTCGGGTCGGTCCAGACCTGCAGCCGCTCGAAGCCGGCCCGGCGCAGCAGCGCGCCGAAGCCCTCGGGCGTCCACTTGTACGAGTTCTCGGTGTGGATGCGTTCGCCCGGCCGGAACGCGCGCTCGCCGCCCGGCCAGCGCACGGTGGTCGCGCCGCGCGCCTCCAGGTGCATCTCGATGCGCGAGGCCTCGGCGTCGAAGCAGGCGAGATGGCGCCAGCCGCGCACGTCGAAATCGGCGCCCAGCAGCCGGTTCAGGTGCTTCAGCAGGTTCAGGTTGAAGGCCGCGGTGACGCCCAGGTCGTCGTCGTAGGCGGCCTCCAGCAGCGCGGTGGGCTTGACCAGGTCGGCGCCGATCAGCAGCGCGCCGCCGGCGGCGACCTCGCGCGCCTCGCGCAGCAGGCGCAGCGCGCCGTCCGGCGCGAAGTTGCCGATGCTGGAGCCGGGGTAGAACACCAGCGCCGGGCCGCTGACGGTGTCGGCCGGCAGTTCCAGCCGCATCGAGAAGTCCAGCCCCAGGCCCAGCATCGCGATCAGCGGATGGGCCTGCTGAAGCTGCTGCAGTGACTGCCGCAGGAAGTCCGCCGCGATGTCCACCGCCACGTAGCGCCGCGGTGCCAGCGCGCCGAACAGCCGCGCCGCCTTCGCGCAGTTGCCCGCGCCCAGATCGACCAGCACCGGCTGGGCGCCGGTGGCGGCCAGCGCGGCCTGGGCGATCGCCGCGCCGTGGCGCTCGAAGATCGCCGCCTCGGTGCGGGTGGGGTAGTACTCGGCCAGCTCGGTGATCGCGTCGAACAGCCGCGAGCCCAGCGCGTCGTAGAAGAACTTGGGCGACACCTGCGCCGGGCGCGCCAGCAGGCCGGCGGCGGCCCCGGCGGCCAGCGCGCGGTCGTCGGGGCGGTGCAACTGCAGGAACTGCGGGGACTTCATCGGGCTGCGCGGTGGGCGCGGCCACTCTATCAGCGCGGGACGCATCGCCGCATAGCCGTATAGAGTGGCGCACCGTCGGCCCTTGCGGCCAATCACCAGGAGTCCCTCCAATGTTCCGTCCGTCGTCCCGGCGCGCCGTGTGCGTGCTGTCATCGCTGCTGGCCTGCGCGCTGCTTGCCTTCGGCAACCCGGCGCAGGCCCAGGGCGTGTTCCGCGTCACCGCGATCCCCGACGAATCGCCGACAGAGCTGGCGCGCAAGGCCGGCCCGCTGGTCAAGTACCTGGAGGGCAAGCTGGGCATGAAGGTCGAGTACACGCCGGTGACCGATTACGCCGCGTCGGTCGAGGCGCTGGTCAACAAGAAAGTCGACCTGGCCTGGTTCGGCGGCTTCACCTTCGTGCAGGCGAATGTTCGGTCGGGCGGCAAGGTGATCCCGCTGGTGCAGCGCGAGGAGGACGAGAAGTTCCGCTCGGTCTTCATCACCAGCGACCCGGCAGTCAAGGCGCTGGCCGACCTGAAGGGCAAGGACCTCAGCTTCGGCGCGCAGAGCAGCACCTCGGGCCACCTGATGCCGCGCAGCTTCCTGCTCGCCGCCGGCATCGTCCCCGAGAAGGATTTCCGCCGCGTCGCCTACAGCGGCGCGCACGACGCGACGATCGCCGCGGTGGCCTCGGGCAAGGTGCAGGGCGGGGCGCTGAACATCTCGGTGTGGGACAAGTTCGTCGCCGACAAGAAGGTCGACCCGGCCCAGGTGCGGGTCGTCTACACCACGCCGCCGTACTACGACTACAACTGGACCGTGCACGCCGAGATGCCCGCCGCGCTGCGCGAGAAGCTGCGCCAGGCCTTCCTGGCGCTGAGCCGCGACAGCGCCGAGGGCAAGGAGATCCTCGACCTGCAGCGTGCCACCCGCTTCGTGCCGACGCAGGCCGACAACTACAAGGGCATCGAGGCCGCGGCGCGCTCGGCCGGGCTGCTCTGAAGGCCGGCTTCCCGTGAAGCTGCAGACCGACGCGCTGTGGGCGCGCCACCCGGCTGCCCGCGCCGGCAGCGCGGCGGCGCTGCGCGGGCTGGCGCTGGCCGTCGCCGCGGGCGAGCAGGTGGCGGTGATCGGGCCCTCGGGCGCCGGCAAGACGACGCTGCTGCAGGTGCTGGCCGGCGCGATGCCGCCGTCGGCCGGTGCGCTGCAGATCGACGGGCAAGATCCCTGGACATTGCCGCGGCGCGCGTTGCAGCGCCTGCGCGGCCGGCTGTTCCTGGCGCCGCAGGTGCCGCCGCTGCCGCCGCGCCAGCGCGTGGTCACCGCGGTGCTGGCCGGCCGGCTGCCGGCGATGGGGCTGTGGGCCAGCCTGCGCTCGCTGTTCTACCCGCACGACATCCCGGCCGCGCACGAGGCGCTGGACCATTTCGACCTCGCCGACAAGCTGTTCGAACGCGTCGACCGGCTCTCCGGCGGCGAGCGCCAGCGCGTCGGGCTGGCGCGCGCGCTGCTGGCGCCGGCGCGGCTTTGGCTGGTCGACGAGCCGCTGTCGGCGCTGGACCCGGCCCGCGCCGCGCAGGCGCTGGGCACGCTGGTGCGGCAGGCGCACGAGCGAGGCATCACGCTGGTGGCCACGCTGCACCAGGTCGACATGGCGCTGGCGCACTTTCCGCGCATCGTCGGGCTGCGCGACGGACAGCTGGCCTTCGACCTGCCGGCGTCGCAGGTCTCGCGCGCCCACCTGGCCGCGCTGTACGCCCAGCATGAGCACGAACTGCGCGGCGAGGCCGCGGCGAGCGCTGCCGATTCCGCGCCTGCCGCACCGGCGCCGGTGGTGATGCACTGCCGCTGATCCTCGCGATGAACACCGTCGCGCTGCGACCGCCGCCGCGTCGTTCACCGGACAGAGCGCCGGACCACGACCCGGCCTGGCTCGGCCGGCTGTTCTGGTGCGGCGCCGCGGCGGTGCTGCTGGCGCCGCTTTTCGTCGCCACCGAGTTCAGGCCCTGGGTGCTGTTCGAGCCGCAGAGCCTGAAGGTCACCGGCCGCTTCCTCGCCAGCTTCCTGCCGCCGGCGCATGCGCCCGATTTCCTGGCGCTGGTGGCGCGCGAGGCCTGGCGCACGGTGGCGATCGCCACCGCCGGCATGACGCTGGCGCTGGCGATCGCGCTGCCGCTGACGCTGCTGTCGACCCGCGTGCTGTCGATCTCGGCGCTGTCGGGCCGCATGGCGCTTGGCGCCTTCTGGCTGCGCCAGGCGCTGCGCTGGCTGCTGATCGTGCTGCGCAGCGTGCCCGAGCTGGTCTGGGCGCTGGTCTTCGTGCGGGTGGTCGGTCTGGGCCCCACCGCCGGCGTGCTGGCGATCGCGCTGACCTACGGCGGCATGCTCGGCAAGGTCTACGGCGAGATCCTCGAAAGCGGCGAGACCCATGCCACCGAGACGCTGCTGCGCAACGGCGCGTCGCGGCTGCAGGCCTTCGCCTACGGCCTGCTGCCGCAGAACGCCGCCGAGCTGACCAGCTACACCGTCTACCGCTGGGAATGCGCGATCCGCAGCTCGGTGGTGCTGGGCTTCGTCGGCGCCGGCGGCCTGGGCCAGCAGATGGACAGCTCGATGAAGATGTTCAACGGCGGCGAGGTGCTGACGATGCTGGCCGTCTTCGTCGCGCTGGTGGCGCTGTCCGACCGCATCAGCAGCGGGCTGCGCGAGCGCCTGGGATGACCGCATGACACGCCCGCGCCAGGCCACGAATCCGCCGTACAGGCTGCCGCCGCCGATCTTCGACGCACGCTGCCGCGCCAGCTGGTTCACGCTGGCCGCGATCGGGCTGGTGGTCGCCAGCTTCTGGAGCCTGGACCTGCAGTGGGCGCAGTTCCTGTCGGCCGACTCAGCGCGCAGCATGGGCCGCTTCGTCGCCGAGTTCTTCCCGCCCGACACCTCGCCGGCCTTCCTGCGCCAGCTGCTGGCGGCGACCTGGGAGACGCTGGCGATGTCGGCGCTGGGCACGCTGCTGGCCGCGGCGGCTGGCCTGCTGCTGGCGCTGCCGGCCAGCCGGCGGCATGCCGGCGACGCCGCACGCGGCCGCGCGCCGACCCGCTGGCTGCTGAACGCGTTGCGCGCGGTGCCCGAGCTGGTCTGGGCCGGACTGCTGCTGATCTCGGCCGGGCTGGGGCCCTTTGCCGGCACGCTGGCGCTGGCCGTGCACACCACCGGCGTGCTCGGCCGGCTGTTCGCCGAAAGCCTCGAGAACGCGCCGCCCGGCCCGGCGGCCGCGCTGCGCGCGCAGGGCGTCGGCGTGCTGCCGGTGCTGCTGTACGCCACGCTGCCGCAGGTGCTGCCGCAGCTGGTCAGCTACACGCTGTACCGCTGGGAGAACAACATCCGCGCCGCCGCGGTGCTGGGCGTCGTCGGCGCCGGCGGGCTGGGCCAGCTGCTGGCCTTCCACATGGGCCTGTTCCACATGGGCAAGACCGCGACGATCCTCGGCGCGATGCTGCTGCTGGTCGCGCTGGTCGACGCGCTGAGCTATGGCGCGCGGCGCGGGCTGACCCGCTGAGCGCGCGCCCGCGGCCTGTCGGTTGCGCCCGGCGAAGGCCTGGTCGCCGCTGGCGCCGGGCGGGGCTCAGGTGATCGCCGGCGCGCCGCTGCCGACGAAGCGCTTGCGCAGTTCGCGCTTGAGCACCTTGCCGGTGGCATTGCGCGGCAGCGCGTCGACGAACGCGACATCGTGCGGCCACTTGAAGCGCGCCAGCCGCCCGCTGCAATGGCCGATCACCGCGTCGCGATCGAGCGGCTGGCCCGGCTTGAGTGCCAGCACCGCCAGCCCCACCTCGCCCCACTTGTCGCTCGGCACGCCGATCACCGCCGCCTCGGCCACCTGCGGCAGCTGGTACAGCACGTTCTCGACCTCGGCCGGGTAGACGTTCTCGCCGCCGGAGATGTACATGTCCTTCCAGCGGTCGACGATGTAGAAGAAGCCTTCGTCGTCGCAGCGCGCGGCATCGCCGGTCTTCAGCCAGCGGCCTTCGAAGCTCGCCGCGGTGGCGTCGGGCCGGTTCCAGTAGCCCGGCGTGATGTTCGGCCCGGCGACCCACAGCTCGCCGATCTGGTTCGGGCCGCAGTCGCCGCCCGTCTCGTCGACGATGCGCGCCTCGGTGTGCATCAGCACCTTGCCGGTCGAGCCGAGCTTGCGCATCGCGTCGGCCGGGTCGAGGAAGATGCAGGCCGGGCTGGTCTCGGTCATCCCGAAGCCCTGCATCAGCCGCACGCCGCGGTCGGCCCAGGCCTGCAGGATGCTCAGCGCGCAGGGCGCGCCGCCGACCCCGGCGCTGCGCAGCCGGCCCAGGTCGGTGGTCGCGAAGTCGGGGTGCTGGATCATGAACTGGTAGGGCGCCGGCACCGCGAAGAAATGGCTGATGCCCTGGGCCGGGTCGCCGATCACCTGCAGCGCCTGGCCCGGGTCGAAGCTGCGCATGATCACCACGGTGCCGCCGGCATGCAGCACCGGGTTGGAGTAGCAGTTCAGCCCGCCGGTGTGGAACAGCGGCAGCACCGACAGGTGGACGGTGTCCTGGCCGACCCCGGCCGGCAGGCCGAGGTTGACGCAGTTCCAGAAGTTCATGCCGTGGGTGATCATCGCGCCCTTCGGGTGCCCGGTCGTGCCCGACGTGTACATGATCGTGACCACGTCGTCGTGGGTCAGCGGCTCGCGCGTCACCGGTTGGCCGCTGAATGCCTCGACGATCGACTCGTAGGGGTTGGCCGCCGGCGCCGCGCGCGCGTCGATGCGCAGCAGCGCACCTATGCCGCAGCGCGCCTGCAGCGCCTGTGCGGTGTCGCCGAACTCGGCATCGTGGATCAGCAGCCGGGGCGAACTGTCGTTGACGATGTACTCGAGCTCGCTGACCGTCAGCCGCCAGTTCAGCAGCACCGCGATCGCGCCGGTGCGCATGCAGGCGAACTGCAGGTCGAAGAACTCGACGCCGTTGTGCGCCAGCAGCGCGACGCGATCGCCGCGGACGATGCCCAGCGAGCCCAGGTAGGCCGCCAGCGCGTCGGCGCGGCGGTCGAGGTCGGCGTAGCTGTGGCTGCGCTGCGAGGCCAGCTCGCGCACCGCCTCCTTGGCCGGCCGGTGCGCCCGGTGGTGGGCGATCCAGTCGTAGGCGCGCACCGCGCCGCGGCCGGGCGGCCGGGAGCTGCGCATCGCGGCGATCGCCGCCGGGTCGTCGTGGGACATGCCGTCTCCGGGGTCGGTGCCGGCGCGCGATCGCGCCGATGGCCGGCAAATTCTCGGCGAACCGCTCGCCGGCGTAGGCCTGGGTCGAACCCTCGAAGGGCAGCGCGCGCAGGCACGCGGGCGGATGCCCTGCGCCGCCCCTTTCGGGGGGTGAAGAATCGCTTAAGGTGCGCTGACGGAAGTCTTAAGAGCGTGCCTCGCCGCCGCTTCCTACAGTGATCCCACGCCGACCGATCGGTTTGCCGGCGAACCCACTGAAGGAGAGAAACCATGAGCACGAGCACTTCCGAACTGCACAGCCAGCCCAGCGTCGAAGCCAGCGCGCCAGCGGCCGCGTCGGCCGCCGGCCGCCACGACCTCTACGCCGGCATCCACAAGGCGCTGCGGCTGTTCATGAGCCGCACGCTGTGCGAGCTGGGCAGCACCGATCCTGGCAATCCGGATGAAGTGAAGACCGCGCTCGGCCAGCTCGAGCGGCTGCTCGGCCTGTGCGAGCTGCACCTGACCGACGAGAACGAGTTCATCCACCCGGCGCTGGAGCGCGCCCGCCCCGGCAGTGCAGCGCGCATCGCCACCGAGCACGTGCACCACGCCGAGGCGATCGCCGACCTGCGCGACCTGGCCGGTCTGGTCGCCGACAGCAGCGGCGCGGTGCGCGCCGCGGCCTGCGGCCGGCTGTACCGCGCGCTGGCGCTGTTCGTCGCCGAGAACTTCCAGCACATGCAGGTCGAGGAGACGGCGCACAACGCGCTGCTGTGGGCCCACTACAGCGATGCCGAGCTGGCGGCGATCGAGCAGGCGCTGGTCGCCTCGATCCCGCCGGCGGCAATGGCCGAGGCGCTGCACTGGTTCCTGCCGGCGCTGAACGCCCCCGAGCGTGCGGCGATGCTCGCCGGCATGCAGCTGGGCATGCCGCCCGAGCCCTTCGCGGCGGTGCTGGAGATCGCCCGGCGCACGCTGTCGGTGCCGGCACATGCCGCGCTGATGCGCTCGCTGGGCCTGCCCCCGGTGCCCGGGCTGGTGACGGTCTGAGGCGGTGTCAGCGCGGCATGTTCACCAGCTGCAGCGGCCGCGCGACGCACAGCCGGAAGCGGCCGCGGCCGGTCTTCAGCAGCCGCACGCTGGCCTGGCGGTCGGCCAGCCGCCGCGTCAGCAGCACCAGCCTGGCCTCGAGGTTGTCGCCGACCTCGGGCAGGCCGATCTCGGGCGACAGGCGGATCTCGCGGTTGGTGAACTCGGTGCGGCCGTCGCGGGCATGTTCGCGCAGCAGCTTCCACAGCACCGCGCCGGCCACGCCCTTGATCAGGTAGTCGTCGCCGAAGAAGACGCTGCCATCGGCGTCGTAGTGGCGAACGACCAGCGGCGCGGCAGCGCCGGCCGGCTCGGCTGGCGGCGAGGCCGCGGCGGCGGGCGCGTCGTCGTCGGGCACGTCGGCGCAGGCCTGGAAGCCGCGCGCCAGCGACGCGGCCTGCGCCGCCAGCGTGACCAGTGCGTCCTCGTCGTCCCAGCTGAAGCGCATGTCCTGCGGGCTCTCGACGAACAGCACGCCCTGCAGCTGGCCGGCGCAGGCCAGCGGCACCGCGAGCTGGCTGCCCGGCTCGGCCAGCCCGGGCAGCGGGATCTCGCGTTCGAGCGGCTGCCCCGGCAGCGCCTCGCGCATCGTGCGGATGTAGGCGTATTCCAGCGTCGCGTGGTTGATGCGGATCGGCGTGTTCGCGCGCGCGGCGACGCCGATCACGCCGGCGTCGAGCGGGATCTCCGAGCCGGCCCCCGAGCGCCCGTAGCCGCGGCTGCCCACGGTGTACAGCCGCTGCGCCGCGGCATCGAACATCAGCAGCATCGCGTGGCGGATGCCGAAGTGCTCGGTCACGCCGTCGAGCAGGCGTTCGACGAGGCCGTCCAGGTCGCCGCTGTCGGCCACGCGCTGGGCGCAACGGCGCAGTGCCGACAGCCGGTTCAGGCCGCCGCCGATGGCCTCGCGGCGCGGCGCGGCGACCAGGTCGACCCGGTCGACGGCATAGAGGTCGGCGCCGCGCAACCTGAACACCCCGCTCATCCCGGTGTGCGAGGCGATGCCGGCGAGCTTGGCCTTCATGCGCTCGAACAGCGCGCCGTCGGTCTCGGTGCGCAGGTAGCGCGCCGCGACGCGGTACATCGCGCCATGCGCCGGGTGGATCACCAGCAGCTCGACCACCGGATTGGCCAGCACGTTGCGCCGCGTCTTGTTGAAGAACTGGAACGACAGCGCCAGGTGCCGGGCGTCGACGTATTCGACCTGCGACACGTAGGTGACGTTGGGCGTGCCGTCGCCATCGCAGGTGGCCATCACGCCGGGGATCGCGCCTTCCAGGCAGGCGCGGATCGCGTCGAGGTCCAGCGTCATCGCCGCTCAGCCTGAGGTCGCCGCGGCGCGGTCGTTCAGGCCGGCGCCGGACGCAACCGGGCCAGGGGTCGGCACGCTGGACAGGGCAGGCATCGCCACAAAGTGTAGGCTGGTCGCGGCGTCAACGGCCCGCTGCCGGCCGGCCCGGGTCAGCCGCCGGGCGGTGCCGGGCGCGCACGACGCAGGCCGACACACGGCGTGATGCCCAGCACCAGGGCCAGCATCGCGAGGTGGGTCAGGCCCGACAGAAGCCGCGCCGAAACGGGATCGACGACCTCGGTCGGCCAGCCCAGCGGGATCGACTGGCCGGCCAGGTTCCAGCCCCAGTGCAGGCCGACGGCGGCCCACAGCGTGCCGCTGCGCCAGAACGCGGTGGCGTAGAGCAGGCCGAAACAGAACAGCATGAACCATTCGGCCGGGCCGTTCTTCAGCCGGTAGACATGGTTCAGCGTGTAGACCAGCGAGGTCGACAGCACGAAGCCGGGTGCGGACCAGTGCCAGGCCGGGAGGCGCGACCAGAATCCGCGCGCGAGGATGTCCTCGGCCAGCGAAGGCACGAAGGTCGCCAGCGCCAGCCAGCCCAAGGCGCCGGCGGCCTGCCAGGCGGCCGGCGCTGCCGGCGGCGCAGCGGCCGGCACGACGATGTTCAGCGCCGTGCCGACGGCCAGCGAGATCGCCTTGGCCGCGAGGGCCAGCGCCAGCCCGGCGGCCAGCCAGGCCGCGTTGCGGCCGCTCCAGCACAGCCCGTAGGCGACCGCCGGCCGCGCGCCGAGCGCGCGCGCGGCGATCCAGGCCAGCGGCAGGAAGCCCAGCATGATCGCCGCGGCGATCGCCGGCTGGTTCAGCCAGAGGACACCGACACCTTCCGCGGCCTGGTACCAGGCGAACAGCAGCAAGAAGACCGGGGCCCAGTGGGCGACGCGCCGCATGCCAGGCCACTCGATCGCTCGCGGCCGCGGGCCTTCGGGCTCAGCCCGTCGTCGCGTCCAGCGCGCGGCCGGCCGCCGGGCCCGGCGTCTGGTCGAAGGCCGCGGCGATGCCGAAGTGCACCGCCACCAGCCCGGCATCGTGGCCCAGGATGGTGTGCGCGACGTCGGCGGTGAGGCCGATCTGGCCGAGTTCCTCGACGATGCCCTGCAGGTAGGCCTCGGCCAGCGCCGGGTCGTCGGGACCACAGGGCGCGACGCTGGCATCGTGGCCCTTGACCTGGATCGACCGGTTCGACGAGGGCTCGCTGAGGACCACCGCGACCTGCCCGTTGTCGCGCAGGTCGGCCAGCAGCTCGGCGCTGCGGTCCTGCGGCATCAGCAGCGTCATGCGCCGACGGTCCGGTGACAGCCTGCAGCCGACCGCGCGCATCAGGTGCGGCCGCAGCGCCCGGTCGCGGCTGGCGACGATGATCGAGACGTGGCGCGAGACGAGCTCGGCCAACGCCGGGCCGGCCATGCCCGGCGCGGGTGTCGCTGGCGGCGTGGACATCGCGACCGGGCCCAGGCCGGCGCCAGCCGCGGGCTCGGGCCCGGCGCTGCCGGCCAAGTCAGGCTGCCGCCGGCGGGTTGCGCGCGAAGCGCGGCACGCCTTCGGGATAGGCCACCCAGGGCTGGGCCGATTCGCACCAGACGATGACGGCCGGCTTGACCCAGGAGGTGTCGGTCAGCGTGCCGGCCTTCAGCCAGTCCAGCTGCGGCGACGCCACCACGTCGGAGAAGATCGGCGAGCCGCAGTCGCGGCAGAAGTGGCGGTACACCGGTAGGCCGCTGCCGCCGGTGTCCTGGTAGGTCGCGGGCTGGCCCGCGCTGAACTGCAGCGAGCCCTTGGGAATGCCGACGTTGACCGAGAACGCGGCGCCCGACTGCCTCTGGCAGTGGGTGCAATGGCACAGCGCGACCACCACCGGCTCGACCGGCGCGCTGTACTTCACCGCGCCGCAAAGGCAACTGCCCGAGATCTTCGACATGAACGCTCCTGCATCGACGGGGAGAGCCGATTGGAGCGGATCCCCCGGGGGCCTGCAAGCTGCGGCCTGCCCGGGTCAGAACAGCCACAGGCGGCGCTTGCGCACCGAGCGCCAGGTCACGCGCTTGCCGGTCACCAGGCACTTGAAGATGTGGTCGATCGAGCGTTCGTCGAAGGCCGCTTCGTCGGTCCCGGTCCCCAGCGCAGACGGCTTGATCCGCCGGTTCAACACGAAGCCGCGGTCCGGATCGCATCGGATCCAGAAGTTGTTGCTCTTCTTCGCGTTGGGCTTGGGCCAGAAGTACCGGATCGCCCTGCCGGAGAAGCCGATCGCCGCGCCGTTGCCCGACATCAGCAGCGTGCCCAGCATCGACAGCTCGGGCGGGAAGCTGCCGCTGGCCGCGGTCCGCCGTTGCAGTCCCAGCTCGGGCGGCAGGGCCCGGTTGGTCTCCTCGAATCGCTCCCACAAGGCCGTGATGCGTTCGATCTCATGGCCTTCGGCGCGCTGCGACGGGATGACCGAGCCGACTTCGCGCGAGCGCGCCTCGACCTTCCTGCGCTTGTGCAATTCCTTGTCGATCCAGGACATGCGGGGTCCGAGCGAGCGGGACGAGCGGGTCGACGGTCAGGCCAGCGCGAGCAGTTCGGCCGGAATGCGGTGGTTCTGGCCGCCGCGGCGGGCGATCTTCAGCGCGCCGACGCGGTTGCCCAGCGCCACGCAGCGCTGCAGCGGCCAACCCAAGGAAAGGCCGTGCAGCAAGGCGCCGCGGAAGGCGTCGCCGCAGCCGGTGGGGTCGACCACCGCCTCGGCGGCCACGCCGGGCACGTGCGTGCGCTGGCCGTCCTGCCAGACCTCGCAGCCGTCGGCGCCCAGGGTGACGATCACGCCGCGCAGGTTGGGCTGGCGCGACAGCGCCTCGAGCGAGACGCCCATGCGCTCGCACAGCATCGCGCCCTCGTAGTCGTTGACGGCGACCCAGCTGGCCTGGGCGGTGAAGCGGCGCAGGTCGTCGCCGTCGAACATCGGCAGGCCCTGGCCGGGGTCGAAGACGAACGGGATCTTCGCGTCGGCCAGCTGCCGGGCATGGCCGAGCATCGCGTCGCGGCCATCGGGGGCGATGATCGCCAGCGTGATGTCGCTGCGGCCGGCGGGCACCGGGGTCTGGTGGGCCAGCTGCATCGCGCCGGGGTGGAAGGCGGTGATCTGGTTGTTGTCGCCGTCGGTGATGATGATCGCCTGCGCGGTGTAGGTGTCGTCGGCCACCAGCACCTGCGAGGTGTCCAGGCCCCAGCCCTGCAGGCGCTGCAGGTACTCGGCGCCGTCGTTGCCGAGCGCGGCCAGCACCAGCGGCGCACCGCCGAGCAGGTGCAGGTTGTAGGCGATGTTGCCGGCGCAGCCGCCGAACTCGCGGCGCATCGTCGGCACCAGGAACGAGACGTTCAGGATGTGCACCTTGTCCGGCATGATCTGCTGCGAGAACTGGCCGGGAAAGTTGGTGATGGTGTCGAAGGCGAGCGAGCCGCAGATCAGGACTGACATTTTGCGTGGGGCCGGCCGGGGCCGTGCGGGGTGGGTTGACGGGTAGCGCGCCGCGGGCGCGCCGGATATCAGGGGTAGAACAGCTCCAGCGTGTAGCCGTCGACGCGCTGGTCCCCGGTGGAGATCAGCGCCTTGATCGGCAGTTCCTCGCCGGCCTGCAGCACCGGCTGCGCAGCGCCCAGCTCGGCGGCCTGCAGCGCCCGGCGCACCACCAGGCGGCCCTGGCCGTCGGTCAGCGAGAGTTCGAGCGCCGGCATCATCACCGCGATGTCGGCGCGGTTCTGCAGCACCACCTGCAGCCGGTAGAGCGTCGAGCCTTCGAGCCGGTTCAGCCCCGAGCTGTGCACCGACAGCGCCTCGATGCGGCGCAGCGGCTGCACGCTGCAGCCGGCCACCTGGCACAGCGCGGACAGCGCGGGCTGGCTGGCAGGCCAGCGGGCGGCCAGCGCGTCGCGCCCGAGCAGCGCCCCCTGGGCCAGCAGCGCCAGCGCCAGGCCGGCCACGCCGACGCCGAGCGCGGCCCGCGCGGCAGGACGGCGCCACCGCGCGCCGCGCTCGGCGCTGCGCATGAACGATGGCACCGCCTGCACCGGCGAGACGGCGGGGCCGCTGCGTTGCGGCGTCTCGCTCGCCTGCGTCTCGTCCGCGGCATCGGGCCCGCCCGGCACCGCCGGCGGTGGGGCGGGCTGCGGCGGCACGTGGTCGGTGACGACGATGTCGTCGTGATGGTCGTCGACGGCCGCTTCGAGGCGCGGGCCGGCAACCGCTGCGCGCAGCGGGGCGTCGTCGTCGCGCGACGGCGAGCGCAACAGCGGCTCGCGGTCGGGCATCGGTTCGGCGTGCTGGGCGGCCGTGGCGTCGAACTGCGGTTCCCGGCGGCCGTCCGGCCAGGGTGGCGGCGGCGGCAACGGGGGTGGTGACGGCGGCGCCCGTTCGGGCAGGCCGGCGTCGGTTTGCGGCGGGGCAGGGCGCGCCGCCGCGTCCGAGGGCGCCAGCCCGAGATCGACCACCACCGCCGCGCCGGAATCGATGTCGAACAGCACCTCGGCGGCGTTGAACACGCCGTTGCAGCGGCCGCAGCGGACCCAGCCTTCGGACACCCGCAACTGGTCCTGCACGACACGGAACACCGTGCCGCAGGAGGGGCAGCGTGTGGCCAGGCTCATCCGGAGTGCGACGGCAGGGTGCTCATGGTCGGCGCGATGATGCCATGCACCCCGCGACGCAGCGGCGGCGGCCTCAGGCCGGCCGCTGCGCGGTCATCAGGATCCAGCCGTCCTCCCGGTCGCCGACCTGCAGCGCCAGCGACGGCGCGTAGGCCGCGATCAGCTCGTCGGCCTGGCGCTCGAGGATGCCGGCCAGCACCAGCTGGCCGCCGGGTGCGACATGGCCCGCCAGCAGCGGCGCCAGCAGCTTCAGCGGCGTGGCCAGGATGTTGGCCAGCACCAGCGGGTAGGCGCCGTTCGCGGTGTCGGGCAGCCCGGCGGTCAGCGCGACGCCGTTGGCCACGGCGTTGGCCCGGGTCGCGGTGACCGCGGCTTCGTCGATGTCGACCGCATCGATGCCGCGGGCGCCGTGCAGCGCCGCGCCGATCGCCAGGATGCCCGAGCCGCAGCCGTAGTCGAGCACCCGCTGCCAGCGGCCGGACAGCGCCGGTGACTGCAGCGCGATCCAGCGCAGGCACATCCGGGTGGTCGGGTGGGTGCCGGTGCCGAAGGCCAGGCCGGGGTCGAGGCGGATGACCTGTTCGGCCTGAGGCGGCACCTGGTGCCAGCTCGGCACGATCCAGAAGCGGGGCGTGATCTCGACCGGCGCGAACTGCGACTGCGTCAGCCGCACCCAGTCCTGGTCGGCCACCTCGCGCAGCGCCAGCACCGACAGGTCGGCCGCCCAGTCCTGGGCCCGCAGCAGGGTGGCCGCCGCGGTGGCCTGGGCCTCGGTCTCGAACAGCGCGGTCAGGTCCGAGCGCTGCCAGCCCTCGCGCGGCGCCGGCAGGCCGGGCTCGCCGAACAGCGCCTGCTCGGCAGCGGTGCCGGCGTCGGCGTCGGCGACCGACACGCTCAGCGCGTCGAGCTCGTCGACCAGCGCTTCGGACACCGGTTCGACCAGCGCCTCGGGCAGCCGCAGCAGCAGCTCAAACAACGACGCGCCCCGGCCGCATCACTTCCTGCGCTCCAGCCAGCCCTCCAGGTAGTGGATGCTGGTGCCGCCCTGGATGAACTTGGCGTCGACCATCAGCTCGCGGTGCAGCGCGATGTTGGTGCTGATGCCCTCGACCACGGTCTCGGACAGCGCGGTTCGCATCCGAGCCAGCGCCTGATCGCGGGTGTCGCCGTGGACGATGATCTTGCCGATCATCGAGTCGTAGTTCGGCGGCACGCTGTAGTTCGTGTAGGCATGCGAATCGACGCGCACGCCGGGGCCGCCGGGCGGGTGCCACATCGCGATGCGGCCCGGCGACGGCGTGAACTTGTACGGGTCCTCGGCGTTGATGCGGCATTCGATCGCGTGGCCGCGCATCTGGATCTGGCGCTGCGTGAACGGCAGCTTCTCGCCGGCGGCGACGCGGATCTGCATCTGCACGATGTCGATGCCGGTCACCATCTCGGTCACCGGGTGCTCGACCTGCACCCGGGTGTTCATCTCGATGAAGTAGAACTCGCCGTTCTCGAACAGGAACTCGAAGGTGCCGGCGCCGCGGTAGCCGATCTTCTTGCAGGCCGCGGCGCAGCGGTCGCCGATGCGCTCGATCGTGCGCCGCGGGATGCCCGGCGCCGGCGCCTCCTCGATGATCTTCTGGTGGCGGCGCTGCATCGAGCAGTCGCGCTCGCCGAGCCAGACGGCGTTCTTGTGCTCGTCGGCCAGCACCTGGATCTCGACGTGCCGCGGGTTCTGCAGGAACTTCTCCATGTAGACCGACGGGTTGCCGAAGGCCGCGCCGGCCTCGGTACGGGTGGTCTGCACCGCATGCAGCAGCGCCGCCTCGGTGTGCACCACGCGCATGCCGCGACCGCCGCCGCCGCCCGAGGCCTTGATGATCACCGGGTAGCCGGTCGCCCGCGCGGCCTGCACGATGGCCTTCGGGTCGTCGGGCAGCGCGCCTTCGCCGCCGGGCACGCAGGGCACGCCCGAGCGGATCATCGCCTGCTTGGCCGAAACCTTGTCGCCCATCAGCCGGATCGACTCGGGCGTCGGGCCGATGAAGGTGAAGCCGCTCTTCTCGACCCGCTCGGCGAAGTCGGCGTTCTCCGACAGGAAACCGTAGCCGGGGTGGATTGCCTCGGCGTCGGTGACCTCGGCGGTGGCGATGATCGCCGGCATGTTGAGGTAGCTCTGCGCCGACGGTGCCGGACCGATGCACACCGCCTCGTCGGCGAGCTTGACGTACTTGGCCTCGCGGTCGGCTTCGGAGTAGACCACTACCGACTTGATGCCCATCTCGCGGCAGGCGCGCTGGATCCGCAGGGCGATTTCGCCTCGGTTGGCGATGAGAATCTTCTTGAACATGGTGCCTCGGCTCAATCGCCACGCACGCTGCGCGTGCTGGGCATTCTGGCTCCGGCCGACTTCGCGGCCGCGAAGTCACCCTGCGCCGCAGCGCCTGCGGCGCCTGCAGCGCTGTCGACTCGGTTGGCGATGAGAATCTTCTTGAACATGAGACCGCCGCTGCGCGCCGTCACTCGATGACGAAAAGCGGCTGGCCGAACTCGACCGCCTGGCCGTCCTCGACCAGCACCTTGGTCACGGTGCCGCTCTTGTCGGCCTCGATCTCGTTCATGATCTTCATCGCCTCGATGATGCAGATCGCGTCGCCTTCCTTGACCGACTGGCCGACGTCGACCATCGGCTTGGCGCCAGGGCTGCTGGCGCGGTAGAACGTGCCGACCATCGGCGCCTTGACGACATGGCCGGCAGGCGCCGGTTCGGCCACCGCGGCCGGCGCGGCAGCCGCCGCCGGCGCTGCGGGCGGCGTCACGGCGGGCGCGCCCGGCGGCTGGGCCATCATCATCATCGGCAGGCCCGTGCCGGCCGCGCCGGCGGCGCCGGCCTTGACGATGCGCACCTTGCCCTCGGCTTCGGTGATCTCGAGTTCGGAAATGTTGGATTCGGACACCAGGTCGATCAGCGTCTTCAGCTTGCGCAGGTCCATGGCTGGACTCCTTGTTGTGATGGGGCCCCTGCGGGGCCTCGGGTGCCAGGTTCGTCCGATCGGACTGCCGCCATGCGACGATCGAACCCCTTGCGGCCACGGCCTTGACGGCTTCTGCGGCCAACGTAGGACAACAATTGCAAATTGTGTCACAGCCTGGCTGCCCTTCAGGGCGTCCGCGGACACGACGACGAAATTTATCTGATGGCGAGATCGATGATGTTCGCGGCCATAGATCGCGACTTACGGTCGATTTGAGCGAAATTCGTGATTCTGCGGCGGTCGGCCGCGAGGCCTGTCAGGCCCGTGCGGCCCAGGCCGCCAGCTCATCGTAATGGGTCTCGCCCATCTTGCGGTGAAGCACCCTGCCATGGGCGTCGATCATCACGCTGAACGGCAGGCCACCCTGCGGATTGCCCAGCTGGAAGACCAGGTCGGTGCCTTCCAGCCCGGCCAGACCTACCGGAAAGCCGATCTTGACCTTGGCGAGGAACTCGCGCACCGGAGTGGGCGAGTCGATCGCCAGACCCAGCACCTGCCAGCCGCGGGGGCCGAACTCGCGGTGGAAACGGTCGATCTCGGGCAGTTCGCGCACGCAAGGCGCGCACCAGGTGGCCCAGAAATTGACCAGCAGCGGCTTGCCGCGCAGCGTGGCCAATGCCAGATTGCCGCCTTCGGGACGCGCCAGGTTCAGCGCCCACAGCGCCGACAGGTCACCGTCGGCCCCGGCGGCTAGGCTCGCGTTGGCCGGGGCCCGCGAGCGCCGCCACCCATCGACGCCGAGGCCGGCCAATGCCGCAGCGGCGCCGACGCCGGCAGTCAGCAGCCAGCGGCGGGCCGGGCGGGATGGCTGCCCCGGCGGGTGGCGCGGGGCTTCGCTCACGGCCGGGCTTCCTCGGCCAGCAGCCGGCGCAGGGCGGCAGCGTCGCCGCGCCAGCTGCGGCCGCGGCTGTCGGGCTTCAGCGCGCCGCGCAGGTCGTCGTGATCGAGGATCGCGAGGAACAGCGTCACCGTCTCGCCGAACTCGGGACAAGGCACCGCGATGCGCAGCAGGTCGACCTCACCGCCGCGGGGGTCGCTGCGACTGCCGACGTCGTAGGCCAGCCCCAGGTTGATCAGCGCGATCTCGGCCGACTTGGTGTCGTCGCAGTAGAGATCGAGATGGATCGCCGACAGCCGGGTGGCGGTGCCGCGCCATGCCGCGCCGGCGAGGTGCGGCCTGAACTCGGCCAGCCTCTGCATCCACTTCAGGGCCAGCCGGCGCAGCACGTCCAGTTCGTGCGGCTGGGTCTCGGCGCAGAAGATCGCCAGGTGCTCGCGGACCTCGTCCTCGACCTGCTCGTTGCTCGGCAACTCGCCGCGGCCGCTGCCGTGGCGGCCCAGTGCGCGCTGCGCCTTGCGCTTGGCCGCGGCGTACTCCATGCCTTCGTCGACCACCAGCCGGGCCGCGGCGGTGGCGATCTCGTCGGTGAACGCGGCGGCCATTCCCATGATTGTAGGAAACGCGGCACAAGCCTGTTCAGGGCAGGGCGACCGAGCCCATGCGGGCCACGATCGTCGCCGACCGGCTGGCCAGGTAGGCCGATCCGGGGTTCTTCTCGAAGCGCTTGGGTGCCGGCAGCATCACCGCCAGCCGGGCGGCTGCGTAGGCGTCGAGACGCGCCGCGTCGGTGCGGAAATAGTGCCGCGCGGCAGCCTGGGCGCCGAACACGCCCTCGCCCCACTCGACGCTGTTGAGGTAGACCTCCAGGATCCGGCGCTTCGACAGCAGGGCCTCGAGCGCCATCGTCAGCATGAACTCCTGGCCCTTGCGAAGCACCGTGCGCTCGCCCGACAGGAACAGGTTCTTCGCCAGCTGCTGGCTGATCGTCGAGCCGCCGACCACCTTGGGTTCGATCGCCCGGCGCGGCGGCGCCTGCGGCCTCTGGGCCTGCTGCTTCTGCGCCTGCGCATTGCGGCGCTCGGCCGCCGCTTCGGCGCGCCGGTTCTTCTCCCAGGCCTGCTCCAGCGCGTCCCACTCGACGCCGGTGTGCTCGGCGAAGCCGGCGTCCTCGCTGGCGATCACCGCCCGCTTGAGGTTCGCCGACAGGCGGTCGTCGTCGACCCAGGTCTGCGACCAGTCGATGCGCTGCTTCTCGACCAGCAGGCGCCAGGCCTCGCTGCGCTGGAAGGTCGTCGACTGCGGCGCCAGCACCGCCATCAGCGCGATGCGGACGACGAAGTAGATCTGCAGCGCCACGGCGCACAACAGCAGCAGCGCCAGCAGGCGCCACAGGGCGCCGATCGCCGAGCGGCCGGCAGGCGCGGAGCGGTTGGCGAGCGCCATGCCCGAAGTGCTTGCAGACTCAGGCCGCGGCGGCAAGCCGGGCCCGCAGCGCCGCCAGCACCGGCGCCGTCTCGGGCATCACGCCGCGCCACAGCAG
This sequence comes from Burkholderiaceae bacterium, assembly GCA_016790515.1. Taxonomy (GTDB): domain Bacteria; phylum Pseudomonadota; class Gammaproteobacteria; order Burkholderiales; family Burkholderiaceae_C; genus Pseudaquabacterium. The sequence goes on along the minus strand of JAEUOY010000129.1, from coordinate 19,052 downwards.
GAAGGCGCCAGCCGCCTGTTCGACCAGCATGCCCAGGCCGTCGCGGCCGATAGCGCCATGCGCGGCGGCCCAGTCCAGGAACGGCCGCGCCGCGGCGCCGTACATCAGGTCGACCGCCAGGCAACCCGGCTTCAGCACCTCGCCGGACACCGGCACCGCCGCGCCGGCCAGGCTGCTGGCGCTGCTGTTGAGCACCACGTCGTAGCCCTCGCCGCAGTCCGCCAGGCCGCTGGCGGCGAGCCTGACGCCGTGCCGATCGGCCCAGTCGGCATGGCGCCGGACCAGCGAGACGGCCTTGTCCAGCGTGCGGTTGGCCACCGTGACGGTCGCGCAACCGGCCTCGATCAGCGGGCCCAGCACGCCGGCGGCGGCACCGCCGGCGCCGATCAGCAGCACGCGTCGGCCGGCCAGCGGCACGCCGGCATGCTGCTGGATGTCGCGCACCAGGCCCGTGCCGTCGGTGTTCTCGGCGTACCAGCCGTCGGCGTCGAATCGCAGCACGTTGGCGGCCTGGGCCAGCAGCGCGCGCTCGCTGGCCCGGCGGGCCAGCGGCAGGACCTGGAACTTGAACGGCACGGTGATGTTGCAGCCGCGCGCCGGGCCCAAGGCGGCGGTGGGGTCGGCGCTGGCGATGAAGGCGCGCACTGCGGCCTCGAAGCCGTCGAGCGGGCACTCGATGCGGCCGTAGACCAGGTTCTGCCCGGTCTGGCGGGCGAACTCGGCGTGGATGAACGGCGACTGGCTGTGCGCCACCGGGTGGCCGAGCACCGCGTAGCGGTCGGGAAGCGGGTTCGTCATGGTCGGCGATTGTCGCGGCGCGTCACGGCCTCTCAGCCGCCGCCGAAGATCTTCAGGTCGAACGCCCGCTCGACCAGCCAGAAGCCGGCCAGGGCCGCGGTGAACAGCGAGCCGCCGACGAACACGCCGCGCCGGTAGAAGCCGGTGCCGCGCAGCGCGTACGCCACCGGCAGGAAGGCCGCGACGATCGCCAGCTGGCCCAGTTCGACGCCGAGGTTGAAGCCCAGCAGCGACAGCACCAGCGACTGCGCCGGCAGCCCCAGCTCGGTCAGCACGCTGGCGAAGCCGAAGCCGTGGATCAGGCCGAAGCCGAAGGCCACCGCCCAGCGCCGCCGCTGCACCAGCGGCACCAGGTTGTTCAGCGCGGCCAGCACCACCGAGGCGGCGATCGCCGCCTCGACCCAGCGCGAGGGCAGCTCGACGATCTGCAGCGCCGCCAGGCTCAGCGTGATCGAGTGCGCGGCGGTGAACGCGGTGACGATCCACAGCACCTCGCGCAGCGCCAGCCCGAAGCGCTCGACACCGCGCCAGCGCGCGCCGTCACGCACCAGCACCGCCGGCAGCAGCAGGCTGAGCAGGAACAGGATGTGGTCGAAACCGATCCAGATGTGCCAGATGCCTTCGACCAGGAACTGTCCGAACGCCGCCGGCGCCGAGCGCTGGCCGGGCTGGAAGCGCTGGCCGGGCTGGTCGGGCGACAGCACCGCGGTGTGCGTCGTGCCGTCCAGCGCCAGGCGCAGCAGGCCGCGGTGCAGCGCGTCGATCTCGAACAGCAGCCGGTAGTCCAGCGCCAGCTCGCCGTCGGCGGCCGGGCAGTCGCCGGCCAGCCGCAGCACCGCGTAGCCGCCGTCGCCATGCTCGTCGACGAGGTGTTCGCCGACCCTCAGCGTGCAGCCGCCGCCGCGCCGCAAGGCCAGGCGTCCCAGCGCCCAGGCGTCGATGTCGGCATGGCGAGCGCGCAGTTCGCCCCAGGTGATGCGGCCATCGCCGTCGTGGTCCAGACCGAGCGCGAAATCGATGTCGCGCAGCGCGATGTCCCACTGCCCGCTGATGCGGCGGCCGTCGACGTCGAGCACCAGGTAGCTGTCGCTGGCCTTGTGGGCCCAGGCGGCGGGCGCGGCGGCCAGCCACAGCGCGGCCAGCAGCAGCCCGGTGATCGCGCCGCGCATGGTCCTCATCGCCGGGCGCTCGCGCTGGCGGACGTCGAACCCGGCGCCGGCGCCTGGGCCAGCGCCAGCCGGCGCAGCCGAACATCCTCGAAGCCGCTGCGCTGCAGCCAGTCGCGCACCGGCTGCGCCGCCGCCGGGTCGCCGGCGGCCAGCGCCGCTTCCACCAGGATGCGCGCGTCGCGCGGTTCGCGTTGCACCCGGTAGTTGTCGGCGGCCAGCCGCAGCGCCTGCGCCGCGTCGCCGCGCAGCCGAAGCTCGAAGCGCGCCTGCTCGGCCTGGTGGGTGGCATCGCCGCGCAGCCGGGCCGACGCGTAGCGGTCGGCCAGGGTCTGCCGATGCCGCGCGGCTTCGGGCCGCCGCAGCGCCGCCTCGGCCTCGGCCAGCCGCAGCAGCAGGCTGTCGGCGGCCTCCCAGCGCGCCAGCAGCGCGACGACCTCGCCGGGGCGCCCGCTGTCGAGCAGGAAATCGCTCCAGGCGGCCAGCAGGTAGACGTCGCCGCGGTCCAGCGCGAGCGCCTCGCGGTAGTGGTGCTCGGCGCGCGCCGGCTGGCCGCGCCAATGCGCCACCTCGCCCAGGCGGGTCAGCAGCCACAGCCGCTGGTCGGCGTCGACGCTGGCGCGCAGGGCCTGCTGCAGCGTGGCCTCGGCTTGCGCCAATGCACCGCCGTAGGCCTGCAGCAGGCCGAGGCAGCCGCCGGCCAGCACCTCGCGTCGCAGCCGCTGCAACGCGGCGCATTCGATGCCGGCCTCGTCGTAGCGGGCCTGCACCAGGAAGATCGCGCCGCGCCAGGCATGCGCGGCGGCCAGGTCCGGGTCCAGCGCCAGCGCGGCGGCAAGGTCGGCCAGCGCGGCATCGAACTGGTGGCGGTACTGGCGCAGCTGGGCCCGCACCAGCCGCAGCGGCGCGCCCAGCGGGTCGGCGAAGCGGGCGACCACCGCCTCGGCGTAGCCGACGTAGCGCGGGTCGCCCTGCGCCAGCGCCAGGTCGAAATAGCGCTGCGCCAGACGCGCCGCGGCCGCCGGATCGCCGGCCTGCGGTCCCGAGGCGGCGGCTTCGGCGCGCAGCGCGGCCAGTTCGCGCGCGGCGGCGTCGCGTCCGCGCAGCGGCAGCGTCTCGAGCACCTCGTCGTCGCGGGTCGGCACGCGCGGTGCGGCCGTGACGGGCCAGGCCAGCGCGGTCAGCGCGGCCAGCAGAAGCGCCACCAGCCGGCGGCAGGCCGGGGAAGTCACTGTCAACGGATCGGGCCCCCGGTCGTTAAGCGCATGGCGCCGCTCATGGGGGGTTGGCGCATCCACCGCAAATGAAGAGGAACGAGCATGAACAAGCTGCTGTCGATTGTCGCCGTCTCGGCGGCCCTGGTTTCGGTCGGCGCCTTCGCCATGTCGCACGGCGGGGCGATGAAGGACGGCAAGCTGGACTGCACCAAGCAGGACAAGATGGACGACAAGATGAAGGCCGAGTGCAAGAAGATGGAAGAGGCCAAGAAGGCCGAGGAGAAGAAGGCCGAACCCAAGAAGTGAACGCGGGCCTGCGCCTGCATCGCACGAGCGGACTGCGGTCCGCTTTTTTTCGCGCACGGCCCCGTGACGCCTGCCGCTCAGTGCCGGCCGTCCATCGGCATCGCCTGCAGGCCGTCGTCGCGGGTGAAGCGGAAGCGCGAGGTCACGACGATCTGGTCCGCCTGCTGCCGCATCGCCGGGTCGAAGTCGCCGAACGGCGCGGCGGCGCGAACGATGGCCATCGCGTGCTGGTCGAGCAGCCGGTTGCCCGAGCCGCGCACGACCTCGGCCTCGACCAGCCGGCCGCCGTCGTCGACGGTGATGTTCATCGTCAGCTCGCCGTAGAGCTTGCGGCCCTGGTGCTGCGGGAAGTGGCGGGTGCCGCGCTCCTCGATGCGGCGGCGCAGCCGGTCGTAGTACAGCGCATAGGCCTCCTCGCGGGTGGCCGGGCTGACGTAGCGCCGGCGCGGGTTGGCACTGTCCTCGTTGATGCGCTTCTCGATTTCGGCCAGCAGCTTGAGCAACTGGCGGCGGCGCTCTTCCTGCTCCTGCTCGAGCGGCGTGCCGCTCTCGCGGCGCGGGTCGGGCGCCGGCAGCAGCGCCATCTCGCGGCGGATCTGCGCCAGCAGTTGCTGCTGGGTGTCCTGCAGCTGGTCGACGCGCTTGCGGGTCTCCTCGCTGTCGTTGCCGACCTGTTCCAGCGCGGTGGCCGGCAGCGGCGAAGCGGCGCGGCCGTCGCTCAGCTCGCCGCCGCCGGCCAGCGCGGCCTGGGCCACCGCCTGCGCGTGGGCCGGCGCCTCGGCCGAACGGGCATTGACCAGGATCACCTGCAGCGGCGTGTCGCGGAACAAGCGCTCGAAGCCCGCCGGGTCGATGAAGCGCAGGCCCAGCAGCGCGCCGTGAACGGCCAGCGAAAGGCCGAAGGCCCAATGCAGCGTGCCGGGGCCGCGCCAGGCCATCGACGGCGCCAGCCGTTGGGTCAGCCGGCGGCCGCCGGCCCGGCCGGCACCGCGGTGGCGTTGCCGTCGGCGGTGGGCGCCGCGGCCGCCGCTTCGGCCGGCGCGTCGCCCAGGTCGATGGCCAGGTGCAGCGGCGCGGCGGCGGCGGCCTCGTCGTCGCCCTCGTCGGCGGCGACTTCGACCGGGGCCGCATCGTCGAGCCGCGTGGCCAGGCTGGCGTGCAGGTCCAGCGTCAGCAGGTCGATGCCGGTGATGCGCACCCGCACATGGGTGCCGCGGGCCAGGCTCTCGCAGCCCAGCGCCTTGAACACCAGCGGCAGCGCATCGGCGCGCACCAGGCCGTCCTTCAGCACCGCGGCGTCGAGCTCGGACACCGTGTTCTGCTGCAGCCAGCGCAGCGCCCAGAAGCGCTCGATGTCGCGCTGGAAGTCGTTGTAGGCGGTGTAGGCGGCGTCGAACGACGAGATCACCGAGAACAGCGTCGCGTCCTTGGGCTTGAACGGCGCGGCCAGCGCCGCGGTGCGGCCGTGGCGGGCGGCGGCGATGATCTGCCACTGGTTGACCAGGTCGACATAGCGCCGCAGCGGCGAGGTCGCCCAGGTGTACTGCGGCACGCCCATGCCGGCATGCGGCGCCGGCTTGGTGCCCATGCGCACCTTGATGCCCGGTGCCATGCTCGCCTGGCTGCGGTAGATGCCGGGCACGCCGCATTCGGCGATGAAGCCGCCCCAGTGGCAGTTGGCCAGGATCATCGCCTCGCTGACGATCAGGTCCAGCGGCGCGCCGCGCCGGCGCTCGGCGATGCGCACGGTCTCGTCGCCGCGCGGCTCCTGGTCCGGGCCGTCGCGGTCGAGACGGAAGCTGTAGTCGGGCCGGTTGAAGTTCTCCGGCTTGCCGCGCACGACCTCGCGCTGCGCCTTCAGCTGGCGCGCCAGGCGGAAGGCGAAGGCCAGCTCGGGCGCGAACGGGTAGTCGGCGACCGCGTCGCCGGTCAGCGAGGCCTCGGTGATCACCTCGTCGAGCTGGTCGTGGCGCAGGTTCATCGCGATCGGCACGCGTTCGATCCGGGTCTCGGCCTTCAGCACCGCCAGACTGGCCTCGTCGAGCGTGAAATAGACGCTGAGCGCCGGGCAGTCGCGGCCCTCGTCGAGCGTGCAGGCCTGCACCACCTCGTCGGGCAGCATCGTCAGCTTCCAACCCGGCAGGTAGACGGTGGACAGCCGCTCGCGCGCGACCTTGTCGAGCGGCGAGTCGGGTGCAATCGCCAGCCCCGGCGCCGCGATGTGCACGCCGAAGATCACGCTGCCGCTGCCCAGGCCGTTGACCGACAGCGCATCGTCGATCTCGGTGGTCTGCGAATCGTCGATCGAGAAGGCCTGCACCGGGGCCAGCGGCAGCTCGTCCTTGACCGCCGGCGCGGCCAGCGGCGGGAAGCCGGTGCCCCTGGGAAACTGCTCGAACAGGAAGCGCCGCCAGTGGAACTGGTAGGGGCTGTCGATCGCGCCGGCGGCCTGCAGCAGGTCCAGGGGCGCGCGCTGGGTGCGCCGGGCGGCCTCGACCACCGCCTTGTACTCGGGGCCGTTCTTGTCGGGCTTGAACAGGATGCGGAACAGCTGCTCGCGCACCGGCGCCGGGCAGCGGCCGTCGGCCAGTTCGCCGGCCCACTGCTCGACCAGCGCCGCCTGCTGGGCCTTGCGCTCGATCGCCAGCAGCGCGGCCTTGACGATCTCCTCGGGCGCCTTCCTGAACTGGCCCTTGCCGGCGCGGCGGAAGTAGTGCGGCGCCTCGAACAGGCGGAACAGCATCGCCGCCTGCTGCTCGGGCCCGGCATTGGCCGAGAAATAGTCCCTGGCCAGCGCGGCGAAGCCGAACTCGCCCTCGGGCGCGAACTCCCAGGCCATCTCGAGGTCGATCTCGGCCGCCTGGGACTGCGCCGCGGCGATCAGCGCTGCCGGCTCGGGCTTGGCGAAGCGCAGCAGCACGTTGGCGGTCTTCACCTTCACGCGCTTGCCGGAATCGAGCTCGATCTGCACCGAGGCGTCGGCTTCGGACATCACGCGCCCGGCGAGGAACTTGCCGGCATCGTCGAACAGGGCATAGGAGGACATAGGCGGTGGATTGTCGCCGCTGGGCGGCCGCGGCTAATATCCATGCCATGGGACACGCGCAACCGATCCTCGGCCTGGCCGAGTTCCTGGCCTGGGAGGAAGAACAGCCCGAGCGGCATGAGTTCGTCCGCGGCGAGGTCTTTGCGATGGTCGGCGCGCGGCGCGTGCATGGCATCGTCGCCGGCAACATCTTCGCCACGCTGCGCCAGCAGTTGCGCGGCAGCCCCTGCCGGGCCTTCATCGAATCGATGCAGTTGCAGGCCGGCGACGACGCGCTGTTCTACCCCGACGTCTTCGTCACCTGCGACCCGGCCGACCTGCGTACGGAACGCGTCTTCAACGCGCCCACCGTGGTCGTCGAAGTGCTGTCGCCGTCGACCCAGGCCTACGACCGCGGCCTCAAGTTCACCTTCTACCGCCGGCTGGCCAGCCTGCGCGAATACCTGCTGGTCGACCCCGACACCCGTGAACTGCAGCTGTTCCGGCGCGGTGCCGAGGGCTTGTTCACGCTGCACGACCTGACCGGCGCGCCAGCGGTCGAGTTCGCCAGCCTGGGCGTCAGCCTGCCGGCCGACGAGATCTTCGACGGTCTCGACCCGGCGGTGCAGGCCTCGCTGCCGGGCGTCTGACGCAGCCGCTCAGCCGGCGCTGTCCTCGATCCCGCTGTCCAGGTCCAGCCCCTGCGCGGCCAGCCAGCCCGGCGCGAACAGCGTGTCGTGGTAGCGCTCGCCGGCGTCGCAGATCAGCGTGACGATGCTGCCGGGCTCGCCGCGCGCGGCCATCTCGCGCGCCAGGTGCAGCGCGCCGGCGAAGTTGGTGCCGGTCGACGGCCCCACGCGCCGGCCGAGCCGGGCCGACAGGTCCAGCGCGGCGGCGAAGCTCATCGCATCGGGCACGCGCAGCATGCGGTCGATCACCGTCGGCACGAAGCTGGGCTCGACCCGCGGCCGGCCGATGCCTTCGATGCGGCCGCGTTCGCTGCCGGCGAGATCACGCCGGCGCTGCACGAAGGCGTCGAAGAACACCGACCGTTCGGGGTCGACCACCGCCAGCCGGGTGGTGGCCAGCGCTGCGCGCCGGTAGCGGATGTAGCGGCCGATCGTCGCCGAGGTGCCGCCGGTGCCGGCGCCGACGACGATCCAGCGCGGCAGCGGCTGCGGCTCGAGCTGCAGCTGGTTGAACAGGCTCTCGGCGATGTTGTTGTTGCCGCGCCAGTCGGTGGCCCGCTCGGCGTGCGTGAACTGGTCCATGTAGTGGCCGCCGCGGGTCGCGGCAAGCGCCTCGGCCTCGGCATAGACCTGCGGCGCCGGCACCTCGACGCACTCGCCGCCCTGGAAGGCGATCTCCTCGAGCTTGCGCGGCGCCGTGCCCTGCGGCACCACCGCGACGAAGGGCAGGCCGAGCAGGCGGGCGAAATAGGCCTCGCTGATCGCGGTGGAGCCCGACGAGGCCTCGACGATCGTCGTGCCCGGCCCGATCAGCCCGTTGCACAGCCCGTAGAGGAACAGCGATCGCGCCAGCCGGTGCTTCAGGCTGCCGGAAGGGTGGGTCGACTCGTCCTTCAGGTACAGCGTGACGCCCGGCGCCTCGGGCAGCGCCAGCGGGATCAGGTGGGTGTCGGCCGAGCGCCGCGCGTCGGCCTCGATGCGTTGCAGGGCCTGCGCCACCCAGGCGCGGCGGGGCTCGTCGTTCATGCCAGTCCCAGGATGTGCAGCACGAAGGGCAGATGGTCGTCGAAATCGGTCAGCCCGTGGTCGCTGCCGTCCAGCAGGCGGATCGTCGCGCCGGCGTAGCGGGCGCACATCTCGCGCCAGTCGAGCAGCTCGTCGCCCTTGGCGACCACCGCGGCGTAGCGCCCGGGCCGGGTGATCGCAGCCGGCGCCAGCGCGCGCAGCTCGCCGATGAACTCGGCGCGGAAGAAGAAGTGCTCGGCAGCGTCGTGGAACTGTGTCTGCTCGCCGATGTGCGCCGCCAGGTCGCGCGCCGGGTCGACGGCAGGATTCAGCAGCACCGCGCGGCAGCCGGTGGCCTCGGCCACCGCGGTGGCGTAGAAGCCGCCGAGCGAGCTGCCGACCACCGCCATGTCGTCGCGCGGCCAGCGGCCGATGCCGTCGCTGATCAGCGCCCAGGCCGCCGCCGGCGACGGCGGCAGCTGCGGGCACCACCAGTGCACATCGGGCCGGTGCTGCTGCAGCCACGCGGCCATGCGCCGGGCCTTGAACGATGCGGGTGACGAGCGGAAGCCGTGCAGGTAGAGCAGGTGCATCGCGCGATTGTCGGTGTCTCGGGCCGGCCGGCTTGATCGGCGACAAGCCCGAAGGCAGAAGTGCGACCGTGGCCCCTGGTCGGCCCTTGATCTTTGCCGCCGAGCGCTCAAAGTGGGGGCATCAGGAGGTTCACGATGACCCAGGTTCGACCCGCCGCGGTGGCCGGCAGCTTCTACCCCGACGAGCCCCGCGCGCTGCAGGCCGCGGTGGCGATGCACCTGGCGCGTGCCGACGCGGGCCGGGGCGCGCCGTCGCGCTGGCCGAAGCTGCTGGTCGTGCCGCATGCCGGCTATGTCTATTCGGGCGACGTGGCGGCCAGCGCCTATGCGCTGCTGGCGCCGCTGCGCGGCCGCATCCGCCGCGTCGTGCTGCTGGGGCCGACCCACCGCGTCGCGCTGCGGGGCCTCGCTGCGCCGCAGGCCGATGCCTTCGAGACGCCGCTGGGCCGCCTGAGCATCGACCGCGCGGCGCTGGCGACGATCGCCGATCTGCCGCAGGTGCTGGCCAGCGACCGGGCGCACGCGATGGAGCATTCGCTCGAGGTGCAGCTGCCGTTCCTGCAGACCGTGCTGGGCGAGGGCTTCGGCCTGCTGCCGCTGGCGGTGGGTGACGCGACGCCGCAGCAGGTCGACGAGGTGCTCGAGCGGCTGTGGGGCGGCGACGAGACCCTGATCGTCATCAGTTCCGACCTGTCGCACTACCTGTCGTATGCCGAGGCCCGCGAGCGCGATCGCGGCACCGTGCAGCGCATCCTGGCCTTCAGCGGCGACCTGCGCGGCGACGAAGCTTGCGGCTGCCGGCCGCTGAACGGCGCGCTGCGCACCGCCCGCCGCCACGGCCTGGTGCCGCGGCTGCTGGACCTGCGCAATTCGGCCGATACCGCCGGCGGCGACCGCCAGCGCGTGGTCGGCTACGGCGCGATCGCGTTCGAGGCCGACGCCGCGCCTGCGCCGGGCGACCGCGCATCGGACGACGAGGCCGACACCGACCCGGCGCTGGGCATTGCTTTGCTGAGCACCGCCCGCGCCGAGATCGCCGACGCGCTGGGCCTGGGCGCACCGGCCGTGCAGGACCACCGACGGCTGCACCGGCCCGGCGCCAGCTTCGTCACGCTGCACGACGAGCGCGGCGACTTGCGTGGCTGCGTCGGCCAGTTGCAGGCGCGCCGCCCGCTGGGCCGGGACGTGCGCCACAACGCGCTGGCCGCCGCGTTCAGCGACCACCGCTTCCCGGCGCTGACCCGCGCCGAATGGGCCGGGCTGCACATCGAGGTCTCGGTGCTGGGCCCGCTGCAGGCGATGCCGGCGGCGGCCGGATTCGACGCCGCCGCGGCGCAGTTGCAGCCCGGCATCGACGGCGTCGTGCTGGCCGCGCTGGGCCGCCAGGGCACTTTCCTGCCGCAGGTCTGGGCGCAGCTGCCCGACCACCATGATTTCCTGGCCGCGCTGCTGCGCAAGGCCGGGTTGCCGCGAGACTACTGGGCCGCCGACGTCCAGCTGTGGCGCTACCGGGTCACCGCCTTCGAGGAGCCGCGCGATGCACGCACCCACTGACCCCCGCCAGGACACCGCCGCCCGCTGGTGGCACCTGCTGCCCGACGGCCGCCTGCAGTGCGACCTGTGCCCGCGCGACTGCCGGCTGCACGAAGGCCAGCGCGGCCTGTGCTTCGTGCGCGAGCGCCAGGGCGACCGGATGGTGCTCAGCACCTACGGCCGCAGCTCGGGCTTCGCGATCGACCCGATCGAGAAGAAGCCGCTGAACCACTTCCTGCCCGGCTCGGCGGTGCTGTCCTTCGGCACCGCCGGCTGCAACCTGGCCTGCAAGTTCTGCCAGAACTGGGACATCTCGAAGAGCCGCGAGATGGACCGGCTGCAGGACGAGGCCTCGCCGCAGCGCATCGCCGAAGCGGCGCTGGCAAGCGGTGCGGCCAGCGTCGCCTTCACCTACAACGACCCGGTGATCTTCGCCGAGTACGCGATGGACACCGCCGACGCCTGCCATGCGCTGGGCGTGAAGACGGTGGCGGTGACCGCCGGCTACATCCACCCCGAGCCGCGGCGCGAGTTCTTCGCGAAGATGGACGCCGCCAACGTCGACCTGAAGGCCTTCACCGACAGGTTCTACGTCGAGCAGACCGCGTCGCACCTGGCGCCGGTGCTCGACACGCTGCAGCACATCCGCCACGACTCGGACTGCTGGCTCGAGATCACCACGCTGCTGATCCCGGGGCTCAACGACAGCACCGCCGAGCTGGAATCGATGTGCCGCTGGATCGTCACCGAGCTGGGGCCCGACGTGCCGCTGCACTTCACCGCCTTCCACCCCGACTACAAACTGGCCGACCGGCCGCGCACGCCGGCCGAGACGCTGCAGCGTGCGCGCCGCATCGCCCGCGACGCCGGGCTGCGCCATGTCTACACCGGCAACGTGCACGACACCGAAGGCGGCACCACGCTGTGCCACGGCTGCCAGGCGCCGCTGATCGAGCGCGACTGGCACGCGGTGCTGCACTACGCGCTGGACGAGCGCGGCGCCTGCCCGCATTGCGGCACCGCGGTGGCGGGGCGCTTCGACCCGCGCTTTGCCGGGCGGATCGGGCGGCGGCGGGTGCCGATGCGGGTGGCGGTGGGCTGACCGCCGCGCCGCGCACCGCGGCAGACTAGGCCACGTCGCAGTTTCGGCGGATGGCCCGGATGTCGGCCGAATTGACACGCCCGTGCGGCCGGCCGGCATCGACCGGGCCCAAGCCCTTGTCAGATATGAGGAATCTGATTGAAATGCTCGAGGCGCAAGAATTGCTTGATGTGTTCTGATCGCTGGCCACCCTGAACACGGTGTTCACGGGGCAGCGGTGCAAATCATCGGGAGAGACCATGGCTTCGAGTTGGAAGAGGGCAGCGATCGGCGCGTCGTTGCTGTTGGCAGGCGCGGTCCAGGCGGCGGCCATCAAGGTCAGCATGACCGTCGACAACTCCTATGCGCTGTTCTACGGCACGCAGACGGCGGCCACGAACTTCGTCGGCAGCAACTTCGACTGGACCACCACCGAGGTCTACAACTTCAACCTGACGGGCAGCCAGTACCTCTATGTCGTGACCGCGTCCGATCTGTCGGTCGCCCAGGGCTTCCTGGGGCAGTTCGAGAACCTCGACACCGGCTACAAGTTCTACAGCAACGATCCGCAATGGCAGGTGATGGCCACGGGGCTGGGCAGCGCCGCGCCGTACACCGGCAGTGCGGCCGATCTGGCCTTGCTGACGCAGGAGATCCTCGATGCGAACGGCGGCGGCAATCCGTCGAACGGCTGGACCGCGCTGACCGCCGGACCGGCCAATGGTGGGGGACCCTGGGGCTCGCGCCCCGGCATCGACGCCGCCGCGCGCTGGGTCTGGTACAGCAGCAACGGTGACACGGATCCGACCAGCCCCGGCTTCAATCACGATGAATGGCTGGTCTTCCGGATTGCCGTCAACGCGACGCCGATCGACGTGCCCGAACCCGGCAGCCTGGCATTGGCGGGCCTGGCGCTGACCGGCCTTTGCTGGGCGGGCCGCCGCAAGGCCGCCGCCTGATCCGGAACGCGGCGCCTGCCCGGCAGGCGTCCGCACCGACAGCCTGCGCTTTCGTGGCGCGGCAGGTCGGGGATGCCGGCGTTCGACGCATCGATGTGGCAGCCGGCTAGCATGCGTGGATGGACGATCGCCTGGATCGGCACGCGCCCGCCGCGGCGCTGAGCGACCTGCCCCGCCTGGGCGCGTCCGGGCTGGTCGATCAGGTCGTGGCCAGCCTGCGGCGCAGCGAACCCCGAGCGCACTACCACGTCGCGCGGCCGACGCTGGTGCCGGTCGAGCCTGCGGCCTACACGCTGGTGGTCGGCGCCGGCTTCAGCGCCGGCGTGGTGCCGATGGTGCGTGAGTTGATGCAGCAGACCATTGGCGGCTACTACTTCGTCGGCGACATGGAAGGGACGGCTTCGGACCGCAGCCCCAGCTGGCTGAGGCGGCGCTCGGGCGAGTTCTGGCGCGAGTTCAACGCCGCCGCGCATCGCCTGCACGGGTGCGACGCCGTCGCGCTGAGAAGCCGGGACGGCCAGCCGCTCGATTGCGCCGCCGCGTACCGCACGCTGTTCCAGTTCGACATCGCCACGGAGATGTTTCGAACCCGACCCGAGGATCGCCCGCAGCGCCGGAGGCCGCGGCACGGGTCGTTGCGGGCGGCTGTCGATGGCGGCGACTCGCCCGGTGCCGACGCTGAGCTTGGGCGCGACTTCGTGCAGGGCTTTCTCGAATACATCGTCGCCCCCGGCATCGAGCACGGCAGCGGCTTCACCGGCCGCACCAAGCTGAACCCGGCGCACCGTGAACTGGCCAGGCTGCTCGAAGCGCAGCAGGACGGGCGGGCATTTCGCTGCAGGCCGTTCTGCCGCAACATCTTCACGACGAACTTCGACACCTTGCTGCAGGTGGCGCTGCAGCAGGTGGGCATCGTGCCCTGCGTGACCGATCGGCCCGAGCGCGGGATCGACACCACGCTGTTCGAGCGCGAAGCGGCGATCCATCTCGTCTACACCCACGGCAGCATCCTGCGCCGCAACCCGGCCAGCACCGCGCGCGAACTCGCCGGTCTGGCCGACGCCAACCTGGCAGCGCTGGCGCAGGTGCTCGGCGAGCGCGATGCGATCGTCGTCGGCCACAGCGGCTGGCACGACAGCCTGACGCGCGCACTGGCCGCCTGCGGCCCGGGCCGGCACCACTTGTGGTGGTGCGACACGCGTCCCGAGCCGAACGTGGACGTTCTGCGGCTGCATGCCGAGCGCGGCGGCGCGATGACCTACGTGGCGCTGGGCGACGCCGGCGCCGACGGCCTGATGCGTGCGCTGAGCGACGCGCTGCTCGGGCCCACGCTCGCGGGCACCGTCAAGGCGCCCGCGTCCCGATCGCCCGCATGAACTCGCCGCGCAGCAGCGCGTCGCCGTCGAAGCAGCCGGCAAAGGCCTGGGTGACGACGCGCTCGTCGCCGCGGCGGTCCTCGCCGAGCAGCAGGCATAGCTGCTCGGCCTCGATCACGCAGGCGGCGCCCCGGGCCTGGCCGTGGCGCAGCAGCGCGTCGGCGATGTCGCGCGTCATCCATTCCTGGTAGGTGAAGCGGTGGCCGATCGCGTCGACCAGCCGGGCGATGCGGCCGAAGCCGTGCAGCCGGCCGCCGGGCACGTAGGCGACGTGGGCGACGCCGCGAAACGGCACCAGGTGGTGCGGGCAGACGCCGTGCACCGCGATGCCGCGCACCACCACCATGTCCTCGCGCGGGTCGGCGAAGCCCTCGCCCAGCACCTCGGCCGGGTCGAGTGCATAGCCGCCGAGCAGCCGGCGCTCCCACAGCTCGCGCACGCGCTTCGGCGTCTTGCCGGTGTGCACGCCCTCGGGCGCGACGCCGCAGGCGCGCAGCAGGTCGGCCACCGCCTGCTCGAAGGCCGCGCCGTCGAAGTCGCCGCTGCGAGGGATGCCCAGCGTGCCCGGGCTCGCGGCGGGGTGTTCATGGTCGTGCTCGCAGGGTTCGGCCATCGTGTTGCTCCGGGGTCGATTCGGCCGCTCACACCTTACCGCAGCCGGGCGGCGGGGCCGCGTCCTCGGCCGGCCTCTGCCAGGCGGTGGCCTGCGGGTCCGACAGGCTGCGCAGGAAGGCCACCAGGTCGGCGCGCTCGCCATCGTTCAGCCGCAGCGGCTTCAGGATCTGCTCGCCGTCGGCATGAAGGCGGTCGAGGTTCAGGTTCGAGTAGTGATCGATCACCGCGTCCAGCGTCGCGAGCTGGCCGTCGTGCATGTACGGCGCGGTGTCGGCCACGTTGCGCAGGCCGGGCACCTTGTACTCGCCGAAGTTGCGGTGCTGCAGCTCGACATGGCGCGTCAGTCCGGCGCGTTCGCTGGCCGGCGCTTCGCTGAAGGCGCCCAGCAGGTTGTAGGGGCTGCGCCGCAGCACGACGATGCCGCCATGGCGGCCGGGGTCGACGACGCCGGGGCGCACGAAGAACGGCAGGCCGATGTCGGCGAACTCGCCGTTGCTGAAGCTCGCACCGACATGGCAGTTGCTGCACTGCCCCTTGCCGATGAACAGCCGCAGGCCGCGCTGGGCGTCCAGCGGGTAGCGCGCGGCGGCGCGGCGGTCGCCGCGCGCCAGCGCGTCGCGGAACTCGTCGAACGGCGTCGGCCCCGACACCAGCGAGCCGACGAAGGCGCCCAGCGCCTTGGCCAGCTGCACCATCGTCGCCTCGGCATCACTGCCCGGCGGCGCGCCGAAGGCCTGGGTGAAGGCGCAGCCCAGCGAGCGGTCGCCGGCCACCAGGGCCTGCAAGTGCCCGGCGCCGGCGGCCATCTCGCGCGGGTTGCCGAGCGGGTGCAGCGCCTGCGACCACAGGCTGTCGAACGCGCCGTCCCAGCCGTACCAGCGGCCGTGCACCGCGTTCCACAGCGACGGCGTGTGGCGGTCCAGCCGCTCGCGGCCGGTGGCCCTGGCCTGGCCGTCGGTGAAGGCGAGTTGCGGCGCGTGGCAGCTGGCGCAGGCCAGCCGGCCGTCGGCCGCCAGCCGGGGGTCGAAGAACAGCCGCCGGCCCAGCGCGATCGCCGCCGGCCGGCCGGCCTGGGCATTGCCGGGGTCGAATGCCGCAGCCGGCGGCCAGGGGCCGTGGCGCAGGATGCGCTGCTGCTCGTCGGCGCCGAAGTCCAGCAAGGCCGGCGCCGCAGGGCCCGCACGACCGGCCGGCGCCGCCAGCGCGGCGGCCAGCACGCCCAGCGCCGCGGCGCGACGCCAGCCTGTAGCCGTCACGGCAGATCGAGCTCGCTTGCCAGCCGCAGCGGCGGCTGGCCGGGCCGGTCGAGGTCGAACAGCACGCGCCAGCGCCCGGGCATGTGGAACATCAGCCCCTCGGCCTGCCAGCGCCCGCTGCCCAGCGGCTTCACGCTGGCACGGTAGTTCATGCCGTGGCGGTGCGCCGGCATCTCGGCATCGACCTTCAGCGTCGCCGGCAGCGGCTGGCCCGCCGGCGGGCAGACGACGATGTCGAGCGCGAACGGCCGCCCCACCGCCAGCGGCGCCGGGCGCGGCGCGAAGGCCAGCTGCCAGCCGGTGGCCTCGGCCTGCAGCCGCGCCGCCGCCGGCAGCGCATCGCCGCAGGCGGCCGCCGCGGCGCCGGCGCCGCACAGCCCGGCGATCGCCGGCGCCCATGCCAGCGACCGGATCATGCCGCCGGGCGTGCAAGGCCCCTGAACAGCGCCTCGGCGTTGCGCCAGCCGATGCCTTCGGCCAGCGGCGCGGGCAGGTCGGCGAGCCAGGCGCGCGACCAGCCGCCGTGGTCGGCGATGTAGTGCCAGCGTTCGGGCGTGAAGGTGTCGGTGCCGATCATGAAGCGGTCGGGGAACTCGCCGAAGGCCTCGCGCCAGGCGGCGTCGACCTTGCCGCCGCTGGCATGGTCGCCGCGGAACGCCAGGTCGCACCACAGCCGCGGGTGGCGGCGCAGCGTTTCGCGCACCTTCTCGGGCCGCTCGAAGCCCGAGTGCGCCCACAGCACTCGCGCCTCGGGCCACTGGCGCAGCAGGCGCTCGATCGCATCGACGTCGGAATGGGCGTGCAGCACCAGCCGGTGCTCGCGCGCCAGCGCGACCATGCGGCGCGGCACCGCCAGGTCGGCATCCTCGCCGTAGAGGTGGAACTCGCCGATGCCGGCATAGCGGTACCTCGCCAGCCGCTCCTCTAGGTAGCGCACGACGCTGTCGTCCTTGATCCAGCTGCCGATCTCGCCGCGGCTGCGGTAGGGCCGCAGCTCGGGCACGATCAGCTCGGGCGCCTCGGCCAGCAGCATCTGGGTGCCCTCGTCGTTCGACGACGAGACCAGCGCGCCGCGCAGGCCCGCCTGGCGCAGGATCGCCACCGCCTGCTTGGGCGGCACCAGTGCCCAGGCGTCGTGGCTGTAGTGGATGTGGGCGTCGAACAGCGGCAGCGCGGTGGCCGCGCGCGGCGCGGCGGCGGCCAGCAGCGGCGCGGCGGCCAGCAGGCCCTGGAAGCGGCGGCGGGTGATGGCGGTCGGCGGCATGGCAGGCCTCGGCAGCGTCGGCGAGGCCCGAAGGCTACCGCAGCCGGGTGGCCGTTGCCGCCCCGCGGTGAAGCAGGGCGGGCGGCGGCGCCTGCCCGCGATCGGCGGCGATCAATGCCGGGCCAGCTGGATCGGCTGCTTGCCGCGCGCCAGGTGGGCGGCGACGAGCTGGCGCTTGCAGTCGTCCTTGGCCTTGCGCGAGGCTTGCTGCTCGCAGCGCGCCACCTGGGACAGCAGCAGGTCGTCGGGCACCAGCCACCGGTCGGGTGATGCCGTATCGAAGCACATCACGAGCGCGCCGGTGATGCCCGCGCTGGTCGTCAGCGCGGCAACGGCGGCCATCAGTCGCTCGCGGGGCCGGGTCGTCTGGAACGAGGCGTTGTCGGGGACCATGAGATGCTCCTTCGAGCGGCGGTCGGGCTTCGGCGCCGGTACCGCCGCTCGGGGTGGCCGGCTCGCCGCCGCTTGCCGCGGCGGCGCAGCCACTGTCGCAGCGCGGGGCCGCTGCCGTCCTTCAGCGCCGCTGTCCCGTTGCTAAATCTTGCTAAGGACGCCCCGCCTCGCCAGGGCCCTCGCGTCGGGCATCGCGCGGCGCTGCGGCGCCGGAGGGTCAGCGCGACGGCGCCGCCAGCGCCGCCAGCAGCTTCTCGTGGATGCCGCCGAAGCCGCCGTTGCTCATCACCAGCACCTGGTCGCCCGGCTCGGCGGCCTGGACGATTGCCGCCACCAGCTTGTCGACGCTGTCGGCCACGACGGCCTGCGCGCCCATCGGCGCCAGCGCCTCGGCGGCGCTCCAGCCATAGTCGCCCTGCAGGCAGAAGGCCAGGTCGGCCTCCTCCAGCGCCCAGGGCAGCTGGGCCTTCATCTCGCCGCGCTTCATCGTGTTGGTGCGCGGCTCGAACACCGCCAGGATGCGCGCCAGCCCGACCTTGCGGCGCAGGCCGTTGATCGTCGTGCGCATCGCGGTCGGATGGTGGGCGAAGTCGTCGTAGACCTTGACGCCCGCCGCCTCGCCGCGCAGCTCGAGCCGGCGGCGCACGTTGGTGAAGCCGGCCAGCGCAGCGGCGCTGGTCTCCGGAGGTACCCCCACATGCTCGGCCGCGCCGATCGCCGCCAGCGCGTTGAGCTGGTTGTGCTCGCCCAGCTGCTGCCATTCGACGCGGGCGATCTTCAGGCTGCCGCGCAGCACGTCGAAGGCATGCGGCTCGCCGCGGGCACGCAGCGCACCGGGCTGTTCCTTGCGCGCGCCGAAGCGCTGCACCTCGCTCCAGCAGCCGCGCGCCAGCACCCGCTCGAGCGCCGCTTCGCGCAGGTTCACCACCAGCCGGCCGCTGTGCGGCACGGTGCGCACCAGGTGGTGGAACTGGGTCTCGATCGCCGCCAGGTCCGGAAAGATGTCGGCGTGGTCGAACTCCAGGTTGTTCAGGATCGCGGTGCGCGGCCGGTAATGCACGAACTTGCTGCGCTTGTCGAAGAACGCGGTGTCGTATTCGTCGGCCTCGATGACGAAGCACCGGCCCTGGCCCAGCCGCGCCGAGACGCCGAAGTTCAGCGGCACGCCGCCGACCAGGAAACCCGGCTGCAGCCCGGCCTGTTCGAGGATCCAGGCCAGCATCGAGGTGGTGCTGGTCTTGCCGTGGGTGCCGGCCACCGCCAACACATGGCGGCCCTGCAGCACATGCTCGGCCAGCCACTGCGGGCCGCTGGTGTAGGGCGCGCCGGCGTCCATCAGCGCCTCCATCAGCGGGTTGCCGCGAGTGACGACATTGCCGATGACGAACAGGTCGGGTTTCAGCGCCAGCTGGTCGGCACCGTAGCCCTCGATCAGCTCGATGCCCAGGGCCCGCAGCTGGTCGCTCATGGGCGGATAGACGCCGGCGTCGCAGCCGGTGACGCGGTGCCCGGCTTCGCGCGCCAGCGCCGCCAGGCCGCCCATGAAGGTGCCGCAGATGCCGAGGATGTGCAGGTGCATGGGCGAAGCTCCCGGGCCGCGGGCGGACGCCGCGGCCCGCGCGGATGCGGCTATTCGTGCAGTGCCGCGGCTGCGGCCTGCACGGTGGCAGCGATGTCCTCGGCGCTGTGCGCGCTGCTGACGAAGCCGGCTTCGTACAGCGCCGGCGCCAGGTAGACGCCGCGTTGCAGCATGCCGTGGAAGAAGCGGTTGAAGCG
>JAEUOY010000127.1 GCA_016790515.1 Burkholderiaceae bacterium | reverse complement strand
GAAGAAGTTGCTGCCGTACTTGTAGCCGCTGGCGTGGTTCAGGTTGAAGATGTTCTTGGCGATGTCGTTGGGGTTGAACGGCTCGGCGAACTTGGTGCCGTAGCGGTAGCCGAGGTAGGTGTCGCTCCAGTCGGCAGCGTGAACGGCAGGCGTGGCGGCGGCCAGCGTGGCGGCGGCGCAGAGGGTCAGGCTGCGAAGGCTCGTGGGCATGGGAGCGTACCTTTCTGGATGTTGAGGCGTGTAGACGACCCTATCGTCAAAGCACATGCCGTGCCACCCGTCGAACCCGCGGTGTCTCGCGGGCGAGACAGGCATCGGGTGCTGGCCGACGGGCGCGCCGGCACGGCCCGCGCTGGCGCGCCCGATGCCGGGCGGTGCGCCCGCGGCGATAATCCGCGGCTTGCACCTGCGGCGCGCCCGACGCGCCGCGCCCGCCGCGGCCGGATCGCCCCCGCGCCTGCGGCCGATCCAGCGCCTTGCCTCCTGCCGGGACCACCCGCCCCATGTCCGCCGACCTGCCCACCGAGGTGCGCCGCCGCCGCACCTTCGCGATCATCAGCCACCCCGACGCCGGCAAGACCACGCTGACCGAGAAGCTGTTGCTGTTCTCCGGCGCGATCCAGATCGCCGGATCGGTCAAGGCACGCAAGGCCAGCCGCCACGCCACCAGCGACTGGATGGAGATCGAGAAGCAGCGCGGCATCTCGGTGGCCAGCTCGGTGATGCAGATGGAATACCGCGGCTGCGTGATCAACCTGCTCGACACCCCGGGCCACCAGGACTTCAGCGAGGACACCTACCGCGTGCTGACCGCGGTGGACGCCGCGCTGATGGTGATCGACGCGGCCAACGGCGTCGAGCCGCAGACGCGGCGGCTGCTGCAGGTCTGCCGCGCGCGCAACACGCCGATCCTCACCTTCGTCAACAAGATGGACCGCGAGGTGCAGGAGCCGCTGTCGCTGATGGACGAGATCGAGCGCGAGCTGGGCATGACGGTGGTGCCCTTCACCTGGCCGGTGGGCATGGGCAAGGTGTTCGGTGGCGTGCTCGACCTGCGCAAGAACCAGATGCGGGTGTTCAAGCCGGGCGAGGACCGCGTGGGCCGGGACGCAGAGGGCGACGACGAGATCATCGACGGCCTCGACAACCCGCTGCTCGAGGAGCGCTTCGGCGCCCGCTACGAACAGGCCGGCGGCGAGGTCGAACTGGTGCAGGACGCCGCGCCGCCGTTCGACGAGGCCGAGTTCCTGGCCGGCCGCCAGACGCCGATGTTCTTCGGCTCGGCGGTCAACAACTTCGGCGTGCAGGAGGTGTTGGACGCGCTGGTCGACCTGGCGCCGCCGCCCGGCGACCGGCCGGCGCTGCAGCGCGTGGTGCACCCCGAGGAGCCGAAGTTCAGCGGCGTGGTGTTCAAGATCCAGGCCAACATGGACCCCAGCCACCGCGACCGCATCGCCTTCCTGCGCGTGGCCTCGGGCCACTTCGAGCGCGGCATGCGGCTGAAGGTGGTGCGCTCGGGCAAGGAGCTGCGGCCGAACACCGTGGTGAGCTTCCTGTCGCAGCGCCGCGAGCTGCTCGACGAGGCCTTCGCCGGCGACATCATCGGCATCCCGAACCATGGCGTGCTGCAGCTCGGCGACACGCTGACCGAGGGCGAGAGCCTGCAGTTCACCGGGCTGCCGTTCTTCGCGCCCGAGATGTTCCGCACCGTCGAGGTGGCCGACCCGCTGAGGACCAAACAGCTGAAGGCCGGGCTGCAGCAGCTCGGCGAGGAGGGCGCGATCCAGGTCTTCCGGCCGGTGGCCGGCTCGGTGCTGATGCTCGGCGCGGTGGGCCAGCTGCAGTTCGAGGTTGTGGCGCACCGGCTCGAGCATGAATACGGCTGCAAGGCGCGCATCGCGCCGTGCCGCTTCTCGATCGCCCGCTGGGTGACCTGCGACGAGTCCGAAGGCGGCGACAAGGAACTGCAGCGCTTCATCGACGCCAACAGCCACCGCATGGCCTACGACGCGGTCGACGCGCCGACGCTGCTGGTCGAGTACGCGCCCGAGCTGCGGGCGATCGAGAGCAACTGGCCGAAGATCAGGTTCCACGCGCTGCGCGAGCACGCGGGGCTGGTGTTCCAGAAGCGGCTGGAGGGCTGATCGCTCACCAGTAGCCCAGCAGCTTCCACCACGCGCTGCCGGCCAGCACCCAGACGACGATCAGCACCAGGCTCATCACGAAGCCGGCCTGCCACCATTCGGCCAGCGTCGTGTAGCCCGAGCCGAAGATCACCGGCGAGGTGCCGGTGGCGTAGTGGGTCAGCGTCATCATGATGTTCGACGCCGCCGCCATCAGCAGCGCGAACGGCAGCGCCGGTGCGCCCAGCGCGATGCCGGCGCCGTAGAAGGCCGCGAACATCGCGGTGATGTGGGCGGTGGTGCTGGCGAACAGGTAATGCGCGTACAGGTAGGCCAGCAGCAGCAGCGCGCCCGCACCCTGCCAGCCGAGGCCGAGGCTGCCGATGGCCTGTTCGATCGAGCTCGAGAACCAGCCGATCAGGCCCAGCTTGTTCAGGAAGGTGGCCATCATCACCAGCGCCGAGAACCAGACGATGGTGTCCCAGGCGCTCTTCTCCTTCAGCACGTCCTCCCAGTCGAGCACGCCGGTCAGCAGCAGCACGCCCAGGCCGATGAAGGCGGTGGTCGTCGCATCGACGGCCCAGGCGCTGCCGAAGATCATCGCCGGCACGCCGGCCCACAACAGCAGCAGCAGCACGAAGACGCCCAGCATGATCTTCTCGCCGCGGTTCAGCGGCCCGCGCTCGGCCAGCTTGTCGCGCGCGAACTGCCTGGCGTTGGGCGTGCTCCTGATCTGCGGCGGGTACAGCCAGTACAGCACCAGCGGCATCACCAGCAGCGCGGCCAGGCCCGGCAGCAGCATCGCCAGCGCCCATTGGCCCCAGCTGATCGAGACCTGCTTGCCGGTCGCCTCGGCAACCAGCTTGACGACCAGCGGGTTGGGCGCCGTCGCGGTGACGAACATCGCCGAGGTGATCGGGTTGGCGTGGTAGTTCACCAGCGCCAGGTACTTGCCGATCCTGCCCTGCGTGCCCTGCTTCGGGTCAGAGCCGAAGCCGTCGGCGATCGAGCGCATGATCGGGTGCATGATCGCGCCGCCGCGCGCGGTGTTGCTGGGCGTCACCGGCGCGATCGTCAGCTCCGAGAGCGCCAGCGCGTAGCCGATGCCCAGCGTCCGCTTGCCGAACAGCGCGACGAAGCCGTAGCCGATGCGCGAGCCCAGGCCGGTCTTGATCAGCGCGCGCGAGATCATGATCGCCACGCCGATCAGCCAGATCAGCGGGTTCGCGAAGCTGCTGAGCGCATCGGCGACGGCCTCGGCCGGCTTGGCGCTGGTGACGCCGGTCAGCGCCACCAGCGCGATCGCCAGCATGGCCAGCGCACCGATCGGCATCGCCTTGCCGATGATCGCCGCGATCGTCGCGACGAACAGCGCCAGCAGGTGCCAGGCGTTCGGCGTGACGCCGGCGGGAACCGGGATCACGAACCAGATGAGCAGGCCGATCGCGCATGCGATGGCGGCCGGCACGAGCTTGAACCCCATGAGCTGTCTCCCGGGCCGATGTCGGCCGCGGCGCCGATGGTACCCACCCGCCCACGCTCCTAGCGCAGCGCGAAGGCCACCGCCACCGCAGCGGCCAGCCGGGCGTTGTTCAGCACCAGCTGGATGTTGGCCGCCAGGCTGTCGCCGCCGGTGAGCCGGTTCACGCGGTCGAGCAGGAACGGCGTGACCGCCTTGCCGGCGATGCCCTGCTGGGCCGCATCGGCCAGCGCTGCGTCGATCGCCCGGTCGACCGCCTCGCGCGGCAGCGCGAACTCGGCCGGGATCGGGTTGGCGATCAGCAGGCCGCCGCCCAGTCCGAGCGCCCATTTCGCCTGCATCACGCGGGCGATCGCAGCCGGCTCGTCGAGCCGCCAATCGACCGCGCAGCCGCTGTCGCGGCTGTAGAACGCCGGCAGCGCGTCGCACCGGTAGCCGATCACCGGCACGCCGTGGGTCTCCAGGTATTCCAGCGTCAGGCCGATGTCGAGGATCGCCTTCGGTCCGGCGCAGACCACCGCCACCTCGGTGCGGGCCAGCTCCTGCAGGTCGGCCGAAATGTCGAAGCTGGCCGCCGCGCCGCGGTGCACGCCGCCGATGCCGCCGGTGGCGAACACCCGGATGCCGGCCAGCGCGGCGATGATCATCGTCGCGGCGACGGTGGTGGCGCCCAGCGCCTGCGGCGTCACGCCGGCCAGCAGGAACGGCAGATCGCGCCGGCTGGCCTTGAGCACCTGTTCCCGCTCTTGCCCGGCGCGGCCGAGCCGCTCGATCTGCGCGGTCGACAGGCCGGCCCGAAGCCGGCCGTCGATGACCGCGATGGTCGCCGGCACCGCGCCGCCGGCGCGCACCGCGGCCTCGACCGCCAGCGCGGTCTCGACGTTCTGTGGCCACGGCATGCCGTGGCTGATGATCGTCGATTCCAGCGCCACCACCGGCCGGCCTTCGGCCAGCGAGGCGGCGACCTCGGGTCGACAATCCAGCAGCGGGTGCTCGGGCGGGCGCATGACAGGCAGCTTACCCGCAGCGGCCGGTGCGCCGCCGGCGCCGATAATTGGCCGCATGAACCTGACCGCACCGCCGCCGTCACGGCTGGCGCTGTACCTCGACCTGATCCGCTGGAACCGCCCCGCCGGCTGGCTGCTGCTGCTGTGGCCGACGCTGGCCGCGCTGTGGATCGCCGCCGACGGCTTTCCGGGCTGGCACCTGCTGGCGGTGTTCGTGCTCGGCACGATCCTGATGCGCAGCGCGGGCTGCTGCGTCAACGACGTGGCCGACCGCGAGTTCGACCGCCACGTCAAGCGCACCGCCCAGCGTCCGGTCACCCGCGGCGCGCTGCCGGTGGCCGAGGCGCTGGGCGTCGGTGCGGCGCTGGCCGCGGCCGCCTTCGCGCTGGTGCTGACGACCAACCCGCCGGCGATCCAGCTGTCGTTCGCCGCGCTGGCCATCGCGCTGGCCTACCCGTATGCGAAGCGCGTCGTCGCGATGCCGCAGGCGGTGCTGGGCGTGGCCTTCAGCTTCGGCATCCCGATGGCCTTTGCCGCGGCGCTGGGCGGCCGCGAGGGCGGCATCGCCGCCGCGGTGCCGCTGGCCGCCTGGGGCCTGCTGCTGGGCAACCTGTTCTGGGTGCTGGCCTACGACACCGAGTACGCGATGGTCGACCGCGACGACGACCTGAAGATCGGCATCAAGACCTCGGCCTTGACGCTGGGCCGCTGGGACGTCGCCGCGGTGATGGGCTTCTACGCCGTCTACCTGGCGAGCTGGGCGCTGCTGGGCCGGGCGCTGGGGCTGGGCCTCGTCTTCGGGCTGGGCCTGCTGGCGGCAGCCGCGCAGGCCGCCTGGCATTTCACGCTGATCCGCCACCGCACCCGCGAGGGTTGTTTCAAGGCCTTCCGCCAGAACCACTGGCTGGGCTTTGCGGTGTTCGCCGGGGTGGCGGTGGACCTGGCGCTGCGCTGAGGCCGAATCAGCCGCCGAACTCGTCGCCTAGTTCCTCGGCCCGCCGCTGCGCCGCCTTCAGCGCCCTGACGAAGGCCGCCGCCACGCCATCGGCCTGCAGCGACTGCAGCGCCGCGTAGGTGGTGCCGCCCTTGCTGGTCACGCGCTCGCGCAGCACCTCCGGCGGCTCGGCCGACTGCGCGGCCAGCGCGGTGGCGCCGTCGAAGGTGGCCAGCGCCAGGCGCTTGCCCTGCTCGGCCGTCAGGCCCATCTCGACCGCCGCGGCGGTCATCGCCTCGATCACATAGAACACATAGGCCGGGCCCGAGCCGGAGATCGCCGTCACCGCATCGAGGTCGGCCTCGCGCTCGACCCACAGCGTCTGGCCGGTGGGTGCCAGCACCTGCTCGACCAGCGCCCGCTCGGTCGCGCCGACCGACGGGGTGGCCACCAGCGCGGCGATGCCACGGCCGATCAGCGCCGGCGTGTTGGGCATGCTGCGCACGATGCGTGCGGTGGCAAGGTCGGCCCCGATCGCACGGGCGATCGTCTCGCTGCGGATGCCGGCCATCACGCTCAGCTGCAGCGCGCCGCCGACGAAAGGCGCGCAAGGCGCGGCAGCCTCGCCGAACAGCTGCGGCTTGACCGCCCAGACCACCAACGCGGCAGCGGCCAACGCGGCGTCGGCTGCCGCCAGCGTGCGCACGCCGAAATCGGCCGTGAGCCTGTGCCGCTGGGCCGCACCCGGGTCGACGACCAGGATGTCGGCTGGCGGGCGACCGGCGCGCACCAGCCCGCCGACCAGTGCACCCGCCATGTTGCCGCCGCCGATGAAAGCGATGACCTGCGATGTCGTGCTGCTCATGACGACGAGTGTAGCCAGCCGGCTGCGAGCCCCCGGGACGCCGCGGGACCGCTGCGCCGCGTCATACCGGCGCCCGCCCACATCATGCAATCGACGCATAACCCGCCCGGCGCAGCACGGCACGGCCTACATTTCGCGCTCGGCCGGCCCCGGCACGCCCAAGAGGCCAACCCGGGCCGCCGGCTTCCGAACGCCACAACCCACAGGACGATGATGCCGCTTTCCTACATCCAGCCCTCTATCGACAGCCCCTGGGCCACCTACATCTCGCAGGTCGACCGCGTGCTGCCCTACCTGGGCCCGCTCGCGCGCTGGGCCGAGACGCTCAAGCGCCCGAAGCGTGCGCTGATCGTCGACGTGCCGATCGAGATGGACGACGGCCGCATCGCCCACTTCGAGGGCTTCCGCGTCCAGCACAGCCTGACACGCGGCCCCGGCAAGGGCGGGGTGCGCTACCACCCCGACGTGACGCTCGAGGAGGTGATGGCGCTGTCGGCCTGGATGAGCATCAAGAACGCCGCGGTCAACCTGCCCTACGGCGGCGCCAAGGGCGGCATCCGGGTCGACCCGAAGCAGCTGAGCCTGAAGGAGCTGGAGAAGCTGACGCGCCGCTACACCAGCGAGATCGGCATCATCATCGGGCCGCACCAGGACATCCCGGCGCCCGACGTCAACACCAACGCCCAGATCATGGCGTGGATGATGGACACCTACTCGATGAACGTCGGCGCCACCGCCACCGGCGTGGTCACCGGCAAGCCGCTGCACCTGGGCGGCTCGCTCGGCCGGGTGAAGGCCACCGGCCGCGGCGTCTACGTCACCGGGCGCGAGGCCGCGCGGCGCATCGGCCTGGACATCGGCAGCGCGCGCGTTGCGGTGCAGGGCTTCGGCAACGTCGGCTCGTCGGCCGCAGAGCTGTTCGGCCAGGCCGGCGCGCGCATCGTCGCCGCGCAGGACCACACCGGCACGATCTTCAACGGCCAGGGCTTCGACCTGGCGCTGCTGGTGCCGCACGTCAAGGCCACCGGCGGCGTGGCGGGCTTCCAGGGTGCCGAGGCCCTGGACGACGAATCGTTCTGGGACGTCGACTGCGAAATCGTGATTCCGGCCGCGCTGGAGAACCAGATCACCCCCGCCCGCGCCAGCCGCCTGAAGGCCAGGCTGGTGCTCGAAGGCGCGAACGGCCCGACCGGCCTGGCCGCCGACGACATCCTGGCCGAGCGCGGCATCCTGGTGGTGCCCGACGTGATCTGCAACGCCGGCGGCGTGACGGTGAGCTATTTCGAGTGGGTGCAGGACTTCTCGTCGTTCTTCTGGACCGAGGACGAGATCAACGTCAAGCTCGACAAGATCATGGTCGGCGCGCTGAAGAACATCTGGGACACCGCCGACCGCCACAAGATCTCGCTGCGCACCGCCACCTTCGCGGTGGCCTGCGAGCGAATCCTGATGGCGCGCCAGGAGCGCGGGCTTTACCCCTGATGCCGCGGCCGCGGCCGCGGCGACAATCCGATGCTGTCATCACCGCCGCCCGCCATGCAACGCCGCCCCTTGACCGTCGCCATCGCCAGCGCGCTGGCCGCCGCCCTGCTGCCGCTGGGTGCGGCCGCGCAGACCGCCTGGCCGAACCAGCCGGTGAAGATCGTCGTGCCGACCGGGCCCGGCAGTTCGCTCGACCTGATCGTGCGGCTGATGGGCGACAAGCTGGCCGCACGCTGGGGCCAGCCGGTGGTGATCGACAACAAGCCCGGCGCCGGCGGCATGCTGGGCGTGGACATCGCCGCCAAGGCGACCGACGGCCACACGCTGGCGATCGGCTTCAACGGCCCGCTGGCCTACGCACCCTACCTGTACGCCAAGGTGCCCTACGACCCGGCACGCGACCTGAAGGCGATCGTGATGACCAGCTCGCAGGCCAACGTGCTGGCGGTCAACGCCGAGAAGGTGCCGGCGAAGACGGTGGCCGAGTTCGTCGGCTGGGCCAGGGCCCAGGCCGGCAGGATGAACTACAGCTCGCTGGGCCAGGGCAGTTCGGCGCACCTGACGATGGAGCTGTTCCTGTCCGAAGCCGGGCTGCAGGCGGTGCACGTGCCGTTCAACGGCTCGCCGCCGGCAGCGATGGCCGTCGCCCAGGGCACGGCCGATGCCACCTTCATGGTCGCGCCGGCGCTGCTGCCGCATGTGCAGTCGGGCAAGCTGCGGCTGCTGGCGGTGAGTTCGGGCACCAAGCCCGACGGCCTGAAGGACCTGCCCTCGCTGGCCGAGGCCGGCTGGCCGAAGGTCGAATCGCTGGCCTGGAACGGGCTGGTCGGCCCGGCCTCGCTGCCCGAGGCGGCGGTCGCGCGGGTCAATGCCGATGTCAACGAGCTGCTGGCCCACGATGCGCCGCTACGCGACGCGATGGCCCGGAACGGGCTGAGCATCGTCGGCGGCAGCGCGGCCGAGTTCCGCCGCTTCATCGACGCCGACGTCGCCCGCTGGGGCCCGGTGATCACGCGGCTGGGCGTCAGGCTGAACTGAAGCGATGCCCGCCAGCGGCCCCGGCACCGGCCCCGATGGGGGCCCCGACCGCGACCTCGACAAGATCGACCTGCGCATCCTGCGCGTGCTGCAGGCCGACGGCCGCATCAGCAACCTGAAGCTGGCCGAGGAGGTGCACCTGTCGCCCACCGCGGTGCTCGAGCGGGTCAAGCGGCTGACCCGCGACGGCTACATCCTCGGCTACGAAGCCCGGCTGAACCCGGCCAAGCTGGGCGCCGGGCTGATGGTCTTCGTCGAGGTGCTGCTCGACCGCACGGTGCACGACGTGATCGACAACTTCCGCGCCGCGGTGCAGGTACGCGAGGAGATCCTCGAGTGCCACCTGGTCGCCGGCGGCTTCGACTACCTGCTGAAGACCCGCGTCGCCGACATGGCGCATTACCGCGAGCTGCTCGGCAGCGTGATCTGGACCCTGCCCGGCGTGCGCGAGACCCGCACCTACGCGGTGATGGAAGAGGTCAAGCACACGACACGGCTGAAGGTGTAGAGGCTCAGCCTGCAGCGGGGCGGGACCGCCCGCCGAAGATCGCCGTGCCCACCCGAACGATCGTCGCGCCCTCGGCGATCGCCGCCTCCAGGTCGGCGCTCATGCCCATCGACAGCGTGTCCAGCGCCAGGCCCCGGTCGTTCAGCGCGGCCAGCAGTTCGCGCAGCGCCCGGTGCGGCGCGCGCTGCGCCGCGAAATCGCCGTCCGGCTCGGGGATCGCCATCAGCCCGCGCAGCCGCAGCCGCGGCAGCGCCGCCACCGCCAGCGCCAGCGCCGGCACCTCGGCGCTGGCCAGCCCGCTCTTGCTCGCCTCGCCGCTGATGTTGACCTGCAGGCACAGCTGCAGCGGCGGCAGCTCGGCCGGCCGCTGCTCGGAAAGCCGCTGCGCGATCTTCAGCCGATCGACCGAATGCACCCAGTCGAAGGCCTCGGCGACCGGCCGGGTCTTGTTGCTCTGCAGCGGGCCGATCAGATGCCATTCGAGCTGCGATCGCAGGTCGGACAGCGCGGCGATCTTGTCCAGCGCCTCCTGGACGTAGTTCTCGCCGAAGGCGCGCTGGCCGGCGGCGAAAGCCTCGCGCACCGCGTCGGCGCCGAAGGTCTTGCTGACCGCCAGCAGCGTGACGCTGTCCACGGGCCGGCCGCCGGCAACACATGCTTTCACGATGCGGCTGCGGACGGTTTGCAGCCTGCCGATAACGCTGTCCATAATCGCCGAGCGTAACCCGGACCCCCATGGACATCACCCAACTGCTGGCCTTCTCGGTCAAGAACAAGGCCTCCGACCTGCACCTGTCGGCCGGCCTGCCGCCGATGATCCGCGTCAACGGCGACGTGCGGCGCATCAACGTCGAGGCGCTGGACCACAAGGCCGTGCACGACATGGTCTACGACATCATGAACGACGCCCAGCGCAAGGCGTACGAAGACACGCTGGAATGCGACTTCTCGTTCGAGATCCAGGGCCTGGCGCGCTTCCGGGTCAACGCCTTCAACCAGAACCGCGGCGCCGGCGCGGTGTTCCGCACGATCCCGAGCAAGATCCTGACGCTCGAGCAGCTGAACGCGCCGAAGATCTTCGCCGACCTGGCGCTGCGCCCGCGCGGCATGGTGCTGGTGACCGGCCCCACCGGCTCGGGCAAGAGCACCACGCTGGCGGCGATGGTCAACCACCTGAACGAGAACGAATACGGCCACGTGCTGACGGTCGAGGACCCGATCGAGTTCGTGCACGAGAGCAAGAAGTGCCTGATCAACCAGCGCGAGGTCGGGCCGCACACGATGAGCTTCGCCAACGCGCTGCGCTCGGCGCTGCGCGAGGACCCGGACGCGATCCTGGTCGGCGAGATGCGCGACCTGGAGACGATCCGCCTGGCATTGACTGCCGCCGAGACCGGCCACCTGGTGTTCGGCACCCTGCACACCAGCAGCGCGGCCAAGACGGTCGACCGCATCGTCGACGTGTTCCCGGCGGCCGAGAAGGAGATGGTGCGGGCGATGCTGTCGGAGTCGCTCGTCGCGGTGATCTCGCAGACGCTGTGCAAGCTGAAGGACGGCAGCGGGCGCGCCGCGGCGCACGAGATCATGATCGGCAGCCCGGCGATCCGCAACCTGATCCGCGAGAACAAGGTCGCGCAGATGTACTCGTCGATCCAGACCGGCCAGAACCTGGGCATGCAGACGCTCGACCAGAACCTGGCCGACCTGGTGCGGCGCGGCATCGTCTCGGCGGCCGAGGCGCGGTCGAAGGCCAAGATCCCCGAGAACTTCCCCGGCTAGGACCGGAAGGACACCATGGAACGCGAACAGGCCTCCAAGTTCATCAACGACCTGCTGCGGCTGATGGTCAGCCGCAACGGCTCGGACCTGTTCCTGACCGCCGACTTCCCGCCGGCGATCAAGGTCGACGGCAAGGTCAACCGGGTCTCGCCGCAACCGCTGACCGGCCAGCACACGCTGACGCTGGCCCGCGCGGTGATGAACGAGCGCCAGGCCACCGAGTTCGAGCGCACCAAGGAGTGCAACTTCGCGATCGCGCCGCAGGGCATCGGGCGCTTCCGCGTCAACGCCTTCATGCAGCAGGGCCATGTCGGCATGGTGATGCGCACGATCCCGCAGCAGCTGCCGACGATCGACGGCCTCGGCCTGCCGCCGGTGATGAAGGACATCGCGATGACCAAGCGCGGCCTGGTCATCATGGTCGGCGCCACCGGCTCGGGCAAGAGCACGACGCTAGCGGCGCTGGTCGATCACCGCAACGAGAACAGCTTCGGCCACATCATCACGATCGAGGATCCGGTCGAGTTCGTGCATGCGCACAAGAACTGCATCGTCACCCAGCGCGAGGTCGGCATCGACACCGACGGCTGGGAGATCGCGCTGAAGAACACGCTGCGCCAGGCGCCCGACGTGATCCTGATGGGTGAGATCCGCGACCGCGAGACGATGGAACACGCGGTGGCCTTCGCCGAGACCGGCCACCTGTGCATCACCACGCTGCACGCCAACAGCGCCAACCAGGCGCTGGACCGCATCATCAACCTGTTCCCGGAAGAGCGGCGCCAGCAGCTGCTGATGGACCTGTCGCTGAACCTGAAGAGCATCGTCTCGCAGCGCCTGCTGCCGCGCGAGGAAGGCAAGGGCCGCATCGCGGCGGTCGAGATCCTGCTGAACACGCCGCTGATCAGCGAGCTGATCTTCAAGGGCGAGGTCGCCGAGATGAAGGACCTGATGAAGCGCAGCCGCGAGCTGGGCATGCAGACCTTCGACCAGGCGCTGTTCGACCTCTACGAAACCAACCTGGTGACGCTGGAGGACGCGCTGCGCAACGCCGATTCGATCAACGACCTGCGGCTGCAGGTCAAGCTGCACAGCCGGCGCGCGCGCAACCGCGACCTGTCGGCGGGCACCGAGCACCTGTCGATCATGTGAGCGCGTCGGCGGCCGCCGATAAACTCGGCCGCATGAGAACCTACGACCCGATCCCCGAGCGCCGCGTCGCCTTCCTGGGCCTGGGCGTGATGGGCTTCCCGATGGCCGGTCACCTGGCGCGCGCCGGGCACGCGGTCACCGTCTACAACCGCACGTCCACCAAGGCCCGGGCCTGGGCGGCCGAGCACGGCGGCAGCCTGGCGGCCACGCCGCGCGAAGCGGCGGCCGGCGCCGAGTTCGTCTTCGCCTGCGTCGGCAACGACGACGACCTGCGCTCGGTGGTCCAGGGGCCCGACGGCGCGTTTGCCGGCATGGCCCCGGGCGCGGTGTTCGTCGACCACACCACGGCGTCGGCCGACGTGGCGCGGGAGCTTCACGCCACGGCGCGCGCTGCGGGGCTGCACTTCGTCGACGCGCCGGTCTCGGGCGGCCAGGCCGGCGCGGTCAACGGCACGCTGACCGTGATGTGCGGCGGCGACGAGCCGGCGTTCGACGCCATGAAGCCGGTGGCGATGGCCTTCTCGCGCGCCGTCACCCGGGTCGGCGGCAGCGGCGCCGGGCAGCTGGCCAAGATGGTCAACCAGGTCTGCATCGCCGG
Organism: Burkholderiaceae bacterium; assembly: GCA_016790515.1. Classification (GTDB taxonomy): domain Bacteria; phylum Pseudomonadota; class Gammaproteobacteria; order Burkholderiales; family Burkholderiaceae_C; genus Pseudaquabacterium. The sequence continues at coordinate 2,658 of JAEUOY010000127.1, read as the reverse complement.
CCTGGTGCAGGGCCTGGCCGAAGGCATCGCGTTCGGCCGGAAGGCCGGGCTGGACATGAAGCAGGTGCTCGAGGTCATCGGCAAGGGCGCCGCGCAGAGCTGGCAGATGGACAACCGCGGCGGCACGATGGTCGACGACCGCTTCGACTTCGGCTTCGCCGTCGACTGGATGCGCAAGGACCTGGGCCTGGTGCTCGACGAGGCCCGCCGCAACGGTGCCCGGCTGCCGGTCACCGCGCTGGTCGACCAGTTCTACGGCGACGTGCAGGCGCTGGGCGGCGGGCGCTGGGACACCTCCAGCCTGATCCGCCGCCTGAAGTAGGCCCGGCGACGCGAGACGGGGACAGCGCCGGGCCGCACCCAGGCGGCCCGACCACCCCCTCGGGCGGTCGGCCGACGTGCCCGTCGGCCGCGGGGCACGGTCACTTCGTCTGGATCTGCGCCAGTTCGGCCTCGCTGATCAGCTCGAAGACCTTCACCACCTTGGTGACGCCGCCGATGCCACGCGCCACCTCGGCGGCACGGTTGGCCTCGCGCTCGGTGACCCGGCCCATCAGGTAGACCGTGCTGCGCTCGGTGACCACCTTGATCGAATTGGCCTGCAGATCCTTGGCATCGACGAAACCGGCCTTGACCAGGCTGGTCAGGTAGCTGTCGTTGCTGCGCACGGTCATCGAGGTCGGCGCCATCACCGCCGTCTCGTTGACGGTGCCGCGCACGTTCTCGATGCCGCCGATCGCCTGCTCCAGCGCCGCGCGGCTGGCCTCGCTGGGCACCTCGCCGGTGATCAGCACGCTGCGGTTGTAGCTGGTGACGTTGACATGGCCACGATCGCCCAGCAGTTCGCTCGCCCGGTTGACGGCCTTCAGCTCGATCGACTCGTCCTCGACCTGGGTGCCGGTGGTGCGGCGGTCGGTGGCCGACAGCGCGGCGCCGACCGCCGCACCGCCCACCACCACCGCGCCGCAGCCGCCGAGCAGCGAGGCGGCGGCCAGCGCGGCGGCCAGCAAGGCCGCGCGCGGCGCGGCCAGAAGAGTCCTGGAATGAAGAGTCATGCGGGATCCTGTTCGCCCAGCAGTTGCAGATCGATCGCGTCGCACAGGCAGTGCAGCACCAGCAGGTGGGTTTCCAGCACGCGCACGCGGCGGTCGTGCGGCACCGCGACCAGCACGTCGGTCTCGCCCAGCGCGCTGCGCAGCGCGCCGCCGCTGCGGCCGGTGAGCGCGATCACGGTCATGTCCTTGCGCTGCGCGGCCAGCACGGCGGCCAGCAGCGCGGGGTGGCGGCCCTCGCCGGCGATCAGCAGCAGCAGGTCGCCGGGCTGGCCCAGCGTCTCGACCTGGCGCGCCAGCACCTGGTCGAAGCCGCCGGCGGCGGCCAGCGCCGACAAGGCTGCACCGTCGCCGCCCAGCGCCATCGCCGCGAGCCCGGGCCGTTCGCGCTCGAAGCTGCCGATCAGTTCGGCCGTCACCAGCTGCGCCAGGCAGGCCGACGCACCGAGCCCGGCCACCAGCACCCGGCCCCCGGCAGTGAGCCCGGCCACCAGGGCCGCGGCAGCTTCTTCGATCGGCCGCCCCAGCACCTCGGCGGCCTGGTATTTCAGATCGGCGCTTTCGAAGAACTGCTGCTGGATGCGCTGTTCGAGCATGGACACGCATCATAGGACAGGCCCTCGGCGGCCCAGGTTCCCGGGCGGATTCGGATTCGCCCGCCGCCACCGCGGCCTCGCGTTGGCGGTCGATCGTGATGCGCGCGGCCTGTCCGATGCTCAGGCGCTGACCGGATCGAGCCAGTCGGCTTCGAGCACCACCTGCGCTCGCTGCTGCCAGACGTCCGACGACGATCCGACGCGCAGTTCGAAGGCCCCCGCCTCGGCGACCCAGGCCCGGCGAGCCGGGTCGAAGAAGGCGAACGCGCGCATCGCCAGCCGCAGGCGCACGCGGCGCGACTCGCCCGGCGCCAGCGCCACCTTGGCGAAGGCCTTCAGTTCGTACGGCGGCCGGGCCACGCTGGCGGCCACGTCGTGGACATAGACCTGAACGACTTCCTGGCCCGGCCGCGGGCCGACGTTGCGCACGGTGGTCTGCAAACTCAACACATCGCCCGGCCTCAACCGGTCGCGGTCCAGTTGCAGATCGCTGTGCTCGAAGCGGCTGTACGACAGGCCGTGGCCGAAGGCGAACGCCGCTGCGATGCCGCGCTGCGCGTGGTGGCGGTAGCCGATGAACACGCCTTCGTCGTAGTGCACGGCGCCGTCTACCCCCGGATAGCAGCGTGCATCGGCCTGCGCCACGCCGTCTCCGAGCCGCAGCGGCCAGGTCTGCGGCAGCCGCCCGCCGGGCTCCTGCACGCCGAGCAGCAGGTCGGCGATCGCATCGCCGCATTCCTGCCCCGGGTACCAGGCCTGCAGTACCGCCGGCACCGCGGCGAGCCAGGGCAGGGCCACCGGCGAGCCGGTCTGCAACACGACCACGGTGCGCGGGTTCGCCGCGGCCACGCGGGCGATCAGCTCGTCCTGGCGGTACGGCAGCGTGATGCCGGGGCGATCCAGGCCCTCGTTGTCCCACTCGGCGTTGAGGCCGGCAAAGACCAGCGCGACGTCGGCCGCGCGCGCGGCCTGCACCGCCGCGACGATGTCGGCCTCGCCGAGCAGCCGTG
>JAEUOY010000122.1 GCA_016790515.1 Burkholderiaceae bacterium | reverse complement strand
CACCATCGCGATGTCGCGGTCGGCCGGCTCGACATCGTTGACGACACGCCCGCCGATCGCGATCTCGCCCTCGCTGATCTCCTCCAGTCCGGCCACCATGCGCAGCAGCGTGCTCTTGCCGCAGCCGCTGGGGCCGACGATGACGATGAACTCGCCGTCGGCGATCTCGGCCGACACGCCGTGGATGACCTGGTTGGCCTTGGGCCCGCGCCCGTAGCGCTTGATCACGTTGCGGATGCTGATCGCGCCCATGTTGTCCTTGTTCGGGAAGTGGCGGCCCGGCTACTTCTCTGTATCCACCAGGCCCTTGACGAACCAGCGCTGCATCAGCAGCACCACCAGCGCCGGCGGCAGCAGCGCCAGCATTGCGGTGGCCATCACCAGGTTCCACTCGGTCAGCGCGTCGCCGCCGACGATCATGCGCTTGATGCCGATCACCGCGGTGTACATGCGCTCGTCGCTGGTGATCAGCAGCGGCCACAGGTACTGGTTCCAGCCGTAGATGAACTGGATCACGAACAGCGCGGCGATGCTGGTGGCCGACAGCGGCAGCAGGATGTCGAAGAAGAAGCGCATCGGCCCGGCGCCGTCCATCCGGGCGGCTTCCAGCAGCTCGTCGGGCACGGTCAGGAAGAACTGGCGGAACAGGAAGGTGGCGGTGGCCGAGGCGATCAGCGGCAGCGTCAGCCCGGCGTAGCTGTCGAGCAGGCCGAGGTCGGACACCACCTTGAAGGTCGGGATGATGCGCACCTCCACCGGCAGCATCAGCGTGACGAAGACCATCCAGAAGAAGAACTTGCGCAGCGGAAACCTGAAATAGACGATAGCGAACGCGCTGACGATCGAGATCGCGATCTTGCCGATCGCGATCACCAGCGCCATCACCAGGCTGTTGGCCAGCATCGGCGCCACCGGCGCAGTCGAACCGCGGGTGGATCCGGCGCCCAGCACCTGGGTGTAGTTGGCCCCGAACTGGTCACCCGGCAGCAGCCGCATCGGCACCTGCAGCACCTGCTCGAGCGTCAGCGTCGACGCGACGAAGGTGATGTAGAGCGGAAAGGCCACCGCCAGCACGCCGAGCGCCAGCCCCAGGTGGGTGACGAGATCCAGCCAGGGACGGCGTTCGACCATCGCAGCCTTCAGTAGTTGACGCGCCGCTCGACGAAGCGGAACTGCACCACGGTCAGCGTGATGACGATGAACATCAGGATCGCCGACTGCGCCGACGAGCCGCCCAGATCGGCCGCCTTGACGCCGTCGTTGTAGACCTTGTAGACGAGGATCTGCGTCGCGCCCGACGGCCCGCCCTGGGTGGTGGCGTCGATCACGCCGAAGGTGTCGAAGAACGCGTAGACGATGTTGACCACCAGCAGGAAGAAGGTGGTCGGCGACAGCAGCGGGAAGACGATGGTCCAGAAGCGGCGCAGCGGCCGCGCACCGTCGATCGCCGCGGCCTCCAGCAGCGACCGCGGGATCGACTGCAGCCCGGCCAGGAAGAACAGGAAGTTGTAGCTGATCTGCTTCCAGATCGAGGCCATGACGACCAGCAGCATCGCCTGGTCGCTCTGCAGCACCCAGTTCCAGTCGATGCCCAGGCCTTTCAGCACATAGGTCACGATGCCGATCGACGGCGCGAACATGAAACCCCACAGCACGCCGGCGATCGCCGGCGCCACTGCGTAGGGCCAGATCAGCAGTGTGCGGTAGGCCAGCGCGCCGCGGATCACCCGGTCGGCCATCACCGCCAGCGCCAGCGCCAGCGCGATGCCACCGGCGGCCACCAGCACGCTGAAGATCGCCGTGACCCGGAAGGACTGCAGGTAGTTGACGTCGGCCAGCAGGTCGCGGAAGTTGTCCAGCCCGGCGAACTCCGAGCTCAGGCCGAACGCATCCTGGCGCAGGAAGGCGAACCACAGTGCCTGCGCCGCCGGCCAGAAGAAGAAGACCAGCGTGATCGCGATCTGCGGCGCCACCAGCAGGTAGGGCAGCCACGACGAGCGAAAGTGGACGCGCTTTTCCATGCCCGGGATTCAGTGCATCAGGCGCCCCGCCGCCTGCGCTGCGGCAGCGCGGCGGCGGCTGCAGTGCAGCATCGCGGCGATCAGCTGTCCTTGTTGGCCGCGGCGAACTTGCGCAGGATCTCGTTGCCGCGCCGCACCGCGTCGTCCATCGCGGTCTTGGCGTCCTTCTTGCCGGCCAGCACGGCCTCGATCTCCTCCTCGATCACCTCGCGGCCCTGCACGAAATTGCCGAAGCGCAGGCCCTTGGAATTGGCGGTCGGCGGCTTGTTGTTGAGCTGCTTGACAGCGATGTCGGTGCCCGGGTTCTTCTCGTAGTAGCCCGACTTGGCGGTCAGCTCGGCCGCCGCGTTGGTGATCGGCACGTAGCCGGTGCCCTGGTGCCAGGCGGCCTGCAGCTCGGGCCTGGACAGGTAGTTGAAGAACTGCGCCACCCCCTTGTAGTCGGCGGGCTTCTTGCCCGACAGCACCCACAGGCTGGCGCCGCCGATGATCGAGTTCTGCGGCGCGCCCTTGATGCCGTCGTTGTAGGGCAGGAAGTTGACCGAGAAGTCGAACTTGGCGTTCTTGCGGATGTTGGCCTGCGCCGCCGAGCTGCTGGTCAGCATCGCGCATTCGCCGCTGAAGAACTTGGCCTCGGCCTCGTTGCGCCGGCCGGCATAGGTGAACCAGCCGTTCTTGGCGAAGTCGCCCAGCATCTGGATGTGCGCCACCTGCAGCGGCGAATTGATCGTGAACTCGGTGCCGACGCCGCCGATGCCGTTCTCCAGCGTGCCGATCGGCAGGTTGTGCCAGGCGCTGAAGTTCTCGACATGCACCCACGACGGCCAGCCGGTGGTGTAGACGCAGGCCTGGCCGCTGGCCTTGAGCTTGCCCGCAGTCACCGCGAATTCCTTCCAGGTCTTCGGTGCCCGCTCGGGGTCGAGCCCGGCCTTCTTGAAGGCGTCCTTGTTGATGTAGAACACGGTGGTCGACGAGTTGAACGGCAAAGACAGCATGTTGCCCTTGCGGTCGGTGTAGTAGCCGGCCACCGCCGAGACATAGGCCTTGGGGTCGAAGGCCTGGCCCGATTCCTTCATCATCTGGTAGACCGGCTTGATCGCGCCCCTGGCCGACATCATCGTCGCGGTGCCGACCTCGAACACCTGCACGATGTGCGGCGCGTTGCCGGCGCGGAAGGCGGCGATCGCCGCCGTCATCGTCTCGGGGTAGCTGCCCTTGTAGACCGGCACCACCTTGAAGTCCTTCTGGCTGGCGTTGAAGCCGCTGGCCATCTCGGTGACCCGGTCACCGAGCGCGCCGGTCATCGCATGCCACCACTGGATTTCGGTCTGGGCCTGCGCCGGCATGGCGATCGCGGCCAGGGCCGCCAGCGCGGCAGCGTGGAACTTCAGTGTCATGGTCTCTCCGAGGGGCGGTGGGCAAAGGCGACCGAGTGTGTCGCTCGTTCGTGACAGGCCCGTTTCTGTCACACCGGCCGGCGCCGTCGCTACGGGATTAACCCGCCAGCCGGTGCGGGCCGGCGGCCGGCGCACGCCGCCGGATTGTTGCGCCGCGATAAAATGCAGCCTCAGGTGCCTCGAGAGGCGACGCTGAACCGTTTCGAAGATTCCGGCGCCCGCCGCCCCATGAACGCACCGATCGCCTCCACCCATCTGGCCGAGCGTCTGGCCGATCCCGCCGCCCGGGCCGAGCCCGCGCCCCGCCTGCGCGAGATTCCCTACAACTACACCTCGCTGTCCGACCGCGAGATCGTGCTGCGCCTGCTCGGCCCACGCGCCTGGGAGCTGCTGAACCTGCTGCGCGACGAGCGCCGCACCGGCCGCTCGGCGCGCATGCTCTACGAGGTGCTGGGCGACATCTGGGTGGTGCAGCGCAATCCCTACCTCGAAGACGACCTGCTCGACAACCCGAAGCGTCGCAGCCTGCTGATCGACGCGCTGAACCACCGCCTGCACGAGGTCGCGCAGCGCCGCACGCCGTCCGCCGACGCGCAGCGCGACGCGCTGGTCGGCGAGCTGCTCGACATGGCCGGCGCCGCGGTGCAGCGCTTTGCCGCGCACTTCGGCGCCGTGGCCGAGCTTCGCCAGCGCTGCCGCCGCGTGCTGGGCCGCGCGACGGCCAAGGACAACATCAAGTTCGATGGCCTGTCGCGGGTGTCGCACGTGACCGATGCGACCGACTGGCGCGTCGAATACCCCTTCGTCGTGCTGACCCCCGACACCGAGGCCGAGATGGCCGCGCTGGTGGCCGGCTGCGTCGAGCTGGGGCTGACGATCATCCCGCGCGGCGGCGGCACCGGCTACACCGGCGGCGCGGTGCCGCTGACCTGGAAGAGCGCGGTGATCAACACCGAGAAGCTCGAGCAGATGAGCGAGGTCGAGTTCGTCGACCTGCCGGGCGTGGCTCGCAAGGTGGCCACCGTGTGGACCGGCGCCGGCGTCGTGACCCAGCGCGTGGCCGACGCGGCCGAGCGCGCCGGCCATGTCTTCGCGGTCGACCCGACCTCGGCCGAGGCCAGCTGCGTCGGCGGCAACATCGCGATGAACGCCGGCGGCAAGAAGGCCGTGCTGTGGGGCACCGCGCTCGACAACCTGGCCTCCTGGCGCATGGTGACGCCGCAGGCCAAGTGGCTGGAAGTGATCCGCCTGAACCACAACCTCGGCAAAATCCACGACGCGCCGCTGGCCAGCTTCGAGCTGCGCTGGTTCGACGCGACCGGCAAGCAGCTCGAGAAGACCGAGCGGCTGGACATCCCGGGCGCGGTGTTCCGCAAGGAAGGCCTGGGCAAGGACGTCACCGACAAGTTCCTCGCCGGCCTGCCCGGCATCCAGAAGGAAGGCTGCGACGGCCTGATCACCAGCGCGCGCTGGGTGGTGCACAGGATGCCGGCGCATGTGCGCACGGTGTGCCTGGAGTTCTTCGGCAACCCGATCGAGGCGGTGCCTTCGATCGTCGAGATCAAGAACTTCCTGTTCGAGGACGCGAAGCGCGGCGGCGCGATCCTGGCCGGGCTCGAACACATGGACGACCGCTACCTGAAGGCGGTCGGTTACACCACCAAGAGCAAGCGCGCGGCCGCCGCCGGCGCGGCGGGCGGTTCGGGGCTGCCGAAGATGGTGCTGATCGGCGACATCGTCGGCGACGACGAGAACGCCGTCGCGCGCGCCACCAGCGAGGTGGTGCGGATCGCCAACTCGCACAACGGCGAGGGCTTCGTCGCGGTCAGCGCCGACGCGCGCAAGAAGTTCTGGCTCGACCGCAAGAAGACCGCCGCGATCGCCCGCCACACCAACGCCTTCAAGGTCAACGAAGACGTCGTGATCCCGCTCGAACGCATGGGCGAGTACACGCTGGGCATCGAGCGCATCAACATCGAGCTGTCGCTGCGAAACAAGCTGGCGCTCGCTGAACGCCTGGAAGCCTTCTTCACGCGCGGAGAGCTGCCCCTGGGCCAGCGCGACGACGCGGGCGAGATCCCGAACGCGATGCTGCTGGAAGACCGCGTGCAGCTGGCGCTGGCGCTGCTGCGCGTGGTCGGTGCACAGTGGAAGGCCTGGCTCGCCAACCTGGACAACGTGCATGCCGACAGCGGGCGCACCGTGTTCGCGTTGCTGCAGGACCACTCACTGCGCGCGTCGTGGAAGACGCAGATCGTCAAGCCGCTGCAGCGACTTTTCGGCGGCGCGGCGTTCGAGCCGGTCGTCGCGCAGTGCAACGCGATTCACCAGGAGGTGCTGCGCGGCCGCGTGTGGGTCGCGCTGCACATGCATGCCGGCGACGGCAACGTGCACACCAACATCCCGGTCAACAGCGACAACTACGAGATGCTGCAGACCGCCCACGAGGCGGTGGCGCGCATCATGACGTTGGCGCGCAGCCTGGGCGGCGTGATCAGCGGCGAGCACGGCATCGGCATCACCAAGCTCGAGTTCATGAGCGATGCGGAACTGGGCAGCTTCGCCGACTACAAGGCCCGCATCGACCCCGAAGGCCGCTTCAACAAGGGCAAGTTGCTGCGTGGCGACGCGCTGGCGCGGCTGGGCAGCGACGTGCACGTGGCTGACCTGAGCCATGCCTACACACCCAGCTTCGGGCTGATGGGCCATGAGTCGCTGATCATGCAGCAGAGCGACATCGGCGCGATCGCCGACAGCATCAAGGACTGCCTGCGCTGCGGCAAGTGCAAGCCGGTCTGCGCGACCCACGTGCCGCGCGCCAACCTGCTGTACAGCCCGCGCAACAAGATCCTGGCGACCTCGCTGCTGGTCGAGGCCTTCCTGTACGAGGAGCAGACACGGCGCGGCGTCAGCCTGGCGCACTGGGAGGAGTTCGAGGACGTCGCCGACCACTGCACCGTCTGCCACAAGTGCCTGACCCCCTGCCCGGTGAAGATCGACTTCGGCGACGTCTCGATGGCGATGCGCAACCTGCTGCGCAAGATGGGGCAGAAGAGCTTCCGCCCCGGCAATGCCGCGGCGATGATGATGCTCAACGCGACCAGCCCGCAGACCATCAAGCTGCTGCGCAGCGCGATGGTCGGCGTCGGCTTCAAGGCCCAGCGCGTGGCCAACGACGTGCTGAAGCTCGCCGCCCGCAAGCAGACCGGCGCGCCGCCGGCCAGCGTCGGCGCCGCGCCGCTGCGCGAGCAGGTGATCCACTTCGTCAACAAGAAGCTGCCAGGCGGGCTGCCGAAGAAGACCGCGCGCGCGCTGCTCGACATCGAGGACCGCGACTACGTGCCGATCATCCGCAACCCGGCGGCGACCACCGCCGAGACTGAAGCCGTGTTCTATTTCCCCGGCTGCGGCTCGGAGCGGCTGTTCAGCCAGGTCGGCCTGGCGACCCAGGCGATGCTGTGGCACGCCGGCGTGCAGACCGTGCTGCCTCCGGGCTACCTGTGCTGCGGCTACCCGCAGCGTGGCTCGGGCCAGTTCGACAAGGCCGAGCAGATCATCACCGACAACCGGGTGCTGTTCCACCGCGTCGCCAACACGCTGAACTACCTGGACATCAAGACCGTGGTGGTCAGCTGCGGCACCTGCTACGACCAGCTGCAGGGCTACAAGTTCGAGGACATCTTCCCCGGCTGCCGCATCGTCGACATCCACGAGTACCTGCTGGAAAAGGGCATCACGCTGCCGGGCGCGAAGGATGGCCATGCGGCGGGCTACCTCTACCACGACCCCTGCCACAGCCCGCTGAAGCAGCAGGAGCCGATGAAGACGGTCAGGGCCCTGGTCGGCCCGAACGTGCGCAAGAGCGAGCGCTGCTGCGGCGAGAGCGGCACGCTGGGCGTCAGCCGGCCCGACATCTCGACCCAGATCCGCTTCCGCAAGGAGGAGGAGCTGCGCCGGGACGAGGCGGCGCTCAGGGCGACCGGCAGCGTGGCTGGCGCCAACGTCAAGATCCTGACCTCCTGCCCCAGCTGCCTGCAGGGCCTGAAGCGCTACGAGGACGACCTGTCCAGCGGCCTGCTCGAGGCCGACTACATCGTCGTCGAGATGGCGCGCCAGATCCTCGGCGAGACCTGGCTGCAGGATTACGTGGCCCGGGCCAACGCCGGCGGCATCGAACGCGTGCTGGTGTAGCGCCGGCCGATCAGGCGGCGGCGGCTTCGGCGCTGCGCAGCAGCAGCACCGGCACCGGCGCCTGGCGCAGCACCTGCTCGGCGTCGCTGCCGAGCAGCAGCCGGCCGGCGCCGCGCCGGCCATGGGTGCCGAGCACGATCAGGTCGGCCGGCCAGGTCTTCGCCTCGTCGGTCACCAGGTCGCTGACGCGGCCGGCCAGGTTGTCGCGCAGCACGGTGTCGACGCCCAGGCCGGCGGCTTCGACGGTGCTTCGTGCCTTGGCCAGGATCTCGGCACCGCCTTCGCGCAGCAGGTCGATCACGTTGCCGGCGTAGCCGCCGAACGCGTCGGCGCTCATCGCGAACGAGGTCTCGTCGACCACGTGCAGCAGCCGCAGGCTGGCGCCGGTGAGCTTGCCCAGCGCGATGGCCTCCTGCAGGCCGCGGTCGGAGGTCGGGCTGCCGTCGATCGGCACGAGGATGCGCTGGTACATGCTGGAACTCCTTCGATGGGTGAACCGCCGGGGCCGACACTCGGACCCGGCGCACCGATCGGTCTTGAGCAAGGTCAACTGATGGCCGGATCGGCGGCGGGCCGATGCGCCAGATCATGCCACCGCCGCCCGGCGCGCCGAGAATGCCGCCGATGCCTGGAATCGTCGGACGATCATCCCCGCTGGCGTCGTCGCTGGCGTTCCTGCGCCGCCATGCCGGCAAGGCGCTGTTGCTGGTCGCCGTCGGTGTCGGGGCGGTGCTGGCCGCCCCGCGCTGGCTGCAGGGGCCGCTGGTGCCGGTGGCGACGGTGGTGCAGCGCGATTTCGTCCAGAGCGTGGTCGCCAGCGGCCGCGTCGAGACCCCGCACCGCGTCGACGTCGGGGTGCAGCTCACCGGCACCGTGTAGCGGGTGCCGGTGGCCGAAGGGCAGACGGTGGCGGCCGGCGCGGTGCTGATCGAGCTGGAGTCGACCGAACTGCGCGCCGCGCTGAACCAGGCCGAGCTGGCCGTCCAGCAGGCCCAGGCGCGGCTGCGCCAGTTGCGCGAGGTGCAGGCGCCGGTGGCCGAACAGGCGCTGGGCCAGGCCGAGGCCAACCACGCGGCGGCCAGCCGCGCGCTGGCGCGCAGCCGCGACCTGTTCGCCCAGGGCTTCGTCGGCCAGGCGGCGGTGGACGAGGCCCAGCGCGCCGAGCAGGTGGCCGCCGCCCAGTGGCGCAGCGCCCGGCAGCAGCTGGCCGCGGCGCGCCCGGACGGCAGCGACAGCGCGCTGGCGGTCGCCACGCTCGAGCAGGCGCGCGCCGGCGTCGAGGCCGCGCGGGCGCGGCTGCGCTATGCCACGGTGAGCGCGCCGGTGGCCGGCACCTTGATCGGCCGCAACGTCGAACCCGGCGACGTGGTGCAGCCCGGCAAGGTGCTGATGGTGCTGTCGCCGCAGTCGGCGGCCGGCGACACCCAGCTGGTGGTGCAGATCGAGGAAAGGAACCTGCGCCTGCTGCACCTGGGCCAGGCGGCGCTGGCCTCGGCCGATGCCTATGCCCAGCAGCGCTTCGGCGCCGAGCTGGTCTACATCAACCCGGCGGTCGACCCGCAGCGCGGCTCGGTCGAGGTCAAGCTGCGCGTCGCCGCGCCGCCGGCCTACCTGCGCCAGGACATGACGGTGTCGGTCGACATCGAGGTAGCCCGCCGTGCCGCCGCGGTGCTGGTGGCGGTCGATGCGCTGCACGCTGCCGACACGCCCGCGCCCTGGGTGCTGAAGGTCGACGGCGGCCGCGCCCGCCGCCAGGCGGTCACGCTGGGCCTGCGCGGCAACGGGCTGGCCGAGGTGGTGTCGGGCCTGCGCGCGGGCGACCAGGTGGTGCCGGTGACGGCCGCGGCGGCCGCGGCGCTGGCCGACGGCTCGCGGCTGCGGCCGCAGCCGGAGGCCGGGCCTTGAGCGCGCTGGCTGCGTCCGCGGCGCCGCCGCGCTGGCTGCCGTTCGAATGGATCGTCGCGATCCGCTTCCTGCGCGAGGGCCGGCTGCAGACCGCCTTCATCATCGGCGGCATCGCGATCGGCGTCGGCGTGATCGTGTTCATGTCGGCGCTGCTGAGCGGGCTGCAGGCCAACTTCGTCCGCCGCGCGCTGACCGGCCAGGCCCATATCCAGCTGCTGCCGCCGAAGGAGACGGTGCGCCCGCTGCGCGGCGATCCGGCCGACGGCACGCAGGCCAACGGCGGCGCGATCGTGCAGGCGCCGCTGCAGCGCGTGCGCAGCATCGACCAGTGGCAGGCCGTCGCCGCGCAAATCCGCGCGCTGCCCGAGGTGCTGGTGGTCTCGCCGGCGGTCACCGGCCCGGCGCTGGCGCTGCGCGGCGACGCCAGCCGGTCGATCTCGGTGATCGGCATGGAGCCCGAGGTCTACTACCGCATCGTGCCGCTGGACGAGAAGGTGGTGCGTGGCAACGCCCGGCTCGGCGGCAGCGACATCCTGATCGGCACCGAGCTGGCCAGCGACCTGGGGATCGGCGTCGGCGACAAGCTGCGCATCAGCGCGGCCGGCGGCGCGGCCAACACCTTGACGATCGCCGGCGTGTTCGACCTCGGCAACAAGGGCGCCAACACGCGCAGCACCTTCATCGCGCTGCGCACCGCGCAGAGCCTGCTGGGCCTGCCCGGCGGCGTGTCGGTGCTCGACGTCACGGTGCGCGACGTCTACGCCGCCGAGACCGTGGCCCGGCGCATCACCGCGGCCACCGGCGTGCAGGCCGACAGCTGGATCAAGACCAACGAGCAGTTCTTCACCGCGGTCAACGCGCAGACGCTGGCCAACCGGGCGATCCGCTTCTTCGTCGCGCTGTCGGTGGCCTTCGGCATCGCCAGCGTGCTGGTGGTCTCGGTGGTGCAGAAGTCGCGCGAGATCGGCATCCTGCGGGCGATGGGCATCTCGCGCGCGCAGATCCTGCGGCTGTTCCTGCTGCAGGGCGGGCTGCTGGGGCTGGGCGGCGCGCTGGCCGGCTCGGGCCTGGGCGCGCTGGCGCTGGCGGCCTGGCAACGCTTCGCGCGTGGCGCCGACGGCCAGCCGCTGTTCCTGCTGAGCTTCGAGCCGGCGCTGTTCGCCGCGGCGCTGCTGCTGGCGACGCTGACCGGGCTGGTCGCGGCGTTCGCCCCGGCATTGCGCGCGGCCCGGCTCGACCCGGTGGTGGCGATCCGTGGCTGACCCGGTCGTGCCTCCCGTCGTGCAGTTGCGCGGCGTGCGCAAGTCGTTCAACCTCGGCGAGCCGAACGAGACCGAGGTGCTGCACGGCATCGACCTGACGCTGTCCGCGGGCGAATTCTGCGCGGTGATGGGCCCGTCGGGGTCGGGCAAGAGCACGCTGCTGAACATCGTCGGCCTGCTCGACCGGCCGACCCAGGGCGAGCTGGCGGTCTGCGGCGAACAGACCACGGCGCTGGACGACAGCGCGCTGACCCGCCTGCGCGGCCACACGATCGGCTTCGTCTTCCAGTACCACCACCTGCTCGGCGCGTTCAGCGCGCTCGAGAACGTGATGATGCCGATGCTCGGCGCCGCCGGTTTCCCCAGCGCGGCGATGGTCGATCGCGCCGCGGCGCTGATCGACAGCGTCGGCCTCACGCCCTGGCGCGACCAGCCGGCCGCGCGGCTGTCGGGCGGCCAGCAGCAGCGGGTGGCGGTGGCCCGCGCGCTGGCGATGAAGCCGCGGCTGCTGCTGGCCGACGAGCCCACCGGCAACCTCGACACGAAGAGCGCCGACGCGGTGTTCGAGCTGCTGCGCCGGGTCAACCGCGAGCGGGGCACCAGCGTGCTGTTCGTCACCCACAACCCGGCGCTGGCCGAGCGCTGCGACAAGACCCTGCAGGTGGTCGACGGCCAGATCGCGGCGGCTCCCTGATCGCCCCGCCGAGGGCTATGGCGCCAGCAGTTCGGTGGCGCTGTCGTCCTTCAGTCCGATGCCGGTCAGCCGGCGGCGCAGCGCCTCGCGCAGCAGCCAGGCCAGCCGGCGAGCCGCCAGCTCGGGCGGCAGGCCCTCGGGCCGGATGTTGCTGACGCAGTTGCGCTGCGCGTCGCTGCAGCCGACCTGCGGCGCGTGGGTCAGGTAGGCGCCCAGGCTGTCGGGCGAGCTCAGCCCCGGCCGCTCGCCCAGCACGATCAGCACCAGCCGGGCCTGCAGCAGCGCGCCGATCTCGTCGGCCAGCGCCACCCGGGCCTGCAGCGCGATCACCGGCGGCGCGATCGTCAGTGCGCCGGCCAGCGCCTCGCGCAGCGCGCGCAGCAGCGGCACCGCATGGCGCTGCGTGGCCAGCGCCGACAGGCCGTCGCCCAGTACCACCGCCAGGTCGACCGGCGCGCCGGCGCAGTGCTGCAGCCGCTCGGCGCTGGCCGCGGCCAGCCGGCGGCCCCAGTCGGGGCGGCGCAGGTAGGCATCGCGCTGCGGCGCGCGGCTGTGCACCTCGATCGGCTGCCAGCCGTCGGCCTGCAGCGCCGCGTTCAGCGCGGCCACGTCCAGCGGCAGGTGCACCGCATCGCGGGCCTGGGCATGGGCGGCGGCAAAGCGCAGCAGCTCGGCAGTGGGCAGGCTGCCGCCAGCGCGGCCCAGCGCGATGCGCGCGGGCGTGTGGCGGCGCAGATCGACCCAGGGGTCGGCCGGCGTCGCGCCGGCGGCGGGCAGCTCGTTCATCGCGGCGGCCCGTCCAGCAGCGGGCTGAACGACGCCGCCAGCGCCGGCCGCTGCGGCGCCGGCAGCAGCCGGCCGGCGGCGTCGGTCAGGCCCAGCCGCTGCAGCCAGGCCTCGAATTCGGGCGCGCGCTTCAGCCCCAGCAGCTGGCGCACGAACAGCGCGTCGTGGAACGAGGTGCTCTGGTAGTTCAGCATCACGTCATCCGCACCCGGCACGCCCATCATGAAGTTCAGCCCGGCGCTGGCCAGCAGCACCAGCAGGTTGTCCATGTCGTCCGAGTCGGCCTCGGCGTGGTTGGTGTAGCAGATGTCGCAGCCCATCGGCAGGCCGAGCAGCTTGCCGCAGAAATGGTCCTCCAGCCCGGCGCGCACGATCTGCTTGCCGTCGACCAGGTACTCGGGCCCGATGAAGCCGACCACCGTGTTGACCAGCAGCGGCCGGTAGCGCCGCGCCACCGCGTAGGCCCGCGCCTCGACCGTCTGCTGGTCGACGCCATGGTGGGCGTTGGCCGACAGCGCGCTGCCCTGGCCGGTCTCGAAATACATCACGTTGTCGCCGAGCGGCCCGCGCTTCAGCGCCAGCGCCGCGGCATGCGCCTCGTAGAGCAGGGCCAGGCCGATGCCGAAGCTGCGGTTCGCGGCCTCGGTACCGGCGATGCTCTGGAACACCAGGTCGACCGGCGCACCCAGGCGAATCGCCTGCAGCGTGTTGGTCACGTGCGTCAGCACGCAGCCCTGGGTCGGGATCTGGTGGCGGGCGATCAGCTCGTCGAGCAGGTGCAGCAGCTGCACCATGGCAGGCACGCTGTCGGCCGCCGGGTTGATGCCGATCACCGCGTCGCCGGCGCCGTACATCAGCCCGTCGAGGATGCTGGCGGCGATGCCGGCCGGGCTGTCGGCCGGGTGGTTGGGCTGCAGCCGCACCGCCAGCGTGCCGGGCAGGCCGATCGTGTCGCGGAATCGCGTGACCACCCGCACCCGGCTGGCCACCAGCAACAGGTCCTGGTTGCGCATCAGCTTGGCTGCAGCGGCCACCATCTCGGGCGTCAGCCCCGGCGCCAGCGCGGCCAGCGTGGCGGTCGTCGCGGCGTCGCCCAGCAGCCAGTCGCGAAAGCCGCCGACCGTCAGGTGCGCCACCGGCGCGAACGCCGCGGCATCGTGGCTGTCGATGATCAGCCGGGTGATCTCGTCGGCCTCGTAGGGCACCAGCGCCTGCTGCACGAAGGTGGCCAGCGGCAGATCGGCCAGTGCCTCGCGGGCGGCCACGCGCTGGCGCGCGCTGTCGGCGGCGATGCCGGCGAGCTGGTCGCCCGCGCGCTCGGGCGTGGCCTTGGCCATCAGGTCGGCCAGGGTGGCGAAGCGGTAGGTTTCGCCGCCGAGCGTGGCGCGGTAGCCCATGCTGCCCAGTCTGCCACGGTCGGCATGACACGCCCTCCCGGATTTGGCCATCCAGGGGCCAATGGATAGTATCGAGACCCGATGGACGAGAGATCACCCGACCGTACCCGGCGCTGCCCGCCTTGTTGTCGCCCGACCTGACCCTGACCTGGCCGGTGGTGGCCGCGGTGCTGGTCGGCGCGCTGCTGCACGCCGGCTGGAACGCCCTGGTCAAGAGCAGCGGCGACAAGCCGCTGGACACCGCGCTGGTGCACGCGCTGGGCGCGGTGGTCGCGCTGCCGCTGCTGGCGATCGTCGGCCTGCCGGGCCCCGCCGGGCTGCCCTACATCGCCGCGTCGCTGGTGGTCCACATCGGCTACTACATCGCGCTGGCCGGCGCCTACCAGCATGGCGACCTGGGGCTGACCTACCCGATCATGCGCGGCTTCGCGCCGCTGCTGGTGGCCCTGGGCAGCGCCAGCGCGATCGGCGAGGCGCCCAGCCTGGGCACCTGGATCGGCGTGATCGGCATCACCGGCGGCGTGGCGCTGGTCGGGCTGGCCCGGCCGGCCGAGGCGCTGCACCACGGCAAGGCGCTGGGCTTCGCGTTCGCCAACGCCGGCATCATCGCGGTCTACACCGTCGTCGACGGCCTCGGCGTGCGCGCCGAGGTGGCCGCCGGCGGCAGCGCGCTGCGCTACGTGATGCTGCTGTTCGTGCTCGACGGCGTGACGTACCCGCTGCTGGTGTGGCTGCGGCGCGGCCCTGCCGGCCGGGCGCAGATCCTGGCCTATGCCCGGGGGCGCTGGCCGCTGGCCACGCTGGGCGGCAGCGCGTCGATCGGCTCGTACGCGATCGCGCTGTGGGCGATGACCCGCGCGCCGGTGGCCAGCGTGGCCGCGCTGCGCGAGACCTCGGTGCTGTTCGCCGCGCTGCTGGGCACGCTGCTGCTGAAGGAGCCGTTCGGGTTGCAGCGCGCCATCGGCACCGGCGTGATCGTCGCCGGGGTGATGGCGCTGCGCCTGGGCTGACGCGGTCCCGGCGACGGATCAGCAGGGCCCCGCCGATAATCCGAAAGCCGCACCGACCGGAGATCACGATGAGCGCCGTGTCGAACCCGCCCCGATTCGCCCATGCCGAGGACTACCTCGCCTGGGAGGCACAGCAGGCCGAGCGGCATGAGCTGGTCGATGGCGAGGTGTATGCCATGGTGGGCGCGAGGTTGACCCACAACACCATCGCATTGAACGCGGTCATCTTCCTGCGACAAGCCCTGAAGGGCACGCCTTGCCGGGTGCACGGTCTGGATGCCAAGTTGAACACCGACACCGACGGTAATTTTCTCTACCCCGATGCGATGGTCACTTGCGACCCCCGCGACCGCCAACCCGGCGAAGACCGTTTCATCAGCCACCCCTGGCTGGTGGTCGAGGTGCTCAGCGACAGCACCGCTGCCTACGACCGAGGCCGCAAGTTCGAGATCTACCGGACCCTCGACACGCTGACGCACTACCTGCTGGTCGAGCAGGACCGCGCGCATGCCGATCTGTTCTCCAGGAACGAGCAGGGCCTGTGGGTACTGCGCCCGCTGACCGCCAACGATCTGATCCCGATCGAGCGAATCGCCCAGCCCTGGCCGGTGGCCTCGCTGTTCGAAGAGGTCGATTTCGCCCCGCCGGCCCAGCCGGCGACGCCGCAGGCGCCCGACTGATCACCCTGGCCACGGTCCGCGGCGGGGGCGGGCCCGCCGCTAAAATCACAGCCCCAGTCAGACCGATCACCGCCATGCCGAGCCCGACGCCCCAGCCCACCGCCCTCACGCTGCACCAGGCCACGCGCGTGCTCGAGATCGGTTTCGACGACGGTGCGGTGTTCCGCATCCCGTTCGAATTGATGCGCGTCTATTCGCCGTCGGCCGAGGTGCAGGGCCACGGCCCGGGGCAGGAGACGCTGCAGACCGGCAAGCGCGAGGTCGGCATCACGAAGATCGAGATGGTCGGCCACTACGCGGTGCAGCCCACCTTCAGCGACGGTCACGACAGCGGCATCTTCGCCTGGGGCTATCTTTACAAGCTCGGTGCCGAACAGGCCGAACTGTGGCAGCGCTACGAGCAGCGCCTGGCCGAATCCGGCATCGACCGTGACGCGCCGATGCCCCAGAAGGCCGGCGGCGCCTGCGCCAGCCACTGACCGCGGAGCGCAACATGGCCCAGACCCATTTCGGCTACCAGACCGTCGATGAATCCGAAAAGGCCCGCCGCGTCAGAGGCGTGTTCGATTCGGTCGCCAAGCGCTACGACCTGATGAACGACGTCATGTCGCTGGGCCTGCACCGCGCCTGGAAGGCCTACACCGTGGCGGTGGCCAACCTGCAGCCGGGCGACAAGGTGCTCGACATCGCCGGCGGCACCGGCGACCTGGCGCGCGCATTCGCCGGCCATGTCGGCGACACCGGCGTGGTGCTGCTCACCGACATCAACGAGGCGATGCTCGTCACCGGACGCGACCGGCTGCTCGACGAAGGCCTGGCGCTGCCCACCGCGGTGTGCGACGCCGAGAGCCTGCCTTTCGGGACCGGCGCCTTCGACCTCGTCAGCGTCGCCTTCGGCCTGCGCAACATGACGCACAAGGACGTCGCGCTGGCCGAGATGTGCCGCGTGCTGCGTCCCGGCGGGCGCCTGCTGGTGCTGGAGTTCAGCCAGGTGGCCGAGCCGCTGCGCAAGCCCTACGACTGGTATTCGCACAAGGTGCTGCCGCTGCTGGGCAAGTGGATCGCCAACGACGCCGACAGCTACCGCTACCTGGCCGAATCGATCCGCATGCACCCGCCGCAGGCCGAACTGAAGGCGATGATGAAGTCCGCCGGCTTCGGCCACGTCGACGTGCACAACCTCACGGCCGGCGTCGTCGCGCTGCACGTCGGCATCAAGTGCTGAGCGGCCGGCTGCGCTGAGGCGTCGCCCGGCAGCCCCGGGCAATCCGTCACGCCAAGCCCGGTTCAGGCTTCCGGCCTCCCCCTCGGCTGCAGGCCGGCGGCCCCAGGGTGGTCATGGACGGCCATTACACTCGTGGTCTGATCTGTGACAGGCCCCCGGCGCTTCGCGGATGGCGCAGGCACCCTGGCATCCCCGCAGTGGGAAGGAGTCGACCCGAACATGAAGACGCAGGAATCCCCGGCCTCCCGCAGCGGCGTGTTGCGCATCGGCGCGCTCGCGCTGGCCATCTCGGTGGCGCTGCTGGCCGGCTGTGGCGACAAGAAGGACAAGGCCGCCAGCCAGACCGCGGCCAAGGTCAACAAGAGCGAGATCACGGTCCACCAGATCAACTTCGTGCTGCAGCAGCAGCGCAACATCCGGCCGGAACAGGCCGACGCCGCCAGCAAGCAGATCCTCGAGCGGCTGATCGACCAGGAACTGGCGCTGCAGAAGGCCGACGACCTGAAGATCGACCGCGACCCGCGCGTGGTGCAGCAGCTCGAGGCCGCCAAGCGCGAGATCATCGCCCGCGCCTACCTCGAGAAGGTCGGCGAAGCCGCCAGCAAGCCGACGCCCGAAGAGATCAAGAAGTACTACGACGAGAAGCCCGCGCTGTTCAAGGAGCGCCGCATCTACAGCATCCAGGAGATCGGCATCGAGGCCAGGCCCGACCAGGTGCCGATGCTGCGCGAGAAGCTGAGTGCCGCGAAGAACATCAACGAGTTCGTCGAGTTCCTGAAGGCCAACGACTTCAAGTTCAGCGGCAACCAGGCCGTGCGTGCCGCCGAGCAGCTGCCGCTGCAGAGCCTGGACGCCTTCGCCAGGTTGCAGGATGGCCAGGCCATCATCAACCAGGGCCCCAACGGCGTGCAGGTGCTGGTGCTGGCCGGCTCGCGCAGCCAGCCCGTCGGCGAAGAGCAGGCGCGCCCGGCGATCGAGCAGTACCTGCTCAACGAGCGCAAGCGCAAGCTGATGGACGAGGACGTCAAGGCGATGCGCGCGGCGGCCAAGATCGAGTACGTGGGCAAGTTCGGCGCAGGCGCGCCAGCGGCGGCGGCCGCGTCGGCGCCGGCGGCGGCGCCGGCGGCCAGTGCCAGTCTGAACGCCACCGATATCAACAAAGGGATGGGCCTGAAGTGATGATCAACGACCTGCTGCTGCCAGCCCGCCGAGCGGGCACCGCGATTGCCGCCAGTCTGGCGATCGGGCTGTCCCTGGGCCTCGCTCCAGTCCTCGCCACCGCCCAGGTCGCTGCTGCGCCCGCGGCGAACGAATACCGCCTGGGCTCGGGCGACGTGATCCGCATCAACGTCTACCAGAACCCCGACCTGACACTCGAGACGCGCGTCACCGAGGCCGGTGTCGTCAGTTACCCTCTGCTGGGCAGCATCCGCCTGGGCGGCCTGAGCGTCACCGCAGCCGAGAAGCTGATCGCCGATGGCCTGCGCAACGGCAATTTCGTGAAGCAGCCGCAGGTCACCATCGTGGTGCTGCAAGTGCGGGGGAATCAGGCCAGCGTGCTGGGCCAGGTGAACCGCCCGGGCCGCTACCCGATCGAGGTGGCCGACATGCGCCTGACCGACCTGCTGGCGATGGCCGGCGGCGTGGCCAACAACGGCACCGAGCTGATCGTCATCACCGGCACTCGTAACGGCCAGCCCTTCCGCACCGAAATCGACCTGCCGACGGTCTTCGCCGCCGGCGGCAAGGACAAGGACATCCTTGTGCTGAACGGCGACTCCGTCTGGGTCGACCGCCAAGCCATGGTCTACATCTACGGCGAGGTTCAACGCCCTGGCCCTATGCGGCTGGAGCGCGGCATGACGCTGATGCAGAGCCTGGCCACCGGCGGCGGCCTGACCCAGCGCGGCACCGAGAAGGACATTCGTGTGCATCGCAAGGGGCCCGACGGCAAGGTACAGGTGATCACGCCGAAGATGGACGAGACGATGCGCGACGGCGATGTGGTGTTCGTGCGGGAGAGCCTCTTCTAGGCTTCGCGCAACTTGGCGACCGATTCGTGAAAGTCCTTGCACTTCTGGCACGCCAATCATGCATCCTGAATCGGGGTCCGATTGCACGGTTGGTTGACACTGTCGGTGGTGGCGATGCAGATCGGATCGTGGAAACCGATGGCCCGCCTGCCTTGCACGAGCGCGCAGCCCGAGGCATGAAGGCCGCAATCTGGTGCACGCTGCAGATCTGTTTCGTATCGGGCTTCTTCACCACCACCTACCTCAGCCTGCAATACCGGCAGAGCCTCGCTTGACGAGAGTCGCCGGGCCCCTTGATCGAAGCCCCAGCATTCGCACGCGGTTGACACCGCCACATTTGGGAAAGACACGCCAATGACCTTCGGACAGTTCCTGTCGATCCTGCGCGCGCGCAAATGGGCGGCGCTGCTGGTGTTCGCGCTGGTGGTGGCGACCACCGTGGTGGTCAGCCTGCTGCTGCCCAGGCAGTACGACGGCGCGGCCAGCGTGGTGATCGACGTCAAGCCCGACCCGGTGTCGGCGATGGCCTTCCCGTCGATGGCGCTGCCCAGTTTCATGGCCACGCAAGTCGACATCCTCGCCAGCGACCGGGTGGCGCTGAAGGTCATCCGCGATCTGAAGCTCGCCGAAAACCCGCAGATCCGCGAGCAATGGCAGACCGACGGCGAAGGCAAGGGCACGATCGAACAGTGGCTGGTCGAACTGCTGAAGAAGAGCCTGGACGTGAAGCCCTCGCGTGACAGCAACGTCATCCAGGTCAATTACCGAGCGCCCGACCCGCGCTTTGCCGCCGGCATGGCCAACGCCTTCGCCCAGGCCTACATCGCCACCACGCTGGAGCTGCGCGTCGACCCGGCCAAGCAGTTCAGCAGTTTCTTCGCCGCGCAGTCCAAGGATGCCCGCGACGCGCTGGAGCGCGCCCAGAACCGGCTGTCGGCCTTCCAGCGCGACAAGGGGATCATCAACGCCGACGAACGCCTGGATGTGGAGAACGCCCGGCTGATCGAACTGTCGTCGCAGCTGGTGCAGGTCCAGGCGATCGCATCCGAGTCGGGCAGCCGCCAGGCGCAGGCCCAGGGCGCGCAGTCCGATCGTACGCAGGAGGTGCTGAGCAACCCGCTGATCAGCGGCCTGAAGGCCGACCTGACCCGCAACGAAGCCCGCCTGCAGGAGCTGAACGCCAAGTATGGCGACAACCACCCGCAGGTGGTGGAAGCCAAGGCCAACATTGCCGAACTGCGCAGCCGCATCGACGCCGAGGTGCGCCGCGTCTCGGGCGGTGTGGGCGTCACCAACACCATCAACAAGCAGCGGGAGGCCCAGGTGCGGCGTGAGCTGGACGCCCAGCGCGCCAAGCTGCTGCAGCTGAAGGCCGTTCGCGACCAGAGCCAGGTGCTGGTGCGCGAGGTGGAGAACGCCCAGCGCGCCTACGACGGCGTGATGGCCCGCTTGAACCAGACCGCGATGGAATCGCAGACCACGCAAAGCTACGCCAACCTGCTGACCCAGGCGCTGCCGCCGGCCGAGCCCGCATCGCCGAAGATCCTGCTGAACACCGCGCTGGCGATCCTGCTTGGCGCGCTGCTGGCCATGGGCGTGGCCCTGCTGCTGGAGCTGAGTGATCGCCGGGTGCGTGCGCCTGAGGACATCATCGCTGCGCTGGGCCTGCCGGTTCTGGGCGTTCTGCCCAAGCCCGGCACCAGGCGCTTCGTCGCGGGCAAGCATGCCCTGCAGATGCAACAACGCGTGATCGGCCTGCCGGCCCCCACCGTCAACAAGGGCGCCTGAGATGGCCAAGTTCAAGGATTCGAGCGCAACGAACGACACCAGCACCGTGGTGACCGACGACGGCCCGGCGGTGGCAGACCGGTCGATCGGCTCGATCATTGCCGAAACCCGCAATCTCAACCCCGACCAGGTCGAGAAGATCCTGCGCCACCAGCGCGAAAAGGGCATCCGCTTCGGCGAGGCCGCCATCGCGCTGGGCTACGCCAGCGCCGACGACGTGCTGTTCGCGCTGAGCCAGCAGTTCCACTACCCCTATGCTGCAGAAGACCGGCGCAAGGCCAACCCCGAACTGGTGGCGCTGAACCAGCCCTTCGGCGTGCAGGCCGAGAGCTTCCGTGCCATCCGCAGCCAGATCATGATGCGGCTGTTCAACGAGGGTCAGGATCGCCGCGCCATCGCCGTGGTCAGCCCCGATTCGGGTGACGGCAAGACCTTCTTCGCCGCCAACCTGGCCATCACGCTGGCCCAGTTGGGCGGCCGCACCCTGCTGGTCGATGCCGACATGCGCGGCCCGCGTCAGCACCAGGTGTTCGGCATCCCCAACGATGCCGGCCTGTCGGGCATCCTGAGCGGCCGGGCCGAGGCCAAGGTCATCCAGCAGGTGCCCGGCGTGTCCAGCCTGTTCGTGCTGCCGGTGGGCATCACGCCGCCCAACCCGCTGGAGCTGGTGGAACGCCCTGCCTTCGGCCTGCTGATGCGTGAGCTGCTGAGCAAGTTCGACCATGTGGTGGTCGACACGCCGGCAGCCCAGTACGGCAGCGACAGCGCGGTGATCGCCGCCCGCTGCGGTGCCGCGCTGGTGATCGCCCGTCAAGGCAAGAGCCAGGTGGTCAGCCTGGAGGAGATGGTGGCCAACCTGGCTGAGACGCCGGCCACGCTGGCGGGCGTGATCGTCAACGAGTTCTGAGCATGACGACCCCGCCGCGAGCGGGACAAGCCGCGCCCATCGGCAAGCGGCAGCCCATCCTCCCGCCTGGTACCGACCTGCTGGCGCTGGTGGCGCTGTCGATCGGCTTTGCAGCGCTCTATGTGCCCAGCTACCTGATGCTGGCACAGCGGATCTGGCCCAGCGACGAGCAGGGCCACGGCCCCATCATCCTGGCGGTGAGTCTCTGGCTGCTCTACGGCAAGCGCTACGAACTGGCCGCGCTGCAGCCGCAGCCCAGCGTCGGCTGGGGCTTGCCGCTGCTTCTGGTCGGCCTGGTGCTGTACGTACTCGGCCGGTCGCAGTTCATCATGTTCTTCGAGGTGTTCTCGCAGATCGTGGTGCTGGCCGCGCTGGTTCTTCTCTTTCTGGGCGCGCGGGCGCTTCGGCTGGTTTGGTTTCCCTTGTTCTTCCTGCTGTTCATGGTGCCGCTGCCAGGCAGCGTGGTGGCATCGGTCACCGGGCCGCTGAAGAGTGCCGTGTCTGCCGTGGCCGCCAATCTGCTGTACCAGGCGGGCTATCCGGTGGGCCGTGCCGGCGTGGTGATGACCGTGGGGCCTTACCAGCTGCTGGTTGCCGATGCCTGCGCCGGGCTGAACAGCATGTTCACGCTCGAGGCGCTGGGCCTGCTCTACATGAACCTGATGCGCTACACGAACGCGGTTCGCAACGTGCTGCTGGCGATCCTGATCATCCCCATCTCGTTCGCCGCCAACATCGTGCGGGTGATGCTCCTGGTGCTGGTCACCTATCACTTCGGTGACGAAGCCGGCCAGGGCTTCATCCATGGCTTTGCCGGCATGGTGCTGTTCATGGTGGGGCTGGTGCTGATGCTGGGCACCGACAGCGTGCTGCGCCTGGCGTTCCGCCGAGAGGCGGCCAAGCCATGATGAACGCGCCGCGCTGGCGCGCCCTGCTTGTGGCGCTGCTGATGCTGGCCAGCGCCGGGGCGGCGGTGCTGGGCCGGCCGACCAAGCACATGGCCGACCAGGTGGGCATGCCCGACCTGGAGGCGATGTTCCCCAGGGCTTTCGGCACCTGGCGTGTGGACACCAGCATGCCGGTGATCCTGCCGTCGCCCGACGTCCAGGCCCTGCTCGACAAGATCTACAACCAGGTGCTGTCGCGCACCTATGTCAACGCCGAAGGCCAGCGAATCATGCTGTCGGTGGCCTATGGTGGTGACCAGAGCGACGGTACCAGCGCGCACCGGCCAGAGGTGTGCTACCCGGCACAGGGCTTTGCCATCACCGTCAACCGAATGGGCAGTGTGCCGCTGGGACAGCGGCAGCTGCCGGTGCGCCAGCTGATGAGTCAGCTGGGGCCTCGCAAGGAGCCCATCACCTATTGGGTGACCGTGGGCGGCGAGGTGGTGACCACCGGCATCGGCCAGAAGCTGGCGCAGATGCGCTATGGCGTTCGCGGCATCATCGCCGACGGCATGCTGGTGCGTGTTTCCAGCATCGACAACGACATGGCCGGCGGGCACCGGTTGCAGGCGCTCTTCATCAGCGATCTGGTCAGCCACATGGATGCAGCGAGCGCGGCCCGGGTGTTCGGACGGGCGGGATCGTGATCTTCGCCGTGCTGCGCTGCCCAGCCTGCGCCGGGCCCGTTCGGCGCCTTGCCGACGCGTATGGGCACCGCGTGCCGCGCCCCGAATGAAGCGCAATTTCGCCTACACGGCGGTGTCCGTCGGCAGCCGCCTGCTGGTCGGACTGCTGCTGTTCCTGCTGCTGGCGCGGCTGTGGGGGCCGGCGCAGTTCGGCCTGTTCAGCTTCGTCTTCAGCTACAGCGCGCTGCTGGTGCTGTTGGTGGATTTCGGATTTGCCGTCTACCTGCTTCGCGAGGTGGCCGCCCGGCCCGACGACGCGGCCCGGCTGGTCGCCGAGTCGCTTCGCGCCAAGCTGGTGCTGCTGCTGGTGGCCATGGCGCTGCTGATCGTGTCGGGCTGGGCGATCGGACCGGCGACCTTGCCGCCCAGCTTGGTCGCGCCGCTGTTCATGGCCGCGCTGGCGATGTCGTTCGCCGATTTCTTCGTGGCGCCGCTGCGGGCACTGGGGCGCTACGACCTGGAGGCCGGCCTGGTGGCGCTGGCCAACGTGCTGCAGTTCGTTCTGGCCGGCACGGTCGCCTGGCATGGCGGTTCGCCGATGGCGGTGGGCTGGGCCATGCTGGGCTCCCGCCTGGTCTACCTGGCGCTGGCGCTGCGCGCGACCCGCAAGGTCCTGCCGCAGCTTCGCCTGCGTGAGCCGGTGGCTGCCGGCCCGCTGGCCACGCTTCGCCGCGCCTGGCCCTACGGTGTGGATGGCATGCTCGCCACGGCCTGGAACCAGTTGGACGTGGTGGCCGTGCGGGTGCTGTTCGGCACGCAGGCGGTCGGCGTCTACAGCGCGGGTCAGAAGATCGTGCTCGGGGTATCTGCGCTGGCGCCGGTGGTAGGGAATGTGATGATTCCGCGGCTCTCGAGTTTGGCGGTGACAAAATCTCAGTACTTCGGGCGCGACGCAAAAATCACCGGTGGCCTATTGTTGGCAATTGGACTGTTTTTTGCTCTACCTTTGATTATATATCCCGACGCCGTTGCGAGCCTGCTCTTTGGTGTTTCGTACAGGAATCTCGAGAGCATTCTGCCGATATTTGGTCTGGTTCTAATTGCCAAATTTCTCGGCGCTGCTGCTGGCGTGACTGCTACCGCAGCTGGATTGCAGTTCAAGCGCATCGTTGCGCAGCTTACGGGTATGGCGGTGGCGGTCCTTGCGTTGCCGCTGGTTATTGGCGTTGCGCCGATGCTGCAAAATTTTGTGCTGATTGTTCTTGCTGCATCAGTCGTGACTGCGATATTGAACTATTGGAACGTCTACAGGTCTGGAATATTCAGGATCGGTGGAACGAAAGATGTTTGAGATTATCGACAGGATCTTGATCAGAATTGCCCGACGCAATCAAATGACCAGCGTCTTCCTTCGGAGGTATTTTGCGCGGAAGCATGGGGTATCGGTCGGACTCTATAGCTACGGGTGTTTCGACGCCCGCCGCGTTGGCCCGGGAACGAATATCGGGCGCTACTGCTCCATAGCGCCTACTGCCTATATTCTTCGAAGAAATCACGCGGTTACTTCGATTTCGATGCATCCCTTCTTGTACGGCGAATCCCTTCCATTCTCCGTCAAGGCGAAAATTGAATACAGGACTTGCACGATCGAGGACGACGTATGGCTCGGTCACGGCTCGATCGTACTGCCGTCAGTAATGCACATCGGGCGAGGCGCAATCGTGGCAGCGGGAGCGGTGGTGACCAAAGATGTGCCAGCATATACCATAGTCGCCGGCAACCCAGCCAGAGTTGTGCGCAGTCGATTCACTCCCGAGGTGATCGAGCGGATCGAGGCAACAAAATGGTGGGAAATGTCGGCCGCTGAATTCAGTGACTTCTGCAAGAACCGTGAGGCAGCAGTTCTGGCGCCAGAGTTGCTCGAACCGAGGGTCTAGTGCGAGCTATTCAAGTTGGCCTGCTCTGGCACAGCATCGACTCCGCGAATCTGGGCGTGGGCGCCTTGACCTATGCGCAGATGCACCTGGTATCCCAGGCGGCCCTGGTCGCTGGCGTTCAGGTGCGATTCGTCATCATCGGGTGGGCGCGCGACGGCGCGTTGAATGCCGATCCCAGCATCGTCGACGTCTGCCAGGTCAACACCAAGCGCCTTCTGGGGCTGGATCGACGGCTCGGCCGGAGTCTGGCGCAGTGCGATCTGGTGCTCGACATCGGCGAGGGCGACAGCTTTTCCGACATCTACGGCTGGAAGCGGCTGGTCTTCCTGATCGGGACCAAGCTGCGCGCCGCCGGTGGCGGCCGCAAGTTGGTGCTGAGCCCGCAGACGCTGGGCCCGTTCAAGCACCCGGTCGCCGCCTGGTTGGCCGATCTGGCGATGCGCCGCGCCAGCCTGGTGTGCGCGCGGGATGGGATGTCCACCGCCTACTTCGAGTCGCGGGGCCTCGGCACGCCTTTCCTGGAGGCCATCGACGTGGCCTTTGCCTTGCCGTTCGACCGCCTGCCCAGGCCCGACAATGCCTTGCGGGTGGGTATCAACGTGTCGGGTCTGTTATGGGCGGGCGGTTACTCGGGCGCCAACCAGTTCGGCCTGGCGCTGGACTACCGCGAGACCACGCTGGCCCTGGTTCGCCACTTCAGCGCGCTGCCAGGCGTTCGAGTGGTGCTGGTGCCGCACGTGGTGAATGCGGACCGCCTGGCCGAAGACGACCTGCGTGCCTCGCAGGAAATCGCCGACAGCCATCCCGGGGTAGAGGTGGCGGGGCCGTTCGCGACGCCGATGCAGGCCAAGAGTTTCATCGCCGGGTTCGATTTCTTCATGGGCGCGCGCATGCATGCCTGCATTGCAGCGTTTTCCACCGGTGTGCCCTGCGTACCGCTGGCCTACAGCCGCAAGTTCACTGGCCTGTTCGATTCACTGGGCTACGCCCATGTGGCCGACTGCACGCGGGACGACCAGGCCACGGTGCTCCTGCGCGTCACGCAGGCCTTTGAACAACGTGGTCAGTTGGCCGCCGAGGTGGCGCGGGGCAGGCGCGAGGCGCAGGTCCGGTTGGACAAGTACAACGCGGCGCTGCAGGCCTTGCTGAGGGACAACGCCAGCCATGGCTGAGTGGACGCTTCAGGCGATCGTGGAAAGCGGCTTGTGCAGCGGTTGCGGCGGCTGTGTTGCGGCGGTCGGCCCCGAGACCTTGCAGATGCGACTGGACGGCAGCGGTTGGCTTCGCCCGCAGGCGCTGCGTACGCTGACGCCGGCCGATCAACAGGCCGTGCGCGAGGTGTGCCCTGGCATCGGGCTGCGCCACGGCGACACGGCCTCGGCAACTGCCAGCTACCTGCCCGTCTGGGGTCCGGTGTCCCGGTTGGCCGCCGGTCATGCCGTGGACCCGGTCATCCGGCACCGGGCTTCGTCCGGCGGCGTGCTCTCGGCCCTGCTGATCCACTTGCTGGAAAGCCGCCAGGTCGACTTCGTGCTGCACACCCGTGTGGCCGCCGACGACCCCTTGCGCAACGATGCCGTGCTCAGCGCCACGCGCGAGGAGGTCGCCCTCGGTGCGGGCTCGCGGTATGCCCCGGCGTCTCCGGTGGCCATGCTGCCCCAGGCGCTGGCACGTCCCGGCAGGTTCGCGTTCGTCGGCAAGCCCTGCGACGTGGCGGCCGTGCGCAAGATCATCGATCGCCAACCCGAACTGAGTCAGCGCATTCCCTATCTGCTGTCGTTCATGTGCGCCGGCACGCCCAGCATGCACGGCACGCTGGAGGTGCTGGCGCGGCTGCAGGTGCCGCCTGCCGAACTGGCCGAGTTTCGCTACCGCGGCGATGGCTGGCCCGGGCTGACGCGGGCCGATACCCGCGATGGCCGGGTGGCGACGCTCGACTACAACACCGCGTGGGGCAACATCCTCAACCGCCATCTTCAGCCGCGATGCAAGCTGTGCGCCGATGGCACCGGTGAGTTCGCCGACCTCGTCTGCGCCGACGCCTGGTATGGCAAGGACGGCTACCCCGACTTTGCCGAGCGTGATGGCCGCAGCCTGGTGATCGTGCGCACCGCCGCCGGCCAGGCACTGGCCGCCGGGGCCGGCAAAGCGGTCAGCCTGGAGGACTTCGATGCGGCTGAACTGCGTCGCATCCAGCCCTACCAGTTCAGCCGAAAGGCCGGCATGCTGGCGCGCCTCACGGCGATGCGACTGTTCGGCAGGCGGGTGCCTCGCTACCTGGGACTGCACCTGGCCCGTTGTGCGTCGCTGCAGCGCCCTTGGCGCCTGTTGAAGGAATTCCTTGGCACCGGTTTGCGGTGCGCCAGAGGCAGAATCTGACGATGTGTTCCGAAGGGCTCATCCATGCGTAGTGCTGTATCGACCGGCGCCATCGGCAGGGTGCTGGGCCTGCTGATGCTGGGCGTGCTGCTCGTCCTGGCGACCGCGCTGGCCACGCTGCTTGCCGGCGGTGCGGCGTTCCTTGCGGTGTGGGTCATTCTGCTGGTGTTCGGCGTCGTCGGACTGGCCCTGCTTGTCCGCCTTCCCGCGGCGCCGGCCAGGTTTGAGAGCGCGGGCGTCAACATGCTGGCGATCTTCGTCTTTCTCGCCGTGGTCTGGCCCCGTTACGCCTCGATACGTCTGCCGGGCTTGCCGTCGCTGTCGCTCACCCGTATCAGTCTGCTGCTGCTGCTGATTCTGGGCCTGTACCTGGTCAGCAAGTCGCCGGTCATGCGGGCACGCCTAATCGACCGGCTGTCCAGGTTTCGCATCGTCTTCGTGCCGCTGGTGATGCTGTTCCTGCTCAAGCTCGTGAGCGCGCTGTTTGCGCAAGTGCCGTTGCTGTCGTTGCGGGGTTTGCTCAACGAGGCCGTCACTGTCTACCTGCCGATGCTGATCGCGCTGGCGGTAGTCGACAGCCGGCGCGACATCCACCGCATCCTGTTCGCCATGCTGGCCGCGGCGGTGGTTGTGATCCTGCTCGGCCTGGTGGAATACCGGCTCGGCCGCAACCTGTTCATCGGTCTGCTGGAGGTCGATTCCCAGTACCTGGAAGAGGTGCTGCGCGACAAGGTTCGAGCAGGCGGCTACCGGCTGCAGTCGACCTTCGCGCACCCGCTGACCTTCTCCGAATACCTGGTGCTGGTCACCCCAGTGGCCATCTACTTGGCGTTTGCGGCCGGGTTTCGCTGGTGGAAGACCGCCGCTCTGGTCGTGATGATCGCGGTGATGGCGTTCGTGATCGTCAAGACCGGTTCACGCTCGGGCATCGGCAGTTTCGGCGTCGTGCTGGGAGCCGGTGCCGTGCTGGCGGCCCTGCGCCTTTCGGTGGCCACGCGCAACAGCGTGACCTCGGCGCTCCACGTGCTGGCGGCGATCAGCATCGTGGTCGTGTCGGCCGTCGGGCTGTACATGATCGTCGACATCCTGGTGGGCCGCACGACGCGTGAATTCAACAGCGGTGCGGCGCGGCTGCTGATGTGGCGCGATGGCCTCGACAAGGCCGTCCTGCACCCCGTTCTCGGCTACGGACAAGACATGGCCGCGAACGTGCTGGGCTTCGTCGGCAGCCACGGTGTGCTCACCATCGACAGCTACTTTCTCTCGGTGTTGCTCGATGGTGGATTCCTCGCACTGCTGCTCTACCTCTTCATCCTGGGCGCGATGGCCGTGATCGCGTTGCGCGCCGGTTTCCGGCGCGACGACCCCGATCTGTTGTCGGCCCTGCTGGCGTCCTGCGTCCTGGGATTCGCATTGATCAAGACCATCCTGTCGCTGCACCACAACCATGCCTTGTTCATGGTGCTGATGGCGGTGATGCTCGCGGGAATCAGCCTGCGCCCGTCGGCGAAGGTGAACCGGGCGGCTTCGGCCGCGCCAGTGCCGAGGACGGCGTGGGCCCGGTGACCCCGTCGGTCTGGATCGTCGTCCTGAACTGGAACAACGGGCGCGATACGGTCGAATGCCTGCAGTCGATACAGCAGGCACGAGACCCCGCCGTGACCGGCGTGGTGGTCTGCGACAACGGATCCAGCGACGACTCATGCGAGCTGATCAGAGCCTGGGCCCGGGACGCGCACGTCGATCTGGCCGAGCACCTTTGGCACAGCCCTGCCTTCACGCCTGCCGTACCGGCTGGTGCAGCGGCCGGCAATGCGTCGGTGCCGCGCTTTGTGCTGGTGCAGACCGGCGCCAACCTGGGCTTCGCCGGAGGCAACAACGTCGGCCTGTGCTTCGTGCAGCAGCTGGGCTTCGACGGTGCCGTGCTGCTGCTCAACAACGATGTGCTGGTCACGCCGGGTTGTGTCTCGGCGATGGCCAAGCGGCTGGCCAGCGATCCGCAAGTCGGCATGTGCGGCTGCACCGTGCTGTACCACTTCGCGCCCGACACGGTCCAGGCCTGGGGCGGTGCGCGCTTTCAGCCTTGGCTGGCCCGCGCCAGCCACCTGGGCGCGCATGCATCGATGAACACGCCGCGTGATGCCACGGCCGTCGAGCGCCAGCTCGACTACATCCTCGGTGCCTCGCTGATGATTTCTGCACGCTGCCTGGCGGCGATCGGGCTGATGGAAGAACGCTACTTCCTGTACTACGAGGAGATCGACTGGGCGCTGCGTGCCCGTCGACAAGGCTTCACGCTGGCTTATGTACCCGAGGCCGTGGTGTTCCACAAGGAAGGCGGCACCATCGGCTCCAGCGCCGACAAGTCACGGCGCAGCCTGTTGTCCGAGCACTACCTGGTACGGAGCTGCCTGCTGTTCACGCGCAAGTTCTATCCCTGGTATCTGCCGACGGTGGTGGCCTATTCGTTGCTGCTGTCGCTTCGTGTGCTGTTGCGCGGCGACCGCCGCCGCGCGTCGACCCGTGTGCGGGCGATGCTCGGCATGTCCTGGCAGCGCTGACACGATGCTGCATCGCCACGCGGGACCGGCAACGCCTGTCTCGACCCGAAGGGTTCAGTCAGTTCTAGGGGAAAAGATGGATATCAAGAAGGCCTTGCGCACGCTGCAGGTGGAGTTTCCATTCCTGCTGGAATGGAAGTTTCAGACCATGCGTCGCCTGCGCTCGGCACTGAACCTGCCTTTCGAGCGCGACTTCGCCGCGATCCCGCTGTTGTCGCCGCCGCCCGACGCGCTGTTTCTGGACGTCGGCGCCAATCGGGGGCAAAGCACCGACGCGATCCTGATGATGGTGCCCGGCGCGCGGGTGCAACTGTTCGAACCGAACCATCAGCTCTTCGTTCGTCTGCAAGGCATCTTTGCCAGCCTGCCACATGTCGTCCAGCACAACTTCGGGCTCGGCGACGAGAAGACGGAGGCCGTGCTGCATGTGCCGTTCTACAAACAGTGGATGTTCGATGGACTGGCATCGTTCGACGAACACGAGGCCCGTGATTGGCTCGACGGGCGCATGTACTTCTTCAAGTCGTCGCACGTGCGGGTGGAAAAGTCGATATGCCGAGTGCAGCGGCTCGACGACATGGCGCTGCGACCCTTCTTCGTCAAGATCGATGTCCAGGGCTTCGAGCTGAACGTGCTGAAGGGCGGGCGCCAGACCCTGATCGAACACAAGCCGGTGTTGCTGATCGAAGCACCGAGCCCCGCGATCATCGAGTTCCTGGCGGCCCTGGGTTACGAGCCCTATGCGTTCGATGCCGGCCGCTTCCATCGTGGCCGGCGCGGCCGGCTGAACACCTTCTTCCTCACGCCCGACAAGGCCGCCGCGATTGCCGCATCGGCTCGCCCCGCGGTCGCCGCCGGGTGACAGGGCCGATCACGATGGCCGACGCGCCGCGCCGCGCGACCGTCGGCGACGAGCCGGCAATGTCGTCGATCTTCGTCGCCTGGACCGCTTTCCAGCGTCGCCAGGTATCGATGGCGCCTCACTGCGGCTGCCAGACGGTCTTCTTCCCGGTGGCCCGCCATGCCGGTCGGCTGGCCAAGGCCTGGACATACCTCGCCAATGCCTGGCGCACCTGGCGGTGCTTGCGCTCGGCGCGACCGGGCGTGGTGTGGGTGCAACTTCCGCAGGTTCCCTTGTTGTGGGTCGCCCTGCTGTACCGCGCATTGAGCCGCTCCAAGGTGTCGGTCGTCGCTGACTGCCACAATGCCCAGTTGCGGCCGCCCTGGAGCCGGTTTCCCCTGGCGCTCTCGTCGCTGCGGCGCGCCGATGTCGTGCTTGTGCACAACCAGGCCATGCTGGCGCAGGCGCGCGCGCTGGGCTGGCCGATGGACCATTTGCGCGTGCTCGAGGATGTGCCGCCGGTCGGCAAGGCGCAGGCCCCCAATGGCACGGCACGGCGCCTGATCGCCAGGGCCAAGCCCTGGGTCGTGTTTCCGGGTTCCTTTGCGGCCGACGAGCCGATCGGCGAGATTCTGGCGGCGGCCCGTCTGGCGCCCGAAATCTGCTTCATCCTCACCGGGCGCATCGAGACGGCCCGCCGCCACGGCCACGTGCTCGATGATCTGCCGGCCAACGTCGTGCTGCCGGGATTCCTACCGGTCGACGCCTTCGACGACCTGCTGCGCGAGGCCGACGCGGTGCTGGGCCTGACCAAGGTGGAGGGCATCCAGTTGAGCGTGTGCAACGAGGCGCTGGGCTTTGGCCGGCCGTTGGTCACCTCCGACACCCGTTTGCTGCGCGAGATGTTCGGCGCAGCGGCCGTGCTGGTCGATACCGCAAGCCCGGCCAGCATCGCGCAGGGCTGCCGCGCGGCACTGGCCGACGCCGGACGGCGCAGCGCCCTCTCGGTGGCCCTGGGTCAGCAACGCCTTGCGGCGTGGACATGCGATCAGCTGGCGGAGGTGCAGCGGCTGCTGCGCTGAGCGCTTCCGGCGGCGCTCAAGCCCACAGCCGGCCGTAGGCTGCCAGCAGCTTGGGCACTTCGAAGCGCCATTCGAGCTCGTTCTCCACCCGGTGGCGGCCGAATTCGCCCATGGCCTTGCGGCGCTGCGGATCGTCCAGCAATTCGACGATCTTCAGCGCCAGGTCGACCGTGTCGTTCTTTGCCGCGTACAGCGATGCCTGCTGCGCCGAGAAGCGCCCCTCGGCCAGGTCGAACTGGACGATCGGCTTGCCCAGTGCCATGTACTCCATGATCTTGTTCATGGTCGACTTGTCGTTCATCTCGTTGGCCACGTCGGGGTTCACGCAGACGTCGGCGGTATTGAGCATGTCCAGCAGGTCGGCATCGGGCACGCGGCCGGTGAAGGTCACGTAATCGGCCACGCCCAGTTCGACGGCGAGCCGCTTCATCTCGTCCAGCGATGTGCCGCCGCCCACCAGGCCGAAGTGCACGTCGGTGCGCCGCAGGTCGTGCACGATGTGGCGCGCAGCCTGCAGCAGGTAGTCGATGCCTTCCTGCTTGCCCATCACGCCCACGTAACCCACCAGGTAGCTGCGGCCCTTCTTCAGTTCGGGCCTCGCCGGCACGATCCTGAGCCGGTCCAGCTTGGGGCCGCTGCGCACCACGAACACGCGTTCGGGCGCCATGCCGCCGCGCTCGATGGCGATTCGCCGGTACGACTCGTTGGTGGCGATCGACACGTCGGCCGTACGGAAGGTCGCGCGTTCCAGCCAGACCATCAGCTTCCAGAACAAGTCGCGGCGGCCGAACTTGGCCTCGTACAGTTCGGGGTTGATGTCGTGATGGTCGAAGACGAACTTGGTGCCATACAGCTTCTTGAAGAAGCCGCCTACCAGGAACAGAAGGTCCGGCGGATTGCAGGCATGCAATACATCGAAGCCCCGCTCGCGCCTGACCTTGAAGGCCAGCCTGAAGCTGTGCCACAGCGCGGCCGAGTACTCCAGCAGGTAGCCCAGCGCACCTTCGCCCTCGTTGGGCAGCCTGTAGCGGTAGATGTGGATGCCGTCGATCTCCTCGTAGAGCCCTTCATGACCCTTGCCGGTCGGACAGACGATGGACACCTGGTAGCCATGGGCATGCAGCGTGGTGGCCTCCTGCCACACCCGTCGATCGAACGGCGAGGGCAGGTTCTCGACCAGGATCAGCACACGGCGCCCGATGGCGGGTGCCGCCCTCGCAACTGCGCCGCTCACCAGCAGATGCCGTCGTAGCCCGGCCCGCTGCTGCGATCGGCGACGCGCACGAAGTCCACCACCTGCTGGCCTTCGCGGGCATTCAGCGCGGCTGCCCTGAACTCGGCCGCGCCGTTGCCGATCACCACCGTGTCGGCAAAGGCCATCACTTCGTCGACCGAGTTCACCATCAGCCTGGAAATGTGCGGGATGTGGTTGAGGATGTAGTCGCGGTTCGCACCGGTGAGCGCCGCCATGTTGACGTTGCGGTCGAACAGGCGCAGTTCGAAGCCCTTGCCGATCAGGTGCTCGATCACGTCGACCATCGGCGATTCACGCAGGTCGTCGGTGCCGGCCTTGAAGGCGAAGCCCAGCACGCCGACCTTGCGGTGGCCCTTGCCGGTGACCATCTCGATGGCGCGCTGGACCTGCCGCTCGTTCGACGGCAGCACAGCGTTCAGCAGCGGCAGGTCCAGGTCGAGGCTGCGCGCCTTGTAGGTGAGGGCGCGCACGTCCTTGGGCAGGCACGAGCCGCCGAAGGCAAAGCCCGGCTTCATGTAGTAGGCCGACAGGTTGAGCTTGGTGTCCTGGCAGAAGATGTCCATCACCTCGTGGCCATCGATGCCGACCGCCTTGCAGATGTTGCCGATCTCGTTTGCAAACGCGACCTTGACCGCGTGCCAGTTGTTGTCGGCGTACTTGACCATTTCGGCCACTTCGACCGAGGTGCGGATCAACGGCGCGTCCAGCGCTGAATACAGGTCGACCAGCCGCTGCCCGGCCTGGCTGTCGGTCTCGCCGATCACCGTCTTGGGTGGGTGGTGGTAGTCGTAGACGGCACTGCCTTCGCGCAGGAACTCGGGGTTGTTGCAGACGCCGAAATCGATGCCGGCCCTCTTGCCCGACGCCTGTTCCAGCGTCGGGATGACCAAGTTGCGCATCGAGCCCGGCAGCATCGTCGATCGTGCAACGACCACGTGGAAGCTGTCCTTGTGGCGGATGGCTTCACCGATCTCCTCGCAGACCCGGCGCACATAGGACAGGTCGAGGTTGCCATTGAGCTGCGACGGCGTGCCCACGCAGACAAGCGAAAGGTCCGAATCGACCACCGCCTGCCTGACCGATGTCGTGGCGCGCAGCCGCCCGGCGGCCACCGCCCGCTCGATCATCGCGCCGATGTCCTTCTCGATGATCGGCGTGACGCCGCGGTTGATGAGGTCGACCTTGGTGGCGTTGGGGTCGACGCCGATCACGTCGTGACCGTCGCTGGCCAGGCAGCCGGCCGAGACGGCGCCGACATAGCCGAGGCCGAAGATGCTGATTTTCATGAAATGGCAACCTCTAAGAAGTCTGGTGGCCCGATGTACAGCCGATTGAGTACGGGTTTGACCGTATGCTACCGGACGTATGTGCCAGGTCCGGGGCACCGCCGGCAGCTTGTCGGGCCGGCCTGCCGCACATCGTGGGCAAATTCGCATTGGCCCTGCATGGCTCGAAGGCGCGCCGTCGCCGTCGCGCCTTCTGCTGCCTTTGATCTGCTTCGCGTGGGCGTTCGGCCGCCGACGTCTGGCTGCTGCGGCGTTGATGCCGGTGGCGGTACGACCTGACAGCAATCGAAGGGAAGTTCACTGCCGGAGACCGGACCGCACCTATCTGGCCTCGACCGAGAACTCCGCGAACATGAGTTCGGTGTCCTTCGGCGTCGCCCACTCAGCCGTATGGCCGCCGTAGAACGTCTCGAACATGACAGCATCGATCTTCAGGCCCGGCGACGTGCGGAACGTGAGCCCAGTGGCTTCCACGACCTTGACACCATCGGCCCAGACCTTGATATGTCCGTCGGCATATCCGATCGAGTTGAGCTTGACCTCCTGGATGAGTTCGACCCAGTTTCCTCGCTTGAGCGGAATCCTGCGCGAGCCGATGGGCGTGCCATACTTCACGGTGGTCGGCAGGTAGGCATATACCGAGGCTGCGAAGTTGCCGGTCCACATATAGCGGACTGAAAACCCATCAGTGCCATTCGGCGGTTTCCCGCCGCTATTGCAGGTGCCGCCGCAGAGCCCTGGCAGCTTTCCGCCCAGTGCTGGGTCGAAGTCAGCGGGAAACTTGATCTTGTACCTGAGCCTGGCAATTTCGTAGCCCGCGCCGGTCAATTTCGATCTGAACCCTGTGCCGCCGTAGGGCAGGCCGTTCGACTTCATCGTGACTGGATCGATCGAGCCCTTGGGGAAGATGACCCGCATCACACTTCCCGAGACGGCTGGATCGGCCGCGAAACTTCGATTGGCTTCGCCCCAGCCCTGGGTGCGCCCGGGCCAGTCGGACAGGCCGTTCGTGAAACTGCTTTGCCAGATAAGCGGCAGGACCGCACCTCCCTGGGGCGCCGAGGCCGCGGCAGCACCGCCCGTGGCGGGTTCGGCAGTCGCCGCCGCTACCTGGCTTCCCTCGGCCAGCCAAAGGCTGGTTGATGCCAAGGCGCGCTTTGCAGCATCGGCATCGGCAAAGTCGACGGCGGATTGATCATCGGCTTGACTGCCCGTGCCCGATCCGGTGGCGACCTTCGCAGGCGCCGCGGTCTCGACTGCTGTCGGACTGCCGGTCACTCCGACCACGATAGTCTGCGGCTGCGCAAGTTCCTGGTCGGACGTGCCACTGCCAAGGACTGCGGCCGACGAGGCGCTCATGTCGGGAACTTCGTTGATCCGCAATGCGCGTTGGACAGTTTCGCGGTCGGTGTCGATCTCCCTGGCCGGGGCCAGTGCGCTGGGGTCGTCCATCGACTCCGAGGCGAAAGCCGCCGCATCCTCCTCGTCCGGCATCGCCTGCAGCACGGCTACCGACATCGCTGCATCGGCACCGCCATTGGCGTCGGCGCCTCCGCCACATCCGGTGGCCAGCAGGACGGTGGTGATCAGGGCCAGGGTCACGGTGTGGGGAGTGGCAACGGCAGATGGCAAGGTATACCTCAAAGCTGTGTCGCCAACGCGAGTCGTGCATCGATCGATAGCCGCGATGTGTTCGGCCACCCGGTGCAGGCGCAAGGCGTTGGCGGCCCCTGGGTTTGCTGTCGCCGCCCGTCTGGAGAGCGCGAGCGGCGGCTTCCCTGGTATCGGCCATGCGGCCGGGAAGTGCAGCAGCGCGTCGGCAGAATTGCCGGGTCACGTGATAAACAATCGCAACGGCGCGAGTGGCTTCGGTCTGTCGGGTCATGTCCACGGAGCGCGCCGCCGCGCACAAGGTCAGCAGGCAGCCACGATCCCACCGTTGCCGGTCAGCACCGTACGCAGTGCCTTGCTTTCCCCCCAAGTGAGGTGGGTCGAGAGATGACGAATGCATCGGACCGGTCGCGATCCGGTGCTAAGGTCGCTGTGTGTCCGGCTGCCGGCTGAAGGGCCTGCCCCGGCCCTTCGACGCTGACCCTGTTCGCCGATCGGCCGGCGCGTACAACGGGCCTGGGAGTTGCCGGATTGCGGCTGTGTTGCTTACGGAGCGGGATGCGAGGATGAATCGGGCGGGAAGGCGATGGCGGTCGTGCAGCTGCAAGGCCTGGGGTTGGCTTGCTTTGCTGCTTTGGGGGCTGCTCGCCGGCACGGCAGTGGCTGCCACATCCGGGCTCGACGTGCGGCCAGCCAACACCAGTTGCCTGGCGCCGGCACGCCCGCCTCAAACCGCGGCAGTGGCCCTGCAGTTGGCGGTTCGCACAGGGTTCACTCCGACGGCAATTGTTCAGTCCCCTGTCCAGGCCTCGACTTGGTACATGGTCAATCGCCAGGGCTATGTCAACCGTTACCAGCGAAGCGGCAAGTCGTTCACGGTGGCGGCCACCTTCGGCGATGCCAGGGACAGGGTGTTGACAGCATTCAATGGCGTGCCGTACGGCGAGATGGGCCTCTTGGGATTGGCCCTCCACCCGAGATTCGTCGACAACGGGTTTGTCTTTCTCTACTACAGCGCGGCCGGAACCCAGGGTACGGCTGTCGAGGCGCGACTTTCCCGCTTCCTGAGCCGTGACGGGGGGCTGACGATCGACATGTCTTCTGAGGAGGTGTTGATACGCACGCCGCGGACGACGCAGTACCACTGGGGTGGCACCCTTGGATTCGGCGCCGACGGTCTGCTCTATCTGGGCATCGGCGAAGGGAACTACAAGACCAAGTCGCCGCTGCTGGACAATCTCTTCGGCAAGATGATCCGCATCGATGTCGATGCCGCGCCTGGATATCGGATTCCACCGGCAAACCCCTATGTCGGCACGCTGGGTGCGCTACCGGAGATCTATGCCTCGGGTTTCAGGAATCCGTGGAAATGGTCCTTCGACCGCGCCAGCGGCACGCTCTGGGCAGGAGATGTCGGCGCCAATGACTGGGAGGAGATCAATCATGTGGTCAAGGGCGGCAAATACGGCTGGCCCACCCGCGAAGGTGCCCATTGCACCGCCGCCTACCCCGGTTGCTCGACGGTGGGGCTGATCGACCCGGTGGTCGAGTACTTTCACGATCCCAGTGCGGCTGGGGCTGCAGTTATCGGTGGCTACGTGTACTCCGGAACCAGCATTCCGTCGCTGGCAGGGACTTATCTCTATGCCGACGCCTACGGCAAGGTGTTCGCATTGCGCTATGACAGTCTGGGAAAGCCGGCACCGCAGTTGCTGGTTGAATCGTCGCCCGTCGTCAG
Organism: Burkholderiaceae bacterium; assembly: GCA_016790515.1. Classification (GTDB taxonomy): domain Bacteria; phylum Pseudomonadota; class Gammaproteobacteria; order Burkholderiales; family Burkholderiaceae_C; genus Pseudaquabacterium. Next base: position 1,131 of record JAEUOY010000122.1, on the reverse strand, counting down.
CACGTTCGCGCAGGACGAGACAGGCGAGATATACCTCGCCACCGCCGGAAATGTCTACCTCATCGCGCCGGCTGCAGCGCCGCAGCCCTCGACCTTCCCGGAGCGGTTGTCGTTGACGGGGTGCATGAATGCGTCGAACCCTGCATTGCCAGGCCCGGCATTGATCCCGTACGGCGTGAATTCACCGCTGTGGTCCGACGGGGCGGGCAAGGAGCGCTGGTTTGCGCTTCCGGATGGCAAGACGATACTGCGCCAGCCCGATGGTGACTGGGACCTGCCGGTCGGGTCGGTGACGGTGAAGAGTTTCCGCATCAAGGGCCGATTGGTGGAGACGCGGCTGCTGGTGCGCCACGACGATGGCGACTGGGCGGGCTACAGCTACGAGTGGAACGACGCGCAGACCGATGCGTTCCTGCTGCCGGCGGGCAAGGTCAAGACGGTCGAGGGCCAGCAGTGGACTTACCCCAGCCGCAGCCAGTGCCTGGGCTGCCACACCGAGGCGGCGGGGCGCACGCTGGGGCTGGAGACGGCGCAGCTCAACCGCGACCAGTTCTATCCGGGCACGGGCCGCACGGCGAACCAGTTGAGCACGCTGGACGCCATCGGCATGTTCAGCGCGCCGCTGACCGTCAGCCCATCGCAGATGGACAAGCTGGCTGATCCGGCCAACACCGCGCAGGGACTCGAATCACGGGCGCGCTCGTACCTGCACGCCAACTGTGCGATGTGCCACCGTCCGAATGGTCCGGGGCAGGGGCCGGAGGACTTCCGCTATTCGCTGCCCACGACCAGCATCAACGCGGTCAACGTGATTCCGACGCAGTCGTCGTTCGGGCTGAACGACCCGCGGCTGATCTACCCTGGCAAGCCCGAGCGCTCGATCGTCAGTCACCGGTTGCAGACACTGGAACTGGGCCGCATGCCGCCGCTGGGCACGGCGATGGTGGATACCGGCGGTGTGGCGCTGATCAACCAGTGGATCCGCTCGGCGCTGGGCATGGGCTCGCCCGACAGCGACAACGACGGTTTCGCCGACAACGTGGACAACTGCAGGAGCACGCCCAACCCGAGCCAGCTCGACACCGATGGCGATGGCATCGGCAACATGTGCGATGCCGACTTCAACAACGA
>JAEUOY010000084.1 GCA_016790515.1 Burkholderiaceae bacterium | reverse complement strand
CCCTGGCGGCCGCGGCCGCGGCTCTGGTGCTCGGCCACCCGCAGGCAGGGCTGGGGGTCGGCCGGGCGGCGGCCCCGGCCGCGCTGGGTGCCGGCCGAGACCCTGGCGGCGCCCGGCGCACTGTCCAGGCCTTCGCGGACGCGGCCGTGCACCGCCGGGATGCGCCGCATCCGCTCGAGCAGCTCGGTGTTGGTCGATCCGACGCGGGCCATCACCTCGACACTGAGCCCGGGCAGCAGCGGCTCGAGCCGCTGCCACAGCGCATCGGCATCCCAGTGCAGGTGGAACGCGGCAGGCATGGCGGCCGATGGGGTCGGCGTCTCAGGCCTTCGGCGCGCGGCCGGCGCGCCTGGGCGCCAGCATCGTGCCGCGGCAGTGCGGGGACCCGCAGTGGCAGGCAAAGCGCTTCTTCAGCGCCGGGGTGTGGCGTTCGTCGATCACCAGGCCGTAGTCGAAGTACAGCTCTTCGCCGGGTGCGATGTCGCGCAGCGCGACGAGGAAGATCCGGCCGCCCTGGTCATCGGCCTCGACGTTGGGCTCGCAGGCATGGTTGATCCAGCGCGAGACGTTGCCGCCGATGTTGCCGTCGATCACCCGCTCGTCGTCGATGTGGAAGTAGAAGGTGTGGTCGGGCTGGCTCGGGTCGTGCGGATGGCGGCGCAGCGCCTCGGCCCAGCTGATCAGCTCGCCGGTGTACTCGATGATCGTCTCGCCCTGGCGGATCGGCTGCAGCGCGAACACGCCGCGGCCGTGCACGCCGCTGCGGCGCACCTGCAGACGCCGGCCGCCGGTCCTGGCCGGCGGCTTGGATGACTTGCTGGCGGTCGTCCTGGCGGTCTGTTGCACGGGGGCGTTCATTCGTTAAAGTGAATCCATGGGCGCGCGCGTGCACACCTGTGCAGGCGCGCGCGTGGGAAGCGGCGGATTGTAGGCATGGCCCGCGGGCCGGCCGGCAAGCCGCCTCGCCGAAGGATTCGATCAGACCCATGAGCAAGACCCTCATCATTGCCGAGAAGCCCAGCGTCGCGCAGGACATCGTGCGCGCGCTCACCCCGGTGGCGGGCAAGTTCGACAAGCATGAAGATCACTTCGAGAACGAGCGCTACGTCGTCAGTTCGGCGGTCGGCCACCTGGTGGAGATCAAGGCGCCCGAGGAATACGACGTCAAGCGCGGCAAGTGGAGCTTCGCCCACCTGCCGGTGGTGCCGCCGCACTTCGACCTGGCGCCGATCGACAAGGCCAAGAGCCGGCTCAACGCGCTGGTCAAGCTGGTCAAGCGCAAGGACGTCGGCGCGCTGATCAACGCCTGCGACGCCGGCCGCGAGGGCGAGCTGATCTTCCGCCTGATCGTGCAGTACGCCGACAGCGGCAGGACGCCGCTGAACAAGCCGATCCAGCGGCTGTGGCTGCAGAGCATGACGCCGCAGGCGATCCGCGAGGGCTTCGAGCAGCTGCGCAGCGACCGCCAGATGCTGGGCCTGGCCGACGCCGCGCGCAGCCGCAGCGAGGCGGACTGGCTGGTCGGCATCAACGGCACGCGGGCGATGACGGCCTTCAACTCGCGCGACGGCGGCTTCTTCCTGACCACCGTCGGCCGGGTGCAGACGCCCACGCTGTCGATCATGGTCGAGCGCGAGGAGAAGATCCGCAAGCACGTGGCGCGCGACTACTGGGAGATCAAGGCCGGCTTTGCCGCTGCCGCCGGGGATTACGAAGGCAAGTGGTTCGACCCCAGGTTCAAGAAGGGCGACGACCCCGATGCGCGAGCCGACCGGCTGTGGAGCGAGCGCGACGCCAACACGATCGCCGATGCGGTGCTCGGCAAGACCGGCACCGTCACCGAGGAAGCCAAGCCGAGCAGCTCGACCTGCCCGGGGCTGTACGACCTGACGACGCTGCAGCGCGAGGCCAACAGCCGCTTCGGCTTCAGCGCCAAGACGACGCTGGCGATCGCCCAGGCGCTGTACGAGAAGCACAAGGTGCTGACCTACCCGCGGACCGACTCGCGCCACCTGCCCGAGGACTACCTGGCGACGGTGAGGAACACCTTCGAGATGATCGCCGGCGAGGATCTGCCGGGGCCCTTGAAGGCGCTGGCGCTGCACGCCCGCAAGGGCTTGAACGAGGGCTGGGTGAAGCCGAGCCGGCGGGTGTTCGACAACGCCAAGGTGTCGGACCACTTCGCGATCATCCCGACCCTGCTGCCGCCGAAGAGCCTGTCCGAAACCGAGGCCAGGCTCTACGACCTGGTGGTCAAGCGCTTCATCGCGGTGTTCTACCCGCCGGCCGAGTTCATGGTCACCACCCGCATCACGCAGGTCGAAGGCCATCACTTCCAGACCAACGGCAAGGTCCTGGTCAACCCCGGCTGGCTGGCGGTCTACGGCAAGGAGGCGCAGGGCGACGACGAGAAGGACGCCAACCTGGTGCCGGTGCAGCCCGGCGAGCAGGTCGCCAACGAGCATGTCAGCGTCAACGCGCTGAAGACCCGGCCGCCGGCGCGCTACACCGAGGCCACGCTGCTCAGCGCGATGGAAGGCGCGGGCAAGCTGATCGACGACGACGAGCTGCGCGAGGCGATGGCCGAGAAGGGCCTGGGCACGCCGGCCACGCGCGCGGCGATCATCGAAGGCCTGATCGCCGAGAAGTACATCCTGCGCGAGGGCCGCGAACTGGTGCCCACCGCCAAGGCCTTCCAGCTGATGACGCTGCTGCGCGGGCTCGACGTCGAGGACCTGACCAAGCCCGAGCTGACCGGCAACTGGGAGTACCAGCTGGCCGAGATGGAGCACGGGCGGCTCAGCCGCGAGGCCTTCATGAAGGACATCGCGGCGATGGCCGAGCGCATCGTGCGCAAGGCCAAGGAATACGACCGCGACACCATCCCCGGCGACTACGCGACGCTGGCCACGCCGTGCCCGAACTGCGGTGGCGTGGTCAAGGAGAACTACCGGCGCTTCACCTGCACCGGGGCTGACGGGGCGGCCGGCGCCGGGCCGTCCCAAGCCGGCCGGGCCCCCTCGGGGGGCAGGGCCGGTACCCCGGCCCCCGGGGGCCAGGATGGTGAGGGCTGCGGTTTCAGCATCACCAAGATTCCGGCCGGGCGCAGCTTCGAGCTGCACGAGGTCGAGGCCTTCCTCGCGGACAAGAAGATCGGGCCGCTCGAAGGCTTCCGCTCGAAGGCCGGCTGGCCCTTCACGGCCGAGCTGAAGCTGGTGCGCGACGACGAGATCGGCAACTGGAAGCTCGAGTTCGACTTCGGCGACGAGGCCCGGGGCGGCGAAGGCGAGGCCGAGGCGGTCGACTTCAGCGGCCAGCCCTCGTTCGGCGCCTGCCCCAAGTGCAAGGGCCATGTCTACGAGCACGGCAGCAACTATGCCTGCGAGCATGCGGTCAGCGCGCCGGTGACCTGCGACTTCAAGACCGGCAAGATCATCCTGACCCAGCCGGTCTCGCACGAGCAGGTGACCAAGCTGCTGGCCACCGGCCGCACCGACCTGCTCGACGGCTTCGTCAGCAACCGCACCCGGCGCAAGTTCAAGGCCCACCTGGTGTGGGACGAGAAGGAGGGCAAGGTCGGCTTCGAGTTCGCGCCGCGCGGCGACAAGGCGCCGGCGGCAAAGAAGACCGCGGCGAAGAAGGCTGCGCGCAAGACTTCGGCCTGATGGCGGCCTGATGGCGGCCTGACACCGACCGATGGCCACGGCCTGGCCCTGCCTGCGCGCTGCCGGCGAGGGCTGCGTGCTCGACCTCAGCGTGCAGCCCAACGCCAGGCGCACGACGGTCGACGGCCTGCACGACGGCGCGCTGCGGGTGCGGCTGGCCGCGCCGCCGGTCGACGGCAAGGCCAATGCCCGGCTGCTGGAGTGGCTGGCCGGCGAGCTGGGCTGCCCGAAGCGCGCGCTCGAGCTGCTGCGCGGCGAGGCGTCGCGGCGCAAGCAGGTGCAGGTCGACCTGCCGCAGGCACGGGTCGCTGCGTGGCTCGCGAAGCAGGTATTGCCGGCTGCCGAATGACGCGGCCCGCTGCCCGGGGCATGATCGGGCGCTGATGTCGGTGATCGTCCTCAACAAGCTGCTGGCCATCTTCTGCACCGTCGCGCTGGGCTGGGTGGCCGGCCGGCTGCGCTGGCTGGGCGAGCCGGCCGGCGGCATCGACCCGGCCCGGCTGCTCGGCAACGCCGCCTTCTACATCTTCGTGCCGGCACTGCTGTTCCGCACCACCGCGCGGCTGCAGGTCGCCGAGATGCCGTGGTCGACCGTGGTGGCCTATTTCGTGCCGGTGGTCGCGCTGCTGCTGGCGGTCTATGCCGTCGAGCGGCTGCGCCGGCGCGGCCGGCGCGCCGCCGACCTGGACAGCGCCGAGCGCGACGCCGCGGCGCCGGCGGTGCGATCGGTCACCAGCGTCTTCGGCAACGGCGTGCAGGTCGGCATCCCGGTGGTCACCGCGCTGTACGGCGAGGCCGGGCTGGGGGTGCACATCGCCATCGTCAGCGTGCACGCGCTGGTGCTTCTGTCGGTGCTGACGGTGCTGGTCGAGCTCGACCTGGCCGGCGTGCGCGCGGCCCACGACGCCAGCGCCAGCGTGTTGCGCACGCTGCGCAACACCGTGCGCAACACGCTGATCCACCCGGTGGTGCTGCCGGTCGTGGCCGGCGCGCTGTACAACGCCACCGGGCTGCCGCTGCCGGGCCCGCTGGACGAGACGCTGCAGCTGCTGGGCACCGCGGTGGCGCCGCTGTGCCTGGTGCTGATCGGCATCACGCTGGCCTACACCGCCGGCCGCACCGTGCTGGGCGCGGCGCGCGGCGCGATCGGCCTGTCGGCGGTCAAGCTGCTGGTCCAGCCGGCGCTGGTGCTGGTGGTCGCCCACTGGGGCTTCGGCCTGAACGGCCTGCCGCTGCAGGTGGCGGTGATGATGGCCGGCATGCCGGTGGGCAGCAACGCGCTGATCTTCGCCCAGCGCTACCGTTCGAACGAGGCCCAGGCGACCACCGCGATCGTGCTGTCGACGCTGGGCCTGGTGCTGACGGCGCCGCTGTGGCTGGCGGTGCTGGCGCGGCTGGGTTGACCGGCGCGCCGCGACAGCTCCCGGGCCGATCTGGGAAAATCGACCGATGAACCCGACCGACATTCCCGCCTACATGGCCCATGTGGGCGTGGCCGCCCGCAGCGCCGCGACCGCGATGGCCGCCGCCTCCACCGCGGCGAAGAACCGCGCGCTGCTGGCGCTGGCGCGGGCGCTGCGCGAGCAGACCCATGCGCTGGCCGGATCGAACGAGCTGGACCTCGCCGCGGCGCGCTCGGCCGGCCTGGCGCCGCCGCTGGTCGACCGCCTGAAGCTGACGCCGGCGGTGATCGCCACGGTGGCCGAAGGCTGCGAGCAGCTCGCCGCGATGCCCGACCCGGTCGGCGAGATCTCCGGCGTCAAGCGCCGGCCGTCGGGCATCAGCGTCGGCCAGATGCGGGTGCCGCTGGGGGTGTTCGGAATGATCTACGAGAGCCGGCCGAACGTGACGATCGAGGCCGCGTCGCTGGCGATCAAGAGCGGCAATGCGGCGATCTTGCGCGGCGGCTCGGAGGCGCTGCACAGCAACCTGGCGCTGTGGCGGCTGGTGCAGGCCGCGCTGGTCGAGGCCGCGCTGCCAGCCGACGCGGTGCAGCTGGTCGAGACCACCGACCGCGCCGCGGTCGGCCGGCTGATCGCGATGCCCGAGTACGTCGACGTGATCATCCCGCGCGGCGGCAAGGGCCTGATCGAGCGCATCAGCGCCGAGGCCCGGGTGCCGGTGATCAAGCACCTGGACGGCAACTGCCATGTCTATGTCGACGCCGAGGTCGACCTCGACCAGGCGCTGGTCGTCACCGACAACGCCAAGACGCAGAAGTACAGCCCCTGCAATGCCGCCGAATCGCTGCTGGTGCACGTGGCGCAGGCCCGCGCCTTTCTGCCGCGCATCGGCCGGGTGTTCGCCGCCAAGGGCGTCGAGATGCGCTGCTGCGCGGCCTCGCGCGAGATCCTGGCCGACGTGCCCGGCGCGCTGCTGGCCGACGCGAGCGAGGCCGACTGGGCCGCGGAATACCTGGCGGCCATCATCAGCATCAAGGTGGTGCGCAGCCTCGACGAGGCGATCGCGCACATCAACCGTCACGGCTCGCACCACACCGATGCGATCCTCACGACGAACCACCCGAACGCGATGCGCTTCCTGCGCGAGGTCGATTCGGCCAGCGTGATGGTCAACGCCAGCACCCGCTTCGCCGACGGCTTCGAGTACGGCCTGGGCGCCGAGATCGGCATCTCGACCGACAAGTTCCACGCCCGCGGCCCGGTGGGGCTGGAGGGGCTGACCTCGCTGAAGTGGGTGGTGCTGGGGCAGGGCGAGGTCCGGCAGTGAACGGTCCGGGGACGGCCCGGCTGCCGTTCTCCTCGGTCGCCGCCGCCTGGCCGGCCTGCATGCAGCGCGCAGGGTAGTGCGGTGACCGATGCGGTGCTGGCCTGGGCCGGCGTGCTGGCGTTGCTGGGCCTGTGGATGCTCGGCGCGCACAACCGGATCACGGCGCTGCGGGCCGCGATTCTCGGCGCCTGGTCGCAGGTCGATGCGGTGCTGCAGGCGCGGGGCAAGGCGCTGGCGGCACTGCTGGCGGCAGCCGGCGCGCCGCTGGCGGCCGAGTCGGCAGCGCTCGAAGCCGTGGCCTCGGCCCAGACCCAGCTGCAGCTGGCCGCCGATGCGGTGCGCCGCACGCCGGTGGCCCACGACGCGGTGGCCGAGCTCGGCAAGGCCGATGCGGTGCTGGGCGCCCTGCTGGTGCGGCTGGAGGCGCTGGTCGAGCAGCAGCCGGCGCTGCTGGCCGACCCGGCGGTGGCGGCGCCGCTGAAGGTGCTGCGCGACTGCCGCGCCCAGCTGGGCTTCGCGCGCCAACTGTTCAACGACGCCGGCGCGGCCTACAACCGGGCGACGCAGCAGTTCCCGACCCGGCTGCTGCGCTCGGTGCTGCGCTTCGGGCAGGCCGGGCGGCTCTAGACCTACCCGCGCTCGGCCATGATGCTGGCGGTGGCCACCAGCTCGTCGAACATTGCCAGCGCCACCCGGCCCGAAGCCGCATACGGGTCGAGCGTCGGCGTCGCCGAGTACTTCAGCAGCAGCGCCGGGTTCAACCGCGCCATGTTGACCTGGCCCATGGCCCAGCCGGCGAAGCGGCGTTCGAGGATCTCGTCGTAGGCCAGCAGCACCAGGTCGCGGTGGCGCGGGTCCTGCGCGATCTTCAGGTACAGCCGGTTGACGGCCTGGCGGCCGCCTTCGAGGGCCTGGATGAAGATGCCGTCCGAGCAGCACAGCAGCCCGGTGATGCCCAGCGCCGGGTTGTTGGCCTTGCTCTGGCGCAGGATGTGGTGCAGCGTGTCCTGGTCCACCGTCTCGGCGGCCCGGCTCGCGTAAAGCAGTCTTACCAGCATGGATGTCGCTCCGCTGAGGGCTGGGTTCGGGGGTTCAGGTCTTCTTCGACAGCAGCGACAGGAACTCGCGCCGCAGGCTCGGATCCTTCAGGAAGGCACCTCGCATCACGCTGTTGGTCATCGCGGTGTCGTCGTCCTTGACGCCGCGCCAGTGCATGCAGAAGTGGTCGGCCTCCATCACGATGCCCAGGCCGTCGGGCTTGACCCGGTCCTGCAGCGCGTCGGCGAGCATCACCACCGCCTCTTCCTGGATCTGCGGCCGGCTCATCACCCACTCGCAGACGCGGGCATACTTGCTCAGGCCGATCAGGTTCGAGTGTTCGTTGGGCAGGATGCCGATCCAGACCCGGCCGAGGATCGGGCACAGGTGGTGCGAGCAGGCGCTGCGCACGGTGATCGGGCCGACGATCATCAGCTCGTTCAGCCGCGAGAAGTTCGGAAACTCGGTCACCGCCGGCATCGCCACGTAGCGGCCGCGGAACACCTCCTCGACGAACATCTTGGCCACCCGCTTGGCGGTGTCCTGGGTGTTGTGGTCGCTCTCGGTGTCGATCACCAGCGCCTGCAGCACCTTCTGCATCTGGCCCTGCACCTCGGCCTTGAGCTCGTCGAGCTCGCCAGGGCGGATGTGCTCGGCGATGTTGTCGTTGGCGTGGTAGCGGCAGTCGGCCTTCAGCAGCCGGTAGCGGATGCGCTCGCTGGCGCTCAGGCGCGCGAGTTCTTCCTCGCTGCGGAAGATGGCGGAGGTGTCCGGCATGGGTTGCGGTGGGTGGGCCGAGAGGGTCGCCGATTGTGCCGGCCGCGCCCGGGCTTGCACCAGCCAGGGGAATGCCAGGGGAATGCCAGGCGATAGACTCGATCGATGCCGATGCAGCCCCCCTCGCCGCCGCTGCATCGCCTGCTCGGCCAGACGGCCGATGTGGTGGCCGCGGTGCGCGGCGGGCGATCGCTGACCGAACTGCTGGCCGCCTGCCCCGCCGAACTGCGCGGCGGCACCCAGGCGCTGAGTTTCCAGGTGATGCGCACGCTCGGCGCGGCGCAGGCCGCGCGGGCGCGACTGGCCCCCAGGCCGCCGCCGCCGGCGGTCGATGCGCTGCTGCTCGCCGCGCTGGCGCTGCTGTGGCCGGCCGACGCGCCGCCGCCCTACGCCGAGCACACGCTGGTCGACCAGGCCGTCACCGCGGCACGCGCGCGCACGCCGGCGGCGGCGCGCTTCGTCAACGCGGTGCTGCGCCGCTTCGTGCGCGAGCGCGCGGCGCTGGCGGCCGCGCTGCAGCGTGATCTGCTGGCCGCACACAACCACCCGCCGTGGTGGATAGCGCGGCTGCAGCAGGACTGGCCGGCGCAGTGGCCCGCGCTGCTGGCCGCCGCCAATCGCCACCCGCCGATGGCGCTGCGCGTCAACGCCCGGCGCGGCAGTGCGTCGTCCTATGTCGACCGGCTGGCCGCTGCCGGCCAGGCGGCGGTGGCGCTCGACGACCCGGCCTTCGGCGGCCAGGCGGTGGTGCTCGAGCGGCCTTGTGCGGTGCACGAACTGCCGGGCTTTGCCGCCGGCGAGGTGTCGGTGCAGGACCTGTCGGCGCAGCGTGCGGCGCCGTTGCTGCTCGGCGGCGCGGGCCTCGACGGCCTGCCGCCGCTGGCCGCCGGCGCGCGGGTGCTCGATGCCTGTGCCGCCCCCGGCGGCAAGACCGCCCACCTGCTCGAGCGCGCCGATCTCGACCTGCTCGCGCTGGACAGCGAGGCGCGCCGGCTGCAGCGCGTGCAGGACAACCTGGCGCGGCTGCAGCTGCCGGCGGCCGGCGGCGCGGGACGGGTGCGTCTGCAGGCCGCCGATGCGCGCCAGGTCTCGCTGTGGTGGGACGGCCGGCCGTTCGACGCGATCCTGCTCGACGCGCCCTGCACCGCCTCGGGCATCGTGCGCCGCCACCCCGACGTGCGCTGGCTGCGCCGCCCCGGCGATGTCGCGGCGCTGGCCGCGCTGCAGTGCGAACTGCTCGATGCGCTGTGGCCGCTGCTGGCGGCCGGCGGCCGGCTGGTCTACGCCACCTGCTCGATCTTCAAGGCCGAGGGCCGGCAGCAGATCGACGCTTTTTTGCAACGCCACGCCGCCGACAGCCCCCATGTGCTGCCGGCCTCGCCCGGCCACCTGCTGGGTGTGCCGGACAATCCAGACCAGCCGGTCGACCCGTTGGCGGGTGACGGCTTCTTCTACGCCGTCATCCACAAACCCTGAAATCCTTTCTCGATGCGCCGCGCGTTCCCGCACCTGCCGCTGCTGCGCATCGCCCGATCGACGCTCTGGACGCTCGGGCAGGTGGCCTGCCGGCTGCTGCTGGTCCTCACGCTGCTGGCGCCGCTGCCGACCTGGGCGCAGTCGGTCGAACTGAAGAGCCTGAAGGTCGAACGCCGCGACGGCGAGCTGATGCTCGACTTCAGCACCCGGATCACGCTGGGCCCGGCGATCGAGGACGCGCTGCAGCGCGGCGTGCCGATCTACTTCACCGCCCAGGCCGCGGTCTACCGCAACCGCTGGTACTGGCGCGACGAACGCATGGCCCGCGGCACCCGGACCTGGCGGCTGACCTACCAACCGCTGACGGCAAGCTGGCGGCTGAGCACCGGCGGGCTGTCGCAGGGCTACGCCAGCCTGGCCGAGGCGCTGGCGCCGCTGTCGCGGGTCAGCGCCTGGCCGCTGCTCGAAGGCGAGCGGCTCGAGTCCGGCGAGCGCTACTACGTGGAGTTCAGCTTCAGGCTCGACAACAGCCAGCTGCCGCAGCCGATGCAGATCGACCTCGGCGGCGACTGGAAACTCGGCGTCGAACGCAGCCTGCGGGTGGAATGAGCGGCCGTGCCGACGTTGCGGACAGGCCTGCATCCCGGCGCCGATCGGACCTGAACCGGACATGAGCACCGCGCCATGACCAAGTCGGCACGCTGGGCGCTGCTGGTGTCGTCGGTGGCGGTGGTCGGCACGGTGCTGGTGCTGGCCTTCGTGCTGTCGCTGTCGACCGCCGGCTGGCTGGCGGAGCGGCACTTCGTCTGGCTGTTCTGGGTCAACGTCGCGGTGGCGGTGCTGCTCGCGCTGGTCATCCTGGGCGCCACGGTGCGGCTGTTCACGCGGCTGCGCCGCGGCAAGTTCGGCAGCCGCCTGCTGGCCAAGCTGGCCGGGGTGTTCGCGCTGGTCGCGCTGCTGCCGGGGCTGCTGATCTACGGCGTGTCCTACCAGTTCGTCACCCGCAGCATCGACACCTGGTTCGACCTGCAGGTGGCCGGCGCGCTGGACGCCGGCCTGGCGCTGGGCCGCGGCACGCTGGAGGCCGAAGCGGCCGACCTGGCCGCCAAGGCGGCCAACGCGGCCGACCAGCTGGCCGCCGACCGTCGCGCCGAGGCGCGCCAGGGCATCGCGCCGCTGGCGCTCGAGCGGCTGCGCACGCAGCTGAACGTGCGCGACGTGGTGCTGCTGGGGGCCGTCGGCCAGGTGCTGGCCAGTGCCGGCAGCAGCAGCGCGGCATTGATGCCCGAGCGGCCCGCCGCGGCGCTGCTGCGCCAGGCCAAGTCGCAGCGCAGCATCGGCGTGCTCGAAGGGCTGGACGACGAGCCGCCGCCGGGCGCCCGCCCGAGCGCGCGCGTGCGCGCGGTGGCGCTGCTGCCCAACCCCGACATCAACCTGGCCGCCGCGGCCGAGGACCGCTTCCTGATGCTGGTGCAGCCGGTGCCCGAGGCGCTGGTAGCCGATGCGCTGGCGGTGCAGGCGGCCTACCGCGACTACCAGCAGCGCGCGCTGGCCCGCGATGGCCTGCGCCGCATGGTGGTGGGCACGCTGACGCTGGCGCTGGTGCTGTCGGTCTTCGGCGCGCTGCTGCTGGCGGTGATGCTCGGCAACCAGATCGTGCGGCCGCTGCTGCTGGTGGCCGACGGCGTGCGCCAGGTGGCCGACGGCGACCTGGCGCCCAAGCCGGTGTTCGCCTCGCGCGACGAACTGGGCGGCCTGACCCGGTCGTTCGCGCAGATGACCCAGCAGCTGGCCGACGCGCGCGAGCAGGTGCAGCGCGGCGTCAACCAGCTCGAGGGCGCGCGCACCCGGCTGCAGACCATCCTCGACAGCCTGAGCGCCGGCGTCATCGTCTTCGACCGCCACGGCGCGATCGACACCGTGAACCCCGGCGCCACCCGCATCCTGCGCCAGCCGCTGTCGGTCTACCGCGGCCGCCGGCTCGACGAGGTGCCGGGGCTGGCCGGGCTGGCCGCAGCGGTCTGGCAGCGCAGCGAACTGCACCGCACCAGCCCCGAGGACGGCGAGCGCGACCACTGGCAGGACGCCTTCGAGCTGCAGCTGGACAACGGCGACAGCCTGAACCTGCTGCTGCGCGGCGCCGCCCTGCCCGGCGAGGCGCGGCTGCTGGTCTTCGACGACATCACCGAGGTCGTCTCGGGCCAGCGCAGCGTGGCCTGGGCCGAGGTGGCGCGGCGGCTGGCGCACGAGATCAAGAACCCGCTGACGCCGATCCAGCTCAGCGCCGAACGTCTGGAGCACCGGCTGGCCACCAAGCTGGCGTCCGAGACCGACCGCGCGATGCTCAGCCGCTCGGTGGCCACCATCGTCGCGCAGGTGCAGGCGATGAAGCAGCTGGTCGACGAGTTCCGCGACTATGCGCGGCTGCCGGCTGCCGAGCTGAAGCCGCTGGACCTCAACGCGCTGGTGCACGAGGTGCTGGCGCTGTACGCCCAGCCGCAGGAACAGGGCCGGCTGCACGCCCATCTGGCGCCCGGCCTGCCGGCGATCGACGGCGATGCGACCCAGCTGCGCCAGGTCATCCACAACCTGGTGCAGAACGCGCTGGACGCGGTCGAGCAGCGCAGCGACGGCCAGGTGGTGGTCAGCACCGAAGCGGCGCGCGGCGACGCCGGCGAACTGCGCGCGGTGCGGCTGAAGGTCAGCGACAATGGCGGCGGCTTCAGCGACAAGGTGGTCAAGCGGGCCTTCGAGCCCTATGTCACGACCAAGGCCAAGGGCACCGGGCTGGGCCTGGCGGTGGTCAAGAAGATCGCCGACGAACACGGCGCGCGGGTGCGCATCGTCAACCGCCGCGAGACCGCTGCCGCCGACGGCGCCGCCGATGCCGACGAAGGGCCGGTGATCGGCGCCCAGGTTTCGCTATCATTTTCACGCTTTGCCCCGGTACCTGCGCCACCTTCCGCCGACCTGCCGGCCAACGCCCGCACCCTGGACCCCGCCCCCGCACCGGCCGCCGCCGCCGCGAACAGGCTATAGAGCTGAGAGGCTGTGAGGATATGAATCGCGCCCGCGTAGACCCCCAGAAGGGGCCCCATCAAGGCGCAAAGCGCAGACGGGTCTGTCGACCCGTCGAGCATTTGCAACGCGGGGTGGGCCCCTTCCGGGGGTCTACCCGAGGGGCCGGGGTACCCAAGGGCCCTGGGCCGCGTTGCGCCACTTGCCCGCACGCCAGTGCGGGCTGCATGTCGCGCCTTGCCCAGGGCCCTTGGCCACCCCGGCGCGGGCGCGATTCATATCCTCACAGCCTCTAAGCATGGCAACGATTCTTGTAGTTGACGACGAGCTGGGCATCCGCGGCCTGTTGTCGGAGATCCTGTCCGACGAGGGTCACACCGTCGAACTGGCCGAGAACGCCGCCGAGGCACGCGCGGTGCGCGAGCGGCTGCGGCCCGACCTGGTGCTGCTCGACATCTGGATGCCCGATGTCGACGGGATCTCGCTGCTCAAGGAATGGGGCGCGGCCAGCCTGCTGAGCATGCCGGTCATCATGATGAGCGGCCATGGCACGATCGACACCGCGGTCGAGGCGACCAAGTACGGCGCCACTGCCTTCCTCGAGAAGCCGATCACGCTGCAGAAGCTGCTGCGCGCGGTCGAGCAGGCGCTGGTGCGGCCGGCGCAGCGGCTGCTGCCGGCCGGGCTGGCGCCGATGGCCGGCGGGTTGAGCGGCGCCCTGCACCCCGATCTGCCGGCGCTCGACGGCGACGGCCAGTTGCTGGCGGCACCCAACGGCCCGGGCGGTGCCCTGACGCTCGGCCCGCAGGCCGAACAGAGCTTCGACCTCGACCGGCCGCTGCGCGAGGCGCGCGACGCCTTCGAGAAGAGCTATTTCGAGTTCCACCTGGCCAAGGAGAACGGCTCGATGACCCGGGTGGCCGAGAAGACAGGGCTCGAACGCACCCACCTGTACCGCAAGCTCAAGCAACTGGGCGTGGACCTGGCCCGCAACAAGCGTGGCGCTTTGTGAGCCCGGTCGCAACAGGGACCGTGGCGAAACTCAGGCTACAATCTGCGGCTCGGCCTGGTAGCTCAGTTGGTAGAGCAGCGGATTGAAAATCCGCGTGTCGGTGGTTCGATTCCGCCCCAGGCCACCAACCCGCCACAGCCCAGCCGTTCGACGCTGGGCTTTTTTGTGCACGGACCTTGCCGACCTCGGCGCGCCAGTCGGCAGCGCAACGGGTGGCGATGCCTGGCGCCGCGGCGGGCGAGCCTCACGCATAGCCCGGCGGCGCGATGAAGCCGCCGAACTCGCGCTCCAGCAGCGCCGCGAACGCGAGCACGGTGCGGTCTTCGAGGTATGGGCCGATGATCTGCACGCCGATCGGCAACGCGCTGTCGCCGCGGTCGATCGGCACCACGGCGGCGGGCAAGCCGGCGCTGGTCGCCGCGGCCGCCCAGACCAGGCCGACGTCGAGGTAGGGGAACGGCGTGCCGTCGATCTCGAGGCGGCGCCGCTCCTGCGGTTCCGAGCGGTCGTGCGCGAAGGCCGTCACCGGCATCGCCGGGCACAGCACGACGTCGACTTCGGCAAACAGCGCGCGCCACTGCTGCTGCTGGCGGGCGCGTGCGCCGTCGGCGAACACCCAGTCGCGGTGGCTCAGCGCGATGCCGCGGGCGCGTTCGGCGCCCAGGCTGCGATCGTCGGGCGCCAGTGTCGCGGCGATGCCGCGAAGCCGCTCGTAGAGCGCGTTCGGCCAGCCCGCGACGGTCAGCGACAGCAGTAGCCGCAGGTAGACCCGCGTCACCTCGGCCAGGTCGGGCAGCAGGCGATGGCTGCGTTCGACCCTGACGCCGGCGCGCTGCAGGCGCCCTTCCAGCCGTTCGAGCGCCGCCCGCACCGGCGTCGAGCTCGGCATCAGCGGATGCGCGTCGAGCAGCAGGACGCGGAAGTCCTTCAGGTCCTGCTGCCGTGGTGGGCGCAGCGCGAGCCGGTAGCCCAGCCCGGCGCCCAGTTCGTCGGGGCCGGCGACGACGTCGAACAGCAGCGCCAGGTCATCGACGCCGCGCGCCATCGGTCCGACCACCGCGAGGTCGGGCTCGCGTGGCAGCGGCGGCACGCGCGGCGGGGTGTGGCCGCGGCTCGGCACCAGGCCGTGCGAGGGCTTGAGCGCAGCGATGCCGCTGAAGTGGGCGGGCACGCGCAGCGAGCCGCCGATGTCCGACCCCAGCGACAGCGCCCCGAATCCGGCGGCCAGCGCCGCCGCCGAGCCGCCCGACGACCCGCCCGGCGTGCGATCGAGGTTCCACGGGTTGCGCGTGGCGCCGTGGAGGGCGTTGTAGCTCTGCCAGTCCGCCAGCGCGACCGGCACGTTGGTCTTGCCGAGCACCACTGCACCGGCGCTGCGCACGCGCGCGACGACGAGCGCATCGTCGTTCGCGATCAGGCCCTTCGCTTCCGCAATGCCCCAGGTCGTCGGCAGCCCCGCGACGTTGAACGACTCCTTCACCGTCATCGGCACGCCCAGCAGCGGGCGGGTGTCGCCGCGCGCCAGCGCTGCATCGGCGGCTTTCGCTGCATCGCGCGCGCGATCGAAGTCGCGCACGATCACCGCGTTCAAATCGGCGTCGAGCCGCTCGATGCGCGAAATCAGCCGGTCGGTGAGCTCGAGCGACGAGAAGCGCCGCGCGCGCAGCGCGTCGACGGTCTGTGCGGCCGAGAGGAACTCGGGCGCATCGGCAGCCTTTGCGGTTGCGCGGGTGCCGGCGGCAAGCGCTGCGGCACCGGCGAGGATCTGGCGGCGGGTGAGCTGGCGCATGGCGAAGGGCTCCTGGCAGGACAGCGTCGATGGCCGGGGCCGGGCCGCGGCATGCCGGCCAGGGCAGGTCATGCCCACAGTGTGCGCCGATCGGGACGTGCCCGGGCAGCGACCCGGCGCGCACGCTGATGGCCGGCGACGCCGGCAACGACGCCCAGGCGGCGCGGTGGCGCTGGTCGGCTGCGGCTGCCACCCCGGCCGGCTGCTGGCCGAGGCCGCCCGGCCGACCTGCCGCCGCCGAGGTTCGCCCGGCAAGCCCGCTGATACACTCGAATGCATGTTCATCGCGCGCAATGAGACCAGAGGGTCGGCCGACCGGGGAGCCTGGCCCTGGCGACGCTCGCCCGCTTCGGTCTGATCTGCCGTTGGTCGCCGGGCCCGGGTTCGCACCCGCAGCGCACCGGGCCTGCCACGCGGCCCGCGGGATGGCGCAGCGGCACTGCTTCCGCCGCCATCCCAGTCGCTGAACCCAGCACCGTCTGCCCCCGCCACGCCGTCGTGGCGCCGTCGCCAGACCCCAGGAGTCGTGCACCGTGATCACTGAACTCGAATTCAAGAGCCTCGCAGCCCAGAGATTCAACCGCATCCCTTTGCTCAGCGAGGCCTTCGCCGACCTCGAGACCCCGCTGTCGCTGTACCTGAAGCTCGCCGGCGGCGCCAGGCACAGCTTCCTGCTCGAATCGGTGGTCGGTGGCGAACGCTTCGGCCGCTACTCGTTCATCGGCCTGCCGGCGCGCACGCTGCTGCGCGCCACCGGTCTGGCCACCGAAGTCGTCACCGACGGCCAGGTGGTCGAGCGCCACGAAGGCAACCCGCTCGATTTCATCGAGGCCTACCAGCAGCGCTTCAAGGTCGCGCTGCGCCCCGGGCTGCCGCGCTTCTGCGGCGGGCTGGCCGGCTACTTCGGCTACGACGCGGTGCGCTTCATGGAGCCCAAGCTCGCGAAGACGCAGAAACCCGGCGGGCTGGACACGCCCGACATCCTGCTGTTGCAGTGCGAGGAACTGGCGGTGATCGACAACCTGTCGGGCCGGCTGTACCTGATCGTCTATGCCGACCCGGCCGAACCCGAGGCCTTCTTCAAGGCCAAGCGGCGCCTGACCGAGCTGGGCGACAAGCTGCGCTACTCGGTCACCGCGCCGCCGGTGCGCCGCGGCCCGTCGTACCCGGTCGAGCGCGAGTTCGCCAAGGACGCCTACCTGGCCGCGGTGCTGCGCAGCAAGGAATACATCGCCGCCGGCGACATGATGCAGGTGCAGATCGGCCAGCGGCTGAAGAAGCGCTACACCGAGAGCCCGCTGAGCCTGTACCGGGCGCTGCGCTCGCTGAACCCGTCGCCGTACATGTACTTCTACGACATGGGCGATTTCCAGATCGTCGGCGCGTCGCCCGAGATCCTGGTGCGCCACGAGCCCACGCCCGAGGGCGACAGGATCACGATCCGCCCGCTGGCCGGCACCCGCCCGCGCGGCACCAGCCCCGAGAGCGACAAGGCCACCGAGGCCGAACTGCTGGCCGACCCGAAGGAGCGCGCCGAACACCTGATGCTGATCGACCTGGCGCGCAACGACATCGGCCGCATCGCCAAGACCGGCACGGTCAAGGTGACCGAGGCCTTCGTCGTCGAGCGCTATTCGCACGTGATGCACATCGTCAGCAACGTCGAGGGCATCCTGCGCGACGGCATGAGCAACATGGACGTGCTGCGCGCCACCTTCCCGGCCGGCACGCTGACCGGCGCGCCGAAGATCCGCGCGATGGAGATCATCGACGAGCTGGAACCCGTGAAGCGCGGCATCTACGGCGGCGCCTGCGGCTACCTGAGCTTCGCCGGCGACATGGACGTGGCGATCGCGATCCGCACCGGCATCGTGCAGCACAACACCCTGTACGTGCAGGCGGCGGCCGGCGTGGTCGCCGACTCGGTGCCCGAGATGGAGTGGCGGGAGACCGAGCACAAGGCGCGCGCGCTGATCCGCGCCGCCGAGCTGGTCGAAGAGGGGTTCTGAAGCGCCCGTCGCCTGAGCGCTCGGCGCAGGCCGGGCCTGGGCTCAGCGCCTGGCCAGGTACAGCGCGTACAGCGCCGGGTGCAGGTCGCGCAGCGCGCGCCGGCGCGCCACCAGGTCGTGCTGGCGGCCCTGGCGTTCGAGGCCGATCAGCTCGACCAGCAGTCGCATCGCGCGTTCCGGCTCATCGTGCCGGCCCGGCTGGGCACGCGACAGCGGTGCGGCGAGCGCCGGCTGCTCGACCAGCACCCAGGCCGGGAACCAGGCCAGGTCGGATGTGTCGCCCTGGCCCTCGAAGTGCGCGTCGAACGCCTTCGCCAGCCGCCTTGGCAGCGGGTCGGCCAGGCGCGGCAGCAGGTCGGCGAATCGACCCGGCACCATCCAGGCCAGTTCGGCCAGCAGCTCCCAGCTGTCGTCGAGCCGGCCGAGCCGGCAGCGCGCCTCGATCATCCAGGCCAGCGGCGCCGGGATTCGGCGCCACGAAACGATGCCTTCGACCGCCGCGGCGGCGTCGGACCAGGCCTCGCCGCGCAGCCACAGCGCGGCGGCGTGGCCTTCGGGCTGTGCCGGGTCGAACGGCAGACTGCGCGCGCGGCGGGCCAGCGCCTGCCATCGCGACACGCACCAGCGCGCTGCCGCCTCGCCGCCCAGCACTGCCAGCGCGGCGGGACGCAGTGTGGCGTCGAGTCGTTCACCGGCGGCGACGGCGGCCGCGGCGTCGGGCAACGGGATACCCGCCGCCGCGGCCTCGTCGGCCAGCGCGCCGATCAGCGCCGCCGCCGGCGCGAGGTGGCGGTCGTCGGGGAACTCGTTGCGCAGCGCGTCCGAGGCCACGCGCGCGGCTGGCAGGTCAGCGGCGGCCAGCGAATCGGCCAGTGCGTTGACCAGCATGCGGTCTCGGCCGTCGGCGAAGATGTCGAGTTGCTGCATGGCGGTGCAGAGTGTGCCGCATCGGCAGGCTGCGGGGTTGGCGGAGATCGGCCTGCGGTCGAGGCCGTGGAGGCGCAAGGACGCGTCGCTGGAATGGCCGCCCCGCCAGCTCGAGCAGCGCATGATGCAGGCGCTGCTGACAGGCCGGATCCGGCTGGCGTGACGGTCGGCAGCGCCCGCCGCAGCCGCTCGAAGTGTCGCAGTGAAGTCCCCCCTTGCACCGATCGTGATCGAACAGCTCCGGGTGGTCGGCAGGCAGCTGCCGCACCTGCTCCTTCGGCATGTCGTCTGCTGGATGGGTAAACGCGACGACGTCGATGTCGTTCGGGGGACGGTCCTCGCGTGCCTTGACGTCCTCGACAAAGCTGCCATCGAGCCGCTGGAAGCCCCGTGTGAAGCCTAGCGCCGTCAGCGCCGCTCGGTACCGGAACAGGCCGGCCAGGATGGCGCATCGCTCCCGGCTGCCCGCCATCCGCTGGACCAGGGCGCTCGCCGTCACCGGCTAGGGTGAACTCGTGGCGCTGGACAGCCGGTCCCCTTCGAAGGGCGGCAGGACGTGCGAGTGGTTGAACGCCGGGATCATTGCGACGGGGAGAGCAGGTGCGCGATCGTAGGTTGATCTCGACGAAGGGAATCGAAGGCGGTTGAGGGCCGGGGCGCTTCCAGGGCGCGGGCAAGCGGCGCTGACAGCGGTTATTGACTTTTATCGATACTCCAATAAATTATCTGCTCTCCGATACTTGGAGGTAAAGTGATCCACTTTCCCCGCGAAGTCCTGGCCCAGGAGCTTGTCGCCGCGCTGCGGGGGCAAGCCGTCTTCGGCGACGCGCACAACGGCCTGTTCCTGGCCGCGCCGCGCCGCACGGGGAAGTCCACCTTTCTGCAGGCCGACCTGAGGCCGGCGCTGGAGGCGGCCGGTGCCGTAGTGGCCTACGTAGACCTCTGGGCCGACCCGCGGCGCGACCCCGGCTCGTTGATTGCCGACGCCATCGCCCGCGCACTGGCACCGCGCCTCGGCGTGGTGAGCCGCGCGGCCAAGGCGGCCGGCCTGGAGAGTGTGACGATCGCTGGCGCGCTGAAGATCGACGTCAGCAAGATCGGCAAGATCGACGGCGTGACGCTTCCCGACGCCCTGCGGGCGCTCCACGAGGCCGCCAAGGCGCCCGTGGCCCTGATCGTGGACGAGGCGCAGCACGCGCTGACCAGCGAGGCGGGCGAAGCCACGATGTCGGCGCTGAAGTCTGCGCGCGACCAGCTCAATCGGCCAGGCGAGGTGAACCTGATGCTGGTGATGTCCGGCTCCGACCGCGACAAGCTGCTGCGGCTGGTCAACACCAACGGCGCGCCGTTCTACGGCTCGCAGATCTCGCGCATGCCGCCGCTGGGCCAGGACTTCATCGACCACGTGTCGCGGCTCATCACGGCGCAGCGGCCCGACCTGGCGCCGGTGGATGGCGCCACGCTGCTCCAGGCCTTCGAGCGCTTCGGCCACCGGCCGCAATTCTTCATGGAGGCCCTGGGCCAGGCACTGAGCCCGCTGTCGGGTCTGCAGGGGGTTCGCTTCGAACAGGCAGTGTTGCAGGCTGCGACGGAACGCCAGCAGGCCGACGAGGCGCAGATGGAATCCGAGTACTTGGCGCTGCGCCCGCTGGAGCAGGCCGTGTTGTGGCGACTCCTGGACCAGGGGCCGCGCTTTCGTCCTTATGACGGTGAGGCGCTGCGCTTCTACCGTGAGCGAGTGACGGGGCGGGTGACCCCGCAGATGGCGCAACGCGCGCTGGAATCGCTGCGCGAACGCAACCCGGCCCTGGTGTGGAAGTCCGCGCGGGGCGAGTACGCGGTCGATGACGCGGCCATGCGCCGGTGGTTCGAGCAACGGACAAGAGAGGAGCGTTGGCCGCCGGTCGATCCGCAAGGTGCACTGGCCATCGACGCCGACGGGGCGGAGCCAGGTGGGCCAGATGACAAGAGCGGCGCTGCGGCTTGACGCGACAGGGCCCCGAGCCATCGAGCCCAAGTGAGCAACTCGTGCACCGCAATCCTTCGAAGCTCGGCTGAAGCAGCTGATCGCGTCCCGCGGAGTGGTGTAACTCAGTGAGCCCGGTTGGGGCTGAGGTACACGGTTGTCGGTCTCAGCGCTGAATGGCGGAGAGCCGAGCCGGGGCAGTGGCTTTGCAGGCCGTCAAGCTGCATCTATCTGCGGTTCAGGCACCACTCGTCGTTCTGCTCGAGCAGCATGGCGCCGACCAGGCGCGAGATGGCCGCATCGTTGGGGAAGATGCCCACCACGTTGGTTCTTCGCTTGATCTCGGCGTTCAGTCGCTCCAGTGGGTTGGTCGAGTGGATCTGCAGCCAGTGCGCGCGAGGGAAGTCCATGTACGACAGCACCTCGTTTTCGGCATCGTCCATTGGCTTGGCCAGCTTGGGCATGGTCAGATGCATGGCGCTGCCACTTCCACAGTCTGCGGACGCCGAACCAGGAAGCGCAGAGGGCCGGGTCCGATGCGTGCGAACCGAGCCTTTGCCCATCGGCTCATCCATAATGCAGGGATGTCTGCGATCCGTCCGATCACCGCAGCGCGCTCCGGTTGGCGTTGGCGCAAGTCATCGGCCTGACCACCCCCACGCGCCCCCTCAGCTCGAGTCAGGGCGCCTTCCGTCCCCACCCAGCACGGCGCGCCGGCCTCGCC
>JAEUOY010000135.1 GCA_016790515.1 Burkholderiaceae bacterium | reverse complement strand
GGCAACGGCAAGGGCAACCCCGAGTACTACGTGGCCGAGATCGAGCCGGGCAAGGTGCTGTACGAGATCAACGGCGTGCCCGAGACGCTGGCGCGCGAGGCCTTCCTGCTGGCCTCGGCCAAGCTGCCGTTGCGCACCACCTTCGTCGCCCGCCAGATCGGCGCGTAGGCGAAGCACCGGAGAACCTGAATGAAGACCAGTGATCTGCGCGCCAAGGACGTGGCCGCGCTCGAGAAAGAGGTCGCCGACCTGCTGCGCGCCCATTTCGGCCTGCGCATGCAGAAGGCGACCCAGCAGCTGACGAACCACTCGACGCTGCGCAAGACCCGCCGTGACATCGCGCGCGCCAAGACCATCCTTGCCGAGAAGAAGAAAGGGGCCGCCAAATGAGCCAGGCTGAAGCCGCCGTCAAGAACACGCGCACCCTCGTCGGCCAGGTGGTCAGCGACAAGCGTGCCAAGACCATCACCGTGCTGGTCGAGCGCCGCGTAACGCACGAGCTCTACGGCAAGATCGTCGCGCGCTCGCGCAAGTACCACGCTCACGACGAGAAGGGCGAGTACAAGCTGGGCGACGTGGTCGAGATCGCTGAAAGCCGGCCGATCTCCAAGACCAAGAACTGGGTGGTCACCCGCCTGGTCAAGAAGGCCGGGCTGGCCTAAGGTGCTTGACGCCGCGGGGCCTTTGGGCCTGCCGCGGCACACGAGGCCCGCGGCGCTGGGATACTGGCGCCGGGGCTTTTTTCATTGCGGCCCTCCTCTCACCCACCACAGGAGAACACGATGCTGAAAGTTGGAGACAAGCTGCCCGCGGGCGCGCTGCAGGAATTCATCGAAGTCGAGGGCAACGGTTGCTCGATCGGCCCCAACAGCTTCGACGTCGCCAAGGAAACCGCCGGCAAGACGGTCGCCATCTTTGCGCTGCCCGGTGCCTATACGCCGACCTGCTCGGCCAAGCATGTGCCGGGTTATGTGGCCAAGGCCGACGAACTGAAGGCGGCAGGCGTCGACGAGATTTGGTGCGTGTCGGTGAACGACGCCTTCGTGATGGGCGCCTGGGGCCGTGACCAGAAGACCGCGGGCAAGGTGCGCATGATGGCCGACGGAAGCGCCGACTTCGCCAAGGCCACCGGGCTGACGCTGGACTTGACCGCCCGCGGCATGGGCCTGCGCTCCAACCGCTATTCGATGCTGGTGAAGGACGGTGTGGTCAAGACGCTGAATGTCGAGGCGCCGGGCAAGTTCGAAGTCAGCGACGCCGACACGATGCTGGCCCAGGCCAAGTCCGCCTGACCGGCCCGCGGTTTCGGGGCCGTTGACATGGTGACCCGAACCAAGCCATAATCCGCAGCTTCGCCGGATTCAGGCGTGCCCATTCACCGGGCGCTGACTTGGATTCGGTTCCGCCCCAATCACGGCGCTGCCAGCGGTAGCGCCGGTCGACGGGCCCAAGACTGACCGCCAAGATCTGCCTCAGGGCAGGCCGGACGCGGGACAAGTTGGGGACTGAACAATGATTCAAATGCAATCGCGACTCGACGTCGCCGACAACACGGGCGCGAAGTCCGTCATGTGCATCAAGGTGCTCGGCGGCTCCAAGCGTCGCTATGCTGGCATCGGCGATGTCATCAAGGTCAGCATCAAGGAAGCGGCGCCGCGTGGCCGCGTCAAGAAGGGCGAGATCTACAGTGCCGTGGTGGTGCGTACCGCCAAGGGCGTGCGCCGTCAGGACGGCTCGCTGATCAAGTTCGATGGCAATGCCGCCGTGCTGCTGAACGCCAAGCTCGAGCCGATCGGCACGCGCATCTTCGGGCCGGTGACGCGCGAGCTGCGCACCGAGCGCTTCATGAAGATCGTGTCGCTGGCGCCTGAAGTGCTCTGAGCCGGCGCGGCCAAAGGAAGCAAGCATGAACAAGATTCGCAAAGGCGACCAGGTCATCGTGTTGACCGGGCGCGACAAGGGCAAGCGTGGCACCGTGGAGCGGCGCGTCGATGACGACTACCTGGTGGTCGACGGCGTCAACGTGGTGAAGAAACACGTCAAGCCGAACCCGATGAAGGGCACGACCGGCGGCGTCGTCGACAAGACCATGCCGATCCACCAGTCGAACGTGGCGATCTACAACGCCGCCACCGCCAAGGCCGACCGCGTAGGCATCAAGGTGCTGGCCAACGGCGACAAGGTCCGCATTTACAAGTCCAGCGGCGAACAGATCAAGGCCTGAGCAAGGCACTAGGCAAGGACGAAGCGAAATGGCTCAACAACAGACTGCCCGCCTGCAGACCTACTACCGCGAGAAGGTGGTGCCCGACCTGATGGCCAAGTTCGGCTTCAAGTCGGTGATGCAGGTGCCCCGGCTCGAGAAGATCACGCTGAACATGGGTGTCAGCGAAGCCGTGGCCGACAAGAAGGTCATGGACAACGCAGTAGGCGATCTGACCAAGATCGCCGGCCAGAAGCCCGTGGTCACCAAGTCGAAGAAGGCGATCGCCGGCTTCAAGATTCGAGACAACGTGCCCATCGGCTGCATGGTCACGCTGCGTGGCGTGCGCATGTACGAATTCCTGGACCGCTTCGTCACCATCGCGCTGCCGCGCGTGCGCGACTTCCGCGGCATCTCGGGTCGTGCTTTCGACGGCCGCGGCAACTACAACATCGGGGTCAAGGAACAGATCATCTTCCCCGAGATCGACTACGACAAGGTGGATGCGCTGCGTGGGCTGAATATCAGCATCACTACCAGTGCACAAACCGACGACGAGTGCAAGGCGCTGCTCACGGCCTTCCGCTTCCCGTTCAAGAACTGAGGTGCCGAAGTGGCTAAACAGTCCCATATCCAGCGTCAGGACAAGCGCGAGAAGCTCGTCGCCAAGTACGCCAAGAAGTACGCCGAACTGAAGGCCGTGGCCAACGACGCCAAGCGCAGCGACGAAGAGCGCTACGCCGCGCGCCTGGAGTTGCAGAAGCTGCCGCGCAACGCCTATCCGACGCGCCTGCGCAATCGCTGCGA
Organism: Burkholderiaceae bacterium; assembly: GCA_016790515.1. Classification (GTDB taxonomy): domain Bacteria; phylum Pseudomonadota; class Gammaproteobacteria; order Burkholderiales; family Burkholderiaceae_C; genus Pseudaquabacterium. The sequence continues at coordinate 10,493 of JAEUOY010000135.1, read as the reverse complement.
GCTGACCGGCCGCCCGCGTGGCACCTTCCGCATGTTCGGGCTGGGCCGCAGCAAGATCCGCGACCTCGCCTTCAAGGGTGACATCCCGGGCGTCGTCAAGGCCAGCTGGTGATATCGGCCACGTTGCGCAAGCAAGGGCACGAGCAGGAGAGTTTGTATGAGCATGAGTGATCCGATCGCCGATATGCTGACCCGCATTCGCAACGCGCAGAGCGTTGACAAGGCCGTGGTGTCGATGCCGTCGTCGAAGTTGAAGGTGGCGATCGCGCAGGTCCTGAAGGACGAGGGCTATATCGATGGCTTCTCGGTGCGCAATGAAGATGGCAAGAGCCAGCTTGAGATCGCGCTGAAGTATTACGCCGGCCGTCCGGTGATCGAGCGCATCGAGCGCGTCAGCCGCCCCGGCTTGCGCGTGTACCGCGGCCGCGAGGCCATCCCGGCGGTGATGAACGGCCTGGGTGTGGCGATCGTCACCACGCCCAAGGGCGTGATGACCGACCGCAAGGCGCGCCAGACCGGTGTCGGCGGCGAAGTGCTGTGCTACGTCGCCTGATCGGCGGCGTCTAACGGAAGGATTCGAGCCATGTCTCGCGTAGGAAAGATGCCGGTCACCGTCCCGCAAGGCGTGGACGTGTCGATCACGGCGGATCAGATTTCGATCAAGGGCGGCAACGGCGCGCTGGTGCGCACTGCCAACGCGCTGGTTGCCGTCAAGCAAGATGGCGCCACGCTGACCTTCGAGCCGGCCAACGACAGTGCCGAGGCCAATGCGATGAGCGGCACGATGCGTGCGCTGGTCAACAACATGATCAACGGCGTCACCAAGGGCTTCGAGAAGAAGCTGACGTTGGTGGGCGTGGGCTTTCGCGCGCAGGCGCAGGGCCAGAAGCTGAATCTGCAGGTCGGCTTCTCTCACCCGGTGGTCAAGGACATGCCGGGCGGCGTGAAGGTGGAAACGCCGACGCAGACTGAAATCGTCATCAAGGGTGCCGATCGCCAGGCCGTCGGCCAGGTAGCTGCCGAGGTGCGCGCGATTCGTCCGCCCGAGCCCTACAAGGGCAAGGGAATCCGCTATGCGGACGAGCGTGTGAGCCTGAAAGAGACGAAGAAGAAGTAAGGAGCGACACGATGTTGAACAAGAAAGAACAGCGCCTGCGTCGCTCCCGCCAGACCCGCGTGCGCATTGCGCAGCAGGTGGTGGCCCGGCTGACGGTGTTCCGCTCGAACCTGCATGTGTACGCCAGCGTCATTTCCGACGATGGCAGCCGCGTGCTGGCCAGCGCCTCCACCGCCGAGAAGGCGGTGCGCGAGCAACTCGGCGGCGACGGCAAGGGCGGCACCACCTCGGCGGCAGCCATCGTTGGCAAGCGCATCGCCGAAAAGGCCAAGGCCGCCGGCATCGAGAAGGTGGCTTTCGACCGTGCGGGCTTCGCCTTCCACGGCCGCGTCAAGGCCCTGGCCGAGGCTGCGCGCGAAGCCGGTCTGCAGTTCTAAGGATCACAAATGGCAAAGTTTCAACCTCGCGCCCAGACCGAAGGCAATGACGACGGCCTGAAGGAAAAGATGATCGCGGTGAACCGCGTGACCACGGTCGTCAAGGGCGGCCGCACGCTGAGCTTCGCGGCGCTGACCGTGGTCGGTGACGGCGACGGCCGCATCGGCATGGGCAAGGGCAAGGCCAAGGAAGTGCCGGTGTCGGTGCAGAAGGCGATGGACGCCGCACGCCGCGGCATGTTCAAGGTGCAGCTGCGCAACGGCACCGTGCACCACAACGTGCGCGGCGAGCACGGCGCGGCCAAGGTGCTGCTGGCGCCCGCGCCGGCCGGTACCGGCATCATCGCCGGCGGCCCGATGCGCGCGGTGTTCGAGGTGATGGGCGTCACCGACATCGTCGCTAAGAGCCTGGGCTCGAGCAACCCGTACAACATGGTGCGTGCCACGCTGGACGCGCTGCGCCGCTCGACCACCGCCGCCGAAGTGGCGGCCAAGCGCGGCAAGTCGGTCGAAGAGATCTTCAACTGACCGGCCGCCGGAGAACACCCATGTCGGACAAGAAAACCCTCAAGGTCAGGCTCGTGCGCAGCCCGATCGGCTGCAAGCAGGACCACCGCGATACCGTGCGCGGCCTCGGCCTGCGCCGTGTCAACAGCGAGCGCGAGCTCGAGGACACCCCGGCCGTGCGCGGCATGATCAACAAGATCGCCTACCTGGTGCTGGTGGTCTGAGAGCGCGGCTCGTCAGTCAGGACTTCAACATGCAACTCAACACCATCAAGCCGGCTGCAGGCGCCAAGAGGGCCCGCCGCCGTGTCGGCCGCGGCATCGGTTCGGGCCTGGGCAAGACCGCCGGTCGTGGCCACAAGGGCCAGACTTCACGCGCCGGCGGCTACCACAAGGTGGGCTTCGAAGGCGGCCAGATGCCGCTGCAGCGCCGCCTGCCCAAGCGCGGGTTCAAGTCGCAGTCGCTGAAGTTCAACGGCGAGATCACGCTGACCGACCTGCAGCGCCTGGACCAGGACGAGGTCGACCTGGTGATGCTCAAGGCCGCCGGCCTGGTCGGCCAGCTGATCAAGAACGTCAAGGTCATCAAGAGCGGCGAACTGACGCGCAAGGTCACGCTCAAGGGCATCGCCGCCACCGCGGGAGCCAAGGCGGCGATCGAAGCCGCCGGCGGCGCGCTGGCCTGATTTCCCTCGCTTCCCAGGCGTTCAGGAACTCGTTTTGGCAACTTCGGCAAACCAGCTGGCCAAGAGCGGCAAGTTCGGCGACCTGCGTCGCCGGCTGGTCTTTCTGTTGCTGGCGCTGGTGGTCTACCGGCTCGGCGCGCACATTCCGGTGCCGGGCATCGACCCGAACCAGCTCCAGCAGCTGTTCAAGGGCCAGCAGGGCGGCATCCTCAGTCTGTTCAACATGTTCTCGGGCGGGGCGCTGTCGCGCTTCACCGTGTTCGCGCTGGGCATCATGCCGTACATCTCGGCGTCGATCATCATGCAGCTGATGACCTACGTCGTGCCGACGCTGGAGGCGCTGAAGAAGGAAGGCGAGGCCGGCCGCCGCAAGATCACCCAGTACACCCGCTACGGCACGCTGGGGCTGGCGCTGTTCCAGAGCCTGGGCATCGCGCTCGCGCTCGAGGGCTCGGTCGGCCTGGTGATCAACCCCGGTTTCGGCTTCCGCATGACCACCGTGGTCAGCCTGACGGCCGGTACGATGTTCCTGATGTGGCTGGGCGAGCAGATCACCGAGCGCGGGCTCGGCAACGGCATCTCGATCCTGATCTTCGGCGGCATCGCGGCCGGCCTGCCGGGCGCGCTGGGCGGCCTGTTCGAGCTGATCCGCACCGGCGCGATGAGCATCTTCGCGGCGCTGTTCATCATCGTGCTGGTCGTCGGCGTGACCTACGTGGTGGTGTTCGTCGAGCGCGGCCAGCGCAAGATCCTGGTGAACTACGCCAAGCGCCAGGTCGGCAACAAGGTCTACGGCGGGCAGTCGTCGCACCTGCCGCTGAAGCTGAACATGTCGGGCGTGATCCCGCCGATCTTCGCCTCGTCGATCATCCTGCTGCCGGCCACCGTGGTGGGCTGGTTCGCCACCGGCGACGGCATGCGCTGGTTGAAGGACATCTCGTCGGCGCTGTCGCCGGGGCAGCCGATCTACGTGATGCTGTACGCGGCAATGATCGTGTTCTTCTGCTTCTTCTACACCGCGCTGGTCTTCAACAGCCGCGAGACCGCGGACAACCTGAAGAAGAGCGGCGCCTTCATCCCGGGCATCCGTCCGGGCGAGCAGACGGCCAAGCACATCGACCGCATCCTGTCGCGGCTGACGCTGGCCGGCGCGATCTACATCACCGCGGTCTGCCTGCTGCCCGAATTCCTGGTGCTGAAGTACAACGTGCCGTTCTACTTCGGCGGCACCTCGCTGCTGATCATCGTGGTCGTCACGATGGACTTCTGGGCGCAGGTGCAGAGTTACGTGATGAGTCAGCAGTACGAGTCCTTGCTGAAGAAAGCCAACTTCAAGGCGGGCTGACGCCCCAGATTCGAGTCGCGCTGCGCCGCTTCGTGCGTGTCGAGTGCTTTAGGAGAAGACGATGAAAGTCTCTGCATCGGTCAAGAAAATGTGCCGCAACTGCAAGGTCATCCGCCGCAAGGGTGTGGTGCGCGTGATCTGCACCGACCCGCGCCACAAGCAGCGCCAGGGCTGAGGCCCGGCTGCGTCGAGTAGATAGAGGATCCCCATGGCACGTATTGCTGGCATCAACATTCCGCCGCACAAGCACGCCGAGATCGGCCTGACGGCGATCTACGGCATCGGCCGCACCACCGCGCAGAAGATCTGCAACTCGGTGGGCATCGCCTATTCCAAGAAGATCAAGGACCTGTCGGACAGCGACCTCGAGAAGATCCGCGACGAGATCGGCAAGATGACGATCGAGGGCGACCTGCGTCGCGAGATCTCGATGAACATCAAGCGGCTGATGGACCTGGGCTGCTACCGCGGCATGCGCCACCGCCGCGGCCTGCCGATGCGCGGCCAGCGCACCCGCACCAATGCCCGTACCCGCAAGGGTCCGCGCAAGGGCGCCGCCGCGCTGAAGAAGTAAGCCCGAAACCCTGATCGAGACACGACATGGCCAAAGCACCTGCCAATACCGCGGCGCGCCGCGTGAGCAAGAAGATCCGCAAGAACATCGCGGACGGCATCGCTCACGTGCACGCGTCGTTCAACAACACCATCATCACGATCACCGATCGCCAGGGTGGCTCGCTCGCCTGGGCCTCGTCGGGCGGCCAGGGCTTCAAGGGCTCGCGCAAGTCGACGCCGTTCGCCGCCCAGGTGGCCGCCGAGACCTGCGGCCGCGCGGCGCAGGAGCAGGGCATCAAGAACCTGGACGTGCGCATCAAGGGCCCCGGCCCGGGCCGCGAGTCGTCGGTGCGTGCGCTGGCCGCGCTGGGCATCCGCATCAACTCGATCAGCGACGTGACGCCGGTGCCGCACAACGGCTGCCGCCCGCAGAAGCGCCGCCGCATCTGAGCGCGAACCTGCGTCTGGTTGGAGCGGCCATCGAGCCGCTATAATCATCAGTTTTCCGTCAGCCGGCGGGTGCTTCCGGGCGCCAGCCGGCGATTTCGTTGGGCGGGGTGGGTTTCAGGCCGGGCGTGCCCTGGTCCGAACCACCGAGCGACGATCAAGCCCACCGTCTGAGCGACCTCCAAACACCCGCCAGACTCGCGCGACTTTCGCCTCGCGTCAGATCAACACAAGGAAACACCGTGGCACGTTACCTGGGACCCAAGGCCAAGCTGGCCCGCCGTGAAGGCACCGACCTGTACCTGAAGAGCGCCCGCCGCGCGATCAGCGACAAGTCGAAGTTCGAATCCAAGCCCGGCCAGCACGGCCGCACCTCCGGCCAGCGCACCTCCGACTTCGGCATCCAGCTGCGCGAGAAGCAGAAGGTCAAGCGCATGTACGGCGTGCTCGAGCGCCAGTTCCGCCGCTACTTCGCCGAGGCCGAGCGCCGCAAGGGCAACACCGGCGCCAACCTGTTGTTCATCCTGGAGTCGCGGCTGGACAACGTCGTCTACCGCATGGGCTTCGGCTCGACCCGCGCCGAGGCGCGCCAGCTGGTGTCGCACGCGGCGATCCTGGTCAACGGACAGCCGGTGAACATCGCCTCGTACCTGGTGAAGGCCGGCGACGTGATCTCGCTGAAGGAGAAGGCCAAGAAGCAGCTGCGCGTGACCGAATCGGTCAAGCTCGCCGGCTCGATCGGCATGCCCGACTGGGTGTCGGTGGACGCCACCAAGCTCGAAGGCGTGTTCAAGAAGGTGCCCGACCGCGACCAGTTCGGCGCCGAGATCAACGAGTCGCTGATCGTCGAGTTGTACTCGCGCTGATGCCTTGCCGGCGCGCGGCCCAAGGCGGTCGCGACGCCCATTCCCCTGCGGCGGCTTGCCGGGCGCCGCACGGGGCGAACCCTGCCCGGCATGGTCCGTCAGCCTTATCGGTGTAACGAGCCGAGGGTATTGAGAGGAACAGGATTCGATGCAAACCAATCTGCTGAAACCCAAGGCCATCCACGTCGAGCCCTTGGCCAACCACCGCGCCAAAGTGACGCTCGAGCCCTTCGAGCGCGGCTACGGCCACACGCTGGGCAATGCGCTTCGCCGCGTGCTGCTGTCGTCGATGGTGGGTTACGCACCGACCGAGGTCACCATCGCCGGCGTGCTGCACGAGTACTCGGCGATCGACGGCGTCGCCGAGGATGTGGTGCACATCATGCTGAACCTGAAGGGCGTGGTCTTCCGCCTGCACAACCGCGACGAAGTCACGCTGGTGGTGCGCAAGGAGGGCGAAGGCCCGGTCACCGCCGCCGACATCCAGGTGCCGCACGACGTCGAGATCATCAACCCCGAGCATGTCATCGCCCACCTGGCTCAGGGCGGCAAGCTCGACATGCAGATCAAGGTCGAGAAGGGCCGCGGCTACGTGCCCGGCACGATGCGCCGCTATGGCGACGAGCCGACCAAGTCGATCGGCCGCATCGTGCTCGATGCCTCGTTCTCCCCTGTGCGGCGCGTCAGCTACGCGGTCGAGAACGCCCGCGTCGAGCAGCGCACCGATCTGGACAAGCTGGTGATGGAGATCGAGACCAACGGCGCGGTCACGCCCGAGGAAGCGATCCGCTCCTCGGCGCAGATCCTGGTCGACCAGCTGATGGTCTTTTCCGGCCTGCAACCGGTCGAGGGCATGAGCGGCGTGTATCCCGGCGCGGGCCTGGCCCCCACGGCGACGCACGACCCGATCCTGCTGCGCCCGGTCGACGAACTCGAGCTCACGGTGCGTTCGGCCAACTGCCTGAAGGCCGAGAACATCTACTACATCGGCGACCTGATCCAGCGCACCGAGACCGAACTGCTGAAGACGCCCAACCTGGGCCGCAAGTCGCTCAACGAGATCAAGGAAGTGCTGGCTTCGCGCGGGCTCACGCTCGGCGCGCGGCTGGAGAACTGGCCGCCCCAAGGCCTGGACAAGCGCTGAGGACTCTTCCCGCGCGACGAAGCCGGGCCGCCGGGCCCGAGTGCACCCCCGGGTACCTGACACGGCCAGGGGTCGATAACGAAAGGAAAGCACCATGCGTCACCGTCACGGACTCCGCAAACTCAACCGCACCAGCGAGCACCGCGCCGCGATGCTGCGCAACATGTGCGTCTCGCTGCTGCAGCACGAGGCGATCAAGACCACCGTCCCGAAGGCCAAGGAACTGCGCCGCGTCGTCGAGCCGCTGATCACGCTGGGCAAGACCCCCAGCCTGGCCAACCACCGCCTGGCGTTCGCCCGCCTGCGCGACCGCGACGTGGTGATGAAGCTGTTCAAGGAGCTGGGCCCGCGCTACCAGACCCGCCCGGGCGGCTACACCCGGATCCTGAAGATGGGCTTCCGGGTCGGCGACAACGCGCCGATGGCCTTCGTCGAGCTGGTCGACCGGCCCGAGGTCGCGCCAGCCACCGATGCCGCCTCGGCCGACGCCGAGTGAGCCGCCGGGTGCCGCCGGCACCCGACGCACACCCGGCCAGCGCGATGACAGCCAGCTGCCGCGCTGGCTTTTTTGCATCTGCTGCCCGCGCCACCGAACGCGGCAGCGGCAACACGGAACCCTTCGCAAGGGCGAGAATCCTCCTTCGATGAGTTCCACGGCCTCACCGCACTTGCTGGTCCGCCGGCCGCTCGCCGCGTCCGGCCGGCTGGCCGGGTCGCTGCTGGGGCTGCTGGCATCGCTGCTGCTGTGGTTCGCGACGCCGGCACTCGCTGCCGACGACTTCCTGCCGCCCGAGCAGGCCTTCCGCGTCAGCGCACGCATGCTGGCGGCCGACCGCGCCGAGGTCAGCGTGCTGATCACGCCGGGCTACTACCTCTACCGCGAGCCCTTGCGCTTCGGCGCGCAGGGGGCGGTGCTGGGGGTCCCCGAGGTCCCGCCGGGCAAGGTGAAGTTCGACGAGAACTTCCAGAAGAACGTCGAGACCTATCGCGATGCCTTGCGGGTCGGGCTGCCGGTCAGCGCGGCGGCCGGACCGTTCTCGCTGTCGGTGGTGGTTCAGGGCTGCGCCGATGCCGGCCTGTGCTATCCACCGATGACCACCGAGCTGCGCCTGGACCCGGCGGTGCTCGGCGGAACGCCCGCCGCGCCGGCGCCCGCCGCGGCCGGCGCTGCCGCCTCGCCCTGGTCGCTCGACGCCTTGCTCGGCGGTGCAGCGGTCGACCGCGTGCTGTCGGGCGGCCGGATGTGGCAGGTGGTGCTGGCGTTCTTCGGCATGGGCCTGCTGCTGTCGTTCACGCCTTGCGTGCTGCCGATGTTGCCAATCCTGTCGTCGCTGATCGTCGGTACCCAGCGGCGCCCCTCGCGCCTGCGCGGCCTGCTGCTGGCAGCGGCCTATGCGCTGGGCATGGCGCTGGTCTACACCGCGCTGGGCGTCGCCGCGGGTCTGGCCGGCGAGGGTTTCGGCGCGGCGCTGCAGACGCCCTGGGCGATCGCCGGCTTCTCGGGGCTGCTGGTGCTGCTGTCGCTGTCGATGTTCGATGTCTACCAGTTGCGGCTTCCGCACCGATGGACCACCCACCTCTCGCTGCACAGCAACCGCCTGCCGGCCGGCCAGATGGCCGGGGTCTTCGTGATGGGCGGCGTCTCGGCGCTGATCGTCAGCCCCTGCGTCACCGCGCCGCTGGCCGGCGCGCTGCTGTTCATCAGCCAGAGCGGCGACGTCGTGCAGGGCGGCGCGGCACTGTTCTCGATGGCCGGCGGCATGAGCGTGCCGCTGCTGCTGCTGGGCGCGTCGGCCGGCCGCTGGCTGCCCAAGGCCGGGCTGTGGATGCACGGCGTCAAGCGCCTGTTCGGCCTGCTGATGCTGGCAGTGGCGCTCTGGCTCGCCCAGCCGGTGCTGCCGATCGCTGCGGTGATGGCGCTCTGGGGCCTGCTGCTGCTGCTGGCGGGCTACCTGCTGCGGCCCTTCGGCGTGCACGGCCATCACCGGCATGCGCTGCGCAGCGGCCTGCAGCGCACCCTGGGCATGCTGGCGCTGGCGCTCGGGCTGATGCAGATCGTCGGCGCCGCCTCGGGCGGCCGCGACCCGCTGCGCCCGCTGGCGCACCTGGGTGCGAATGCCGCAGCGCCGGGCAAGCTGCCGCGCTTCCAGCGCATCGACGACCTGCCGGGGCTGGACGCCGCGCTGCTCGCCGCTGGCGGGCGCCCGGTGATGCTCGACTTCTATGCCGACTGGTGCGTGTCGTGCAAGGAGATGGAGCGCTTCACCTTCAGCGACCCGGCGATCGCCGCCCGGCTGGGCCGCGCGGTGCTGCTGAAGGCCGACGTCACCGCCAACAGCGAGGCGCACCGTGCGCTGCTGCGGCGGTTCAAGCTGTTCGGCCCGCCGGGCACGCTGTTCTTCGACGGCACGGGGCAGGAGATCGCCGCGGCACGGGTCGTCGGCTTCCAGAACGCCGAGCGCTTCGGCCGCAGCCTGGACCGGGCCGGGCTTTGACGGGCATCGCGGTGATGTCGCTCATTTCCGGCGCTGGGACCGGTCGATTCACGACCGACATCGTATGGATCGCCCGTGCCACGCTGCAGCGCCTGTGCTATAGTTCAAGGCTCAGTCGCGGGGTGGAGCAGCCTGGTAGCTCGTTGGGCTCATAACCCAAAGGTCGCAAGTTCAAATCTTGCCCCCGCAACCAAAAAATACAAGTGCCGACAGGCACTTACGAAGCCCGCCCCGTGCGGGCTTCGGCGTTTCTGGACGCCATGGCCCATCTGTGGCCCACCGGTGGCCCATCCATGGCCCACCGGTTTTCTCGGCCTGACCCAAACGACCGTTGGGCGCTTGGCCCGTGGTCTGCGGCGGTGACCATTGGGATCAATCGGCGTCAATCGCCGCCGTGGCCTCCCCCAGATCGCCCGCGATCAGGCGGAACTGCTCCAGCGCCGCCTCCAGGTCGTCGACGATCTCCTGCGCGATCACATCCGGCGGCGGCAAGTTGTCGCTGTCGGCCAGCGATTCATCGCGCAGCCAGAAGATGTCCAGGCTGGCCTTGTCGCGCGCCAGCAGTTCGGCCTGGTCGTACGCGCGCCAACGTCCTTCGGGCTGCTCCGCGCTCCAGGTGGGCGTGCGGTCGTGCCGGTTGGCCGGGTTGTACAGGCGCACGAACTCGTCCAGGTCGGTGCGCTTCAAGGGGTTGGTCTTCAGCGTGAAGTGCTTGTTGGTGCGCAGGTCGTAGATCCACAGCTTCTCGGTCCAGGGCGTCTGGCTGGCCGGCTTCTTGTCGAAGAACAGCACGTTGGCCTTCACGCCCTGGGCGTAGAACAGGCCGGTGGGCAGGCGCAGCAGGGTGTGCAGGTCGCACTCGTGCAGCAGTTTGCGTCGGATGGTTTCGCCGGCGCCGCCTTCGAACAGCACGTTGTCCGGCAGCACCACGGCCGCGCGGCCGTTCACCTTCAGC
>JAEUOY010000003.1 GCA_016790515.1 Burkholderiaceae bacterium | reverse complement strand
TTCTCGTTGAAGGCATAGACCAGGCTGAAGGTGATCTCGCCGTGGTGGTACTTGCGGTGCACCGGGTCGCGCTCGATGTACTGCAGGCTGTCGTGCATCCAGCCCATGTTCCACTTGTAGTGGAAGCCCAGCCCGCCGGCGAACACCGGCCGCGAGACCTGCGGGAAGGCGGTCGATTCCTCGGCCAGCGTCACCGCCTGCGGCCGCTCGACGCCGACCACCTCGTTCATGCGCTTGAGGAACGCGATGGCCTCCAGGTTCTCGCGCCCGCCGTGCACGTTGGGCACCCATTCGCCGGACTTGCGGCTGTAGTCGCGGTACAGCATCGAGGCCACCGCGTCGACGCGCAGGCCGTCGACGCCGTAGCGCTCGAGCCAGTACAGCGCGTTGCCGACCAGGAAGTTGCGCACCTCGGTGCGGCCGAAGTTGTAGATCAGCGTGTTCCAGTCCTGGTGGAAGCCTTCGCGCGGGTCGGCGTATTCGTACAGATGGGTGCCGTCGAAGCTGGCCAGGCCGTGGGCGTCGGACGGAAAGTGCGCCGGCACCCAGTCGATGATCAGCCCGATGCCCTCGGCGTGGCAGCGGTCGACGAAGCGGCGAAAGCCCGACGGGTCACCAAAGCGCGAGGTCGGCGCGTACAGGCCGATCGGCTGGTAGCCCCAGCTGCCGTCGAACGGGTGCTCGCTGACCGGCAGCAGTTCGAGGTGGGTGAAGCCCATCTCGCGGGTGTAGGGCACCAGCTGGTCGGCGAGCTCGTCCCAGTTCAGCCACTGGTTGCCGTCCTTGCGCCGCCAGGACGCGAGGTGCACCTCGTAGATGCTGATCGGCGCGTCCAGCGCGTTGGCCTTCCGGCGCTCGGGCGACGCCGGCAGGGCCGCCGGCATGTGGGCGACGACGCTGGCGGTGGCCGGGCGCAGCTCGGACTGCAGCGCGTAGGGGTCGGCCTTCTGCGGCAGCAGCCGGCCGTCACGGCTGCGGACCTCGTACTTGTAGCGCGCGCCGGCACGCACCCCGGGCAGGAAGATCTCCCAGACACCGCATTCGCGGCGCAGCCGCATCGGGTGGCGGCGGCCGTCCCAGAAGTTGAAGTCGCCGACCACGCTGACCCGCGAGGCGTTCGGCGCCCAGACCGCGAACGAGGTGCCGGCCACGCCCTGCATCTCGCGCTCGGTGGCGCCCAGCACCTCGTAGGGCCGCAGGTGCGTGCCCTCGCCCATCAGCCAGACGTCCATCTCGCCGAGCACGGCGCCGAAGCGGTAGGGGTCGTCGAGCAGTCCGCTGTTGCCGTCCTGCCAGCGCACCTGGAAGCGGTAGTCATCGGCGCCGGCTTCGGGATAGGCGCCCTCGAAGAAGCCGTCGGCATGGCGTTGCGCGAGGCGGCACAGCGCCGTGCCGCCATCGGCCGTGCAGGCATCGACCTGCGCGGCTCCCGGCAGGAAGGCGCGCAGCCAGCGCTGGCCGCTGGCGTCGCGGTGCAGGCCCAGCACCGAGAACGGATCGCCGTGCGCGGCGCTGCAGACCAGGGCGATGGTGGCGTCGTCGATCATCGGGGGCTCCTGGCGGTGCGGCGGTCAGTCGAAATTGTGGTCCAGCGCGGCGGCGGCGTCGAGCAGCGCCGGTGATTGCCTCGCGTCGATCACGAACACCGGGATCGACGCCAGGTAGGCCTTGAAACGGCCCTTGGCCTCGAAGCGCGAGCGGAACGGCGAGCTGTCGAACGCATCGCCGAGCCGCGGCACGATGCCGCCGCCGATGTAGACGCCGCCGCGGGCCCCGAGCGTGAGCGCCAGGTTGCCGGCCGCGGTGCCGAGGAAGGCGCAGAACAGGTCCAGCGCTTCCAGGCAGGCGGCATTGTCGTGCTCGAGCGCCCCCTGAACGATCTGCGCCGCGTTGATCTCCCGGCGCGGCTGTCGCGGCGCATCGATGGCCTGCAGCGCCTGGTAGACGTCGATCAGGCCCTGCCCGGAGATGGCACGTTCGCCCGAGGCATGGCCGTACTGGAAGTCCAGCTGCTGCAGCACCGCCTGCTCGCGCGCCGTGCGCCCCGCCAGCGTGGCATGGCCGCCTTCGCCCTGCAGCGGCACCCAGCCGCCGCGGCCGTCGGGCAACAGGCCCGAGACGCCCAGGCCGGTGCCCGGTCCGATCAGCGCGATGGCGGTGCCGGGCACCGGCGCCTCGCCGCCGACCTGGCGCAGTTCGTCGCGCGGCAGCGACGGCAGCGCCAGCGCCAGCGCGGTGAAGTCGTTGAGCACGCGCAGCCGCTCGAAGCCGCACTGCGCCTCGAGCGCCGAGATCGAGAACGCCCAGTGGTGATTGGTCATGCGCACCTGGTCGCCGGTCACCGGGTTGGCGATCGCGATCGCGCATTCGCTTGGCGTGCCGCGGCCGAGCCGGCCGAGGTAGGTGGCGATCGCGTCGGCCAGCGTGGCGTGGTCGGCGCAGGGCAGCACGATCACGTCGCCGATCGCGGCGCCGGCGGCGGGCTGCCAGGCAAAGCGGGCATTGGTGCCGCCGACGTCGGCGAGCAGTCGCGCGCCGGGTGCGCGGAGTGCGGTCATGAAGCCTCTCCCTGGCACAGGTAGACACGCGCCTCGTAGGGGCGCAGCGTGAAGTCGGCCGCCACCGCCGGCTCGGCCACCGCCAGGTTGGCGATCAGCAGCGAGGCCCGGCTGCCGCGCAGCGGCGCCGGCCAGCTGAACGAAGGCGACTGGTCACCGAAGTTGCACACCACCAGCAGGGTCTGCCCCCCCAGCGTGCGGGTGTAGGCGTAGACCTGCGGGTCGTCGGGCAGCAGCAGTGCGTGGCGGCCATGGACGATGACCGGATGCCGGCGGCGAAGCTCGATCAGCCGGCGGTAGTGGTGGAACACCGAGTCCGGGTCGGCCAGCGCCTGGGCTGCGTTGACGTCGCTGCAGTTGGGGTTCACCGCGATCCACGGCCTGCCGCTGCTGAAGCCGGCATTCGGCGTGGCGTCCCACTGCACCGGCGTGCGGGCATTGTCGCGGCCCTTGGCGAGGATCGCCGCGAACACCTGGGCCGGGTCCTCGCCGCGCTCGCCGACCGCCACCTGGTACACGTTGATCGACTCGATGTCGCGCAGGTCGTCGACCGAGGCGAACGGCATGTTGGTCATGCCCAGCTCCTCGCCCTGGTAGACGTAGGGCGTGCCCTGCATCATGTGCAGCCAGGTGCCGAGCATCTTGGCCGATTCGACGCGCCAGCGCTCGTCGTCGCCGAAGCGCGAGACCGGCCGCGGCTGGTCGTGGTTGCCCAGGTACAGGCTGTTCCAGCCGCGGCCGTGCAGCGCGTCCTGCCAGCGCGACATCGTCGCCTTCAGGTCGCGCAGGTCCAGCGCCTTCAGCGCCCACTTGCCGTTCGGGTGGCCGGCCACCGAGTCGAGCTCCATGTGCTCGAACTGAAACAGCATGTTCAGCGCCCCGCTGTCCTCGTGGGTGATCTCCACCCCCTGGGTGATGGTGGCCAGCGGCGCCTCGCCGACGGTGATGCCGTCATGGTGCGACAGCACCTGCTGCTTCATCTCGCGCAGGAACTCGAGCAGGCGCGGGCCGTTGGTCACCAGCCCGAAGCCCGGCTGCAGGAAGCCCGGGCGCACCACCGGCGCGTCGGGCAGGCTGCCGTCGGCGCGGTAGGGCTTGGAGATCATGTTGATGACGTCCATGCGGAAGCCGTCGACGCCCTTGGCGAGCCAGAACTGCATCATCTCGAAGACCTCGGCGCGGACCTTCGGGTTCTCCCAGTTCAGGTCGGGCTGCTTCCTCGAGAACATGTGCAGGTAGTACTCGCCGGTGGCCTCGTTCCATTCCCAGGCCGAGCCGCTGAAGGCGGCCTCCCAGTTGTTGGGTTCGCGCCCGTCCTTCGGCTCCCTCCAGATGTAGTAGTCGTGGTAGGGGTTGTCGCGGCTCCGGCGCGCCTGCTGGAACCAGGCGTGCTCGTCCGAGGTGTGGTTGACCACCAGGTCCATCATCAGCTTGAGACCGCGCTCGTGCATCGCCGCGAGCATGACATCGAAATCGGCCATCGTGCCGAATTCGTCCATGATGTCGCGGTAATCGCTGATGTCGTAGCCGTTGTCGTCGTTGGGCGACTTGTACACCGGCGACAGCCAGACCACGTCGACCCCCAGCTGCTGCAGGTGGTCGAGGCGGGCGGTGATGCCGGCCAGGTCGCCGATGCCGTCGCCGTTGCTGTCGCAGAAGCTGCGCGGGTAGATCTGGTAGACGACGCTGCGCTTCCACCATGCTTCGCTCATCGGGGTCCTCCGGCGATCGGTCTCAGGTCGGCAGCGTCACCGTGCGCCGGAAGGCCTTGCCCTGGGCGTCGAACAGGTGGCACTCCTGGGCACGCAGGCGCAGCGTGATGCGCGAGCCGGGGGCGTTCGTCGCGGCGCCTTCCAGCCGCAGCGTGACCAGCGGCGAGGCCTCGTCGATCTTCAGGTACAGCAGCGAGCTGTCGCCCAGCCGCTCCATCTGGTGCAGGCTCACGTGCAGCGGCGAGCCCTCGCCGGTCTCGCCGGCGATCAGGTGCTCGGGGCGGATGCCCAGCGTCACCGCCGCGCCGGCCGCGGCGCTGCGGGCGTCCACCGCGACGGCGACCTGTTCGCCATGCACGTCGACGATCGCGTGGTCGGGTTCGGCGCGCACCAGCCGGCCGGGCATCACGTTCATCTTCGGGCTGCCGATGAACTCGGCGACGAACAGGTTCTGCGGCCGGTGGTACAGGTCCATCGGGCTGCCGAACTGGGCCACGCTGCCCTCGTCCTGCACCGCCTTGCCGGCGCGCAGCAGCACGATCTTGTCGGCCAGCGTCATCGCCTCGACCTGGTCGTGCGTCACGTAGATCATGCTGGCCTTGCCGATGTCGTGGTGCAGCTTGGCGATCTCCAGCCGGGTCTGCACGCGCAGCGCGGCGTCCAGGTTGGACAGCGGCTCGTCGAAAAGGAACACGTCGGGCTCCTTGACGATCGCGCGGCCGATCGCCACCCGCTGGCGCTGGCCGCCCGACAAGGCCTTGGGCAGCCGGTCCATCAGCGCGGTGAGCTGCAGGATCTCGGCCGCCTTCCTGACCCGGCGCTCGATGTCGGCCTTGTCCGAGCCCATCACCTGCAGGCCGAAGGCCATGTTCTGCGCCACCGTCATGTGCGGGTACAGCGCATAGCTCTGGAACACCATCGCGACGCCGCGCCTGGCCGGCGGCAGGTCGTTGACGCGCTTGCCGCCGATCTCGAGGTCGCCCGAGCTGATCGATTCGAGACCG
>JAEUOY010000166.1 GCA_016790515.1 Burkholderiaceae bacterium | reverse complement strand
TTAGGGACGGCGGTCGGAAAACGCTCAGAATGGCCGTTTGGTGTCGAACTTTGGGGGTCAGGCGCGACCGGCGCCGCGCGATCAGCCGCGCCACAGCGCCGCCGGCCCGATCTCGTCCAGCGTCCTGCAGCCGCTCAGCGCCATCGCGATCTCGAGTTCGTCGCGCAGCAGGCGCAGCGCCAGCGCGACGCCCTGGGCGCCGCCGGCGGCCAGCGCCATCGCCACCGGGCGGCCGACCAGCACCGCCCGGGCTCCCAGCGCCAGCGCCTTCAGCACGTCGGTGCCGCGGCGGATGCCGCCGTCGACCAGCAGCGCCGGCGGCTCGCCGCCCGGCGCGGCCAGCGCGTCGGCAATGCGCGGCAGCGCGTCGGCGGTGGCCGGTGCGGTGTCGAGCGTGCGGCCGCCATGGTTGCTGACGATCAGGCCGGCGAGCCCCAGCGCCGCGGCCTGGCGGGCATCGTCGGGGTGCAGCACGCCCTTCAGCAGCAGCGGCAGCCGGGTCCGGTCTTGCAGCCAGGCGACGTCGTCCCAGGTCGCGGCGTGCTGCAGCAGGCCGTCGAACAGCGCGCTGCAGCCCGGCGGCAGCGGCGGCGCGGGTGCCGGCGGCGCGCCGGCCAGGTTGACCGCCGACACGCCCGGCGGCAGCCGGAAGCCGGCGCGGCGCTCGCGGTCGCGCGCGCCGTGGGTCGGCGCGTCGACGGTCAGCACCAGCGCCTCGAAGCCGGCGGCTTCGGCGCGCTGCACCAGCTCGAGCGTGAAGCCACGGTCGGCCTGCAGGTAGAGCTGAAACCACAGCGGGCCGCGCGTCGGCTCGGGTTTCAGCAGCGCGGCGATGTCCTCGAGCCGGGTGCTGGCCTGGGCGCTGAGCACGTAGCCGGTTCCCTGCATCGCCGCGGCCAGCGCGCTGGCGACTTCGCCGTCGGGGTGGAACAGCCGCTGGTAGGCCACCGGCGCCAGCAGGACCGGGAAGGGAAGCGGCCGGCCCAGCAGCATGCTGCGGGTGTGGCCGCCGGCCAGTGGACGCAGCACCCGCGGCGCCAGGCGCAGCCGCTGCCAGGCCTGCAGGTTGTCGGTGAGCGTCAGCTCGTCGGCCGCGCCGCCGGCCAGGTAGGCCCAGGCCTGGTCGTCGAGCCGCTGGCGCGCCAGGGCCTCGAACTCGGACAGGTTGACCGGCGCGGCGATGGCCATGCTCAGGTGTCGGCCCACAGCCGCAGCAGGTTGTGGTAGATGCCGGTCAGGCTCACGGCCTCGGCCGATTCGCCGTCGCGCTGGCGCAGCTTCATCAGCGCCAGGTCCATCTCGAACAGCAGCCGGCGCTGCTCGTCGCTGCGCACCAGGCTCTCGATCCAGAAGAAGCTGGCCAGGCGCTGGCCGCGCGTCACCGGCTCGACCCGGTGCACGCTGGTGCCGGGGTAGAGCACCGCGTCGCCGGCCGGCAGCTTGATGCGCGGGCTGTCCAGACTGCCGAGCGTCAGGTCCGAGATGACCAGCTCGCCGCCGTCGTACTCCGCCGGGTCGGCCAGGAACAGCGTGCACGACAGGTCGGTGCGCACCCGCTGGCCGGCCTGGGGGCCGCCTGGGATGTGGCGGATCGCCTGGTCGACATGGTCGCCGTAGTGGTTCGCCTCGCCGCCGTAGCGGTTGAACATCGGCGGCAGCACGCGCTTGGGCAGCGCCGCCGAGAACAGCAGCGGGTGACGGTCGAGCGCGGCCAGCACCAGCGCCTGCAGCGCCTGCGCCGCCGCGCAGCCCGGCGGCAGCTGCTGGTTGTGCTTGACGGTGGCGGCCTGCGGCCCGGCGGTCCTGCGGCCATCCACCCATTCGGCGTCGGCCAGCAGCGCACGGGCCTGCGCCAGCTCGTCGGCGTCGAGCACCTGGGGGATGTGCAGCAGCATGGTCAGAAGCGGTAGGACGCGGTCAGCTGCGCGGTGCGGCCCTTGCCGGCGATGTAGTGGCCACGGTAGAGCATGTCGGCGTAGAGCTTGTCGGTGACGTTGCTGAGGTTGAACTTGAAGGCCATGTCGCCGACCGTGTACTCGGCCATCAGGTCGGCGGTGACGTAGCCCGGCGCCTCGAAGGTCGTGACCAGCTGCGGCGCCATGCTGCTGCGCCAGTTCAGCCCGCCGCCGGCGCGCCACTGCGCGTCGATCCGGTAGGTCGTCCACACCGTGCCGCTGTGCTCGGGCGTCAGTCCCGGTCGCGATCCCACCGGCTCGCCCTGCAGGCTGACCGGCGGGCCGCCCGGGTTGTTGGCCGGCGGCACGCCCTTGTCGATCTCGGCGTCGGGGATCCAGGCATAGCTCATGAACACCTCCCAGGCCGGCGTGATGCGGCCGGCGACGTCGAGCTCCAGGCCGGCGGCATGGCGCTGGCCCGAGAGCACGTAGTTGGTCGGGTTGACCGACTCGGCGTCGCGATTGCGCTCGTTCTTCTTGATCGAGTAGAACACCGCGGTGCGCAGGCTCAGCCGGCCGTCGGCGAGGTCGAACTTGCCGCCGAGCTCGTAGTTGACGCTCTCCTCGGGCGGCGTGTTGCTGCCCAGCGCGTCGTACTGGTAGGTGTCGCCCGAGGTGTTGAACGAGTTGCCGTACGAGACGTGCCAGCTCTGGAACGGCGTCGGCTGGTACAGCGCACCGAGGCGGTGGCTCCACAGCGAGTCGCTGCGCGAGCGGTAGGTCGATGGCACCACCGCGCCGTTGGCGCCGGTCAGCTGCGGCGTGACGTACTCGCCGCTGACCTTGTCCCAGCGCAGACCCAGCAGCAGCTTCCACTCGGGCGCGACCTGCATCAGGTCCTGGCCATAGACGCCGAAGGCCTTCGACTGGAAGCTGCGGTTCTCGAACACGTTGCGGCTGAACTCGTCGATCACCGCGCCGTCGTCGGGCGTGCCGGCGGTGGTGCGCGGCTTGCCCGGCGCGGCACTGACGCCGAAGTTGGTGAAGTCCTCCAGCAGCCCGTCCAGGCCGGCGGCGACCTGGTGCCTGAAGCCCAGCGCCTGGAAGCGTCCGCTGTAGTCGCTCTGGAACGCCACGTTCTCGTAGTACTGGGTCTTCGGTTGCGGGTTGCCGCGGGTGAGGATCGTCGCGTCGCCGAAGGTCTCGAGCGTCGGCGCGGTGGCCGGGCAGGCCGGATTGGCGGCGCTGCGGGTGCACAGCCGGATCGTCGATGCGCGCATGTCGCGCTCGTAGCGGCCGCTGCGCACGACGGTCTTGAGCTCGCTGCCAGCGCCGAAGCGGTGCAGGTGCGTCAGCGTGGCATAGGTCGCCGTGCCGGTGCTGTAGTCGCTGGCCAGGCCGTAGTAGGCCTCGGGGGCCACCGGCAGCAGCGCGCGCTTGCCGCCGGCGTTGTTGTTGGCGGCGTCGGGGGCGATCCACGGCAGGCCGTAGTTGATGCCGTTGTCGTTGTTCAGGTGGTACAGGCTGGCCGAGAACTCGTCGGTCATGCCGATGCCATGGGCATAGGTCGCGGCCACGCCTTCCTTGTCGAGGTTCTCGCCGGTGTTGCCGTCCTGCACCGTCTTCATCGCGTTGATGCGCAGCGCGTTGCTCTCGCCCAGGCGCTGGTTCAGGTCCAGCGTGGCGCGGGCGTAGGCATTTTCGCCGACCGTCAGCGCGGCCTCGTTGCCGCCGTACAGCAGCGGCTGCTTGTTGACCTGGTTGACCGCGCCGCCGGTCGAGCCGCGGCCGAACAGCATCGACGCCGAACCGCGCAGCACTTCCAGGCGGTCGTAGTTGAAGGTGTCGCGCTCGTAGAAGGCCGGGTCGCGAATGCCGTCGACGAAGATGTCGCCGCTGCCCTGCAGCGAGAAGCCGCGCAGCCGGATGTCCTCCTCGCCGCCCTCGGCGGCCTGGAAGGCGATGCCGGCGGTGTTGTGCAGCGCCTCCTTCAGCGTGTCGAGGTTGCGGTCGTCGATCAGCCGCTCGGTGACCACGGTGATCGACTGCGGCACGTCGCGCAGTTCCTGCTGGCCCTTGCCGATGCGGGTGGTGGTGGCCTGCAGGGTCTCCTTGCCCGGCTTCTCGGCGCTGGCGCGGGCGCGCACGACCGGCAGCGTGCCCGTTGTGCCGGCCTCGGCCGTCGGGCTGTCCGGGGTGGTGGCGGTGGCGGTGGCGGGCGCGCCTGGCGCCGGCAGTGGCGGGGTCTGGCCCTGCGCCAGCCCGGCCAGGCTGGCCAGGCCGAAGCCGGCGGCCAGCGCTCCCAGCGGCAGCAGGCGTTGCGCCGATGGCGGCGTGGCGGTCTTCGGGGCGCGGGGTAGGGTCGGGGTCTTCTTCATGGCGAGGGTGGGGGTCGGCTTGGGGTTCGGGAAAGGCAGCGGCTGGCGGCTGCGGGCAACGCAGCGCCTGACCGGGACGGAGGTGGATGCTGTGGGGGCGGGCCGGGGTCGTCAGCGGCCGTCAGGCTCGCTGACGAAGCCGATGCGGGTCAGCCCGGCACGGC
>JAEUOY010000150.1 GCA_016790515.1 Burkholderiaceae bacterium | reverse complement strand
CGGCGATCCACGGCAAGGTCGGCCTGCGCGCGAGCACGACCGGCGAGATCGTCATGGACGGCGTGTTCTGCCCCGAGGAGAACGCCTTTCCCGAGGTGCGCGGCCTGAAGGGACCGTTCACCTGCCTCAATTCGGCCCGCTATGGCATCGCCTGGGGCGCGCTCGGCGCCGCCGAGGACTGCTGGCACCGCGCGCGCCAGTACGTGCTCGACCGCAAGCAGTTCGGCCGGCCGCTGGCCGCGAATCAGCTCATCCAGAAAAAGCTGGCCGACATGCAGACCGAGATCACGCTCGGCCTGCAAGGGTGTCTGCGCCTCGGGCGCATGAAGGACGAGGGCACGGCCGCGGTCGAGATCACGTCCATCATGAAGCGCAACAGCTGCGGCAAGAGCCTGGAGATCGCGCGCCTGGCGCGCGACATGATGGGCGGCAACGGTATCAGCGACGAGTTCGGCGTCGCGCGCCACCTGGTCAACCTCGAGGTGGTGAACACCTACGAGGGCACGCACGACGTGCACGCGCTGATCCTCGGCCGGGCGATCACCGGCATCGCGGCGTTCGCGTCCTGATCCGGCACGGCACGCTCGAACGTGACCCGCAGCTGGAGCGACCGGTGAAGGTGAAGGACGACCGCGCGCCGGAGGCGACGTCGCCGTTCAGCGGCACGTGCCCGGTGGCGCCGCAGCATGCCTTCGAGGTCGCGAAGCTCGCGGCCTTCATGCGCAAGCACGTGCGCGGTTTCGCCGGCGAGCTCGAGGTCGAGCCGTTCGAGGGCGGCCGGCGCAACCCGAGCCTCCGGCGCGCCGCCGGCAGGCGTCGCCATCTGCTGCGGCGCGGGCCCCCCGGCGCGCTGCTGCCCTCGGCGCATGCGGTCGAGCGCGGGTTCCGCGCCATGCAGGCACTCGCCGCCACCGCGGTGCCGGTCGCGCACGTCCATGCGTTGGGCGAGGACCCGGTGGTGAGCGGCACGGCCTGCCACGTTATGGACTGCGTCGATGGCCGCATCCCCTGGAACCCGACGCTGCCCGGCCTGGGCACGCCCGAGCGCGCCGCGCACGACGACGAGATGAACCGCGCGGTCGCGGCGCTGCACCGGATCGGGCCGGCAGCGATCGGCCTGGCCGACCACGGCAGGCCGGGCCACGCCTCGAGTGCCCAGGCGAGCAGAACCTGACAACGCACGCGCCCGCTGGCCGATCAGGCGTGGGCGCTCGCACAACGCATCGGCAAAGGCTGAAATCGATGGACTTCGAACATTCCCCCAAGGTCAAGGCCTTGCAGCAGCGGCACGGCGGCGGCTCGGTCAGCGACGACTTCGGGCTGGCGCGCGCCGATGCCGGCACGCGCACGCCGTGCTTCGCCGACGGCCCCGACGAGGCGCACCGCAACGCGATCGCCAAGGTGGAACTCGCATGCCACGCCGACGAGAAGTGAGGCCCGCCATGTCCCGAGCCCGTGAACCGCATCTTCAGCACTGGCCGCAGCGCCTCCCCCGCCACCTGACGCTGCCGCAGACCAACGTCTTCCACAACGCCGAGGTGTCGGCGGCGCGTTATCCCGACAAGCCCTTCATCGTCTTCTACGACAGCGCCGTGAGCTTCGCCGAGTTCAAGGACGAGGCCGAGCGCATCGCCGGCTTCCTGCAGCACGAGTGCGGCGTGAAGGCCGGCGACCGGGTGCTGCTGTACATGCAGAACAGCCCGCAATGGGTGCTCGCGTTCTACGGCATCTTGCGCGCCAACGCGGTTGTGGTGCCGGTCAATCCGATGAACCTGACCGACGAACTGCGCCACTACGTCGAGGACTGCCAGGCCACCACGGCGCTCGTCGCGCAGGAGCTGCTGCCGCAGATGCAGCCGCTGCTGCGCCAGCAGGCTGGCGCGGGGCTGCAGCATCTGCTGGTCGCGACCTACAGCGACTACCTCAGGCGGCCGACCGACCTGCGCGTGCCCGACTTCGTCGCCGCCGCCCGCGAGGTGCCGCGCTCGCCCGGCGTGGTGCCGTGGCGCGAGGCGCTCGAGCGCCGCCTGCGGCCCGGGCCGCTCACCGCGGGGCCGGACGATCCTTGCGTCATGCCCTACACGTCGGGCACGACCGGCGCGCCCAAGGGCTGTGTGCACACCCACCGCAGCGTGATGAGCACGCTGGTCGGCGGCACGACCTGGTTCTCGCGCACCCAGGACGCGGTGTACTTGTCGGCGCTGCCGTTCTTCCACGTCACCGGCCTGTCCGGCAGCATGAACGGGCCGCTGTACGTGGGCGCGACGATCGTCGTGCTGCCGCGCTGGGACCGCGAGGCCGCGGCCGCCTGCATCCAGCGCTACGGCGTGACCACCTGGCAGACGATCACCGCGATGCTGGTCGACTTCCTGGCCCTGCCCACCTTGTCGGCGTACGACCTGTCCAGCCTGGAGGTGATCCGTGGCGGCGGCGCCGCGATGCCCGAAGCAGTGGCGCGGCGGCTGGAGGAACGGGTCGGACTGCCCTACGTCGAAGGCTACGGCATGTCCGAGACGATGGCCGCCACCCACCTCAACCCGCCGCACCGGCCCAAGCCGCAGTGCCTGGGCATTCCGGTGTTCGAAGTCGATGCGCGCATCGTCGACCCCGACACGCTGCGCGAGCTGCCGCCCGGCGAGAGCGGCGAGATCGTGGTGCACGGCCCGCAGGTCATGCAGGGCTACTGGAACCAACCCGAGGCCACGGCGGCGACCTTCATCGAGATCGACGGCAGGCGCTTCCTGCGCACCGGCGACCTCGCCTTCGTCGACGAGGACGGCTACTTCTTCATGACCGACCGGCTCAAGCGCATGATCAATGCGTCGGGCTACAAGGTCTGGCCCGCGGAGGTGGAGGCGCTGATGTACCGCCACCCCGCGATCCAGGAAGCCTGCGTCGTCGCAGCCGCCGACGCGCGGCGCGGCGAGACGGTCAAGGCGCTGGTCGTGCTCAAGCCAGGACACGAGGCCACCGAGCAGCAGATCATCGATTGGGCGCACGAGCACATGGCGGCCTACAAGAGCCCGCGCATCGTGCAGATCGTGCCGTCGCTGCCCAAGTCCGGCTCGGGCAAGGTCATGTGGCGCGAACTGCAGGAGCGCGAGATGCAGGGGCCGTCGGGCCGGGCATGACCCTGGTTGAACCTCACTCTTGCGGCGAGCCGCCGCCTTTCGCAACCCACCCAGGCCCGATGCGGCCATCGGGAACAGGAGATCCAAACTCATGAACGACACCGTCTCGCGCCGCGCGCTGCTGGCCGTCTGCGCCTGCACGGCGCTGCTGGCGCCGCTGGCCGCCCACAGCCAGAGCTTTCCCAGCAAGCCGATCACGCTGATCGTGCCCTGGCCCGCGGGCGGCTCGACCGACCGCCACATGCGCACGCTGGCCGAGCTTGCCGGCAAGCGCCTGGGCCAGAACATCATCGTCGAGAACAAGCCCGGTGCCGGTGGCACGCTCGCGGTGGGCCAGATGGCGCTCACCGCCAAGCCCGACGGCTACACGATCGCCCAGTACCCGATGGGCATGCTGCGCGTGCCGCACATGCAGAAGACGCTGTGGCATCCGCTGAACGACTTCAGCTTCGTCATCGGCGTGTCGGGCTACACCTTCGGCTTCACCGTGCGTGCCGATTCGCCGTACAAGACCTTCAACGACTACCTCGAAGCCGCGCGCAAGAACCCCGGCAAGGTCGACTACGGCTCGACCGGCATCGGCACCAGCCCGCACCTGCTGATGGAGGAGCTGGCCGAGAACGCCAAGGTGCAGCTCAATCACGTGCCGTTCAAGGGCAATGCCGACCTGCAGCAGGCGCTGCTCGGCGGCCATGTGATGGCGCAGAGCGACGCCACCGGCTGGGACAAGTTCGTCGACAACGGACAGATGCGCCTGCTGCTGACCTTCGGCGAACAGCGCACCAAGCGCTGGACGAACGTGCCGACGGCCAAGGAGCTCGGGTACGGCGTGGTCTCGCAGTCGCCGTACGGCATCGTCGGCCCCAAGGGCATGGACCCGGCGGTGGTGAAGATCCTGCATGACGCCTTCAAGAAGGCGATGGACGATCCCAAGCACCTCGAGGTGCTCGACCAGCTCAACCAGTCGGCCTGGTACCGCAGCGGCGACGAGTACGCCAAGTGGGCCGCCGCGACCTTCGTGAAGGACAAGGCGCTGATCGAGAAGCTGGGGCTGGCGGCGAAATAGCCGCGCGACACCGCCCGCCGCGCGGGCCTTCGTTCGAACTGAGAGGACCATGACATGACCACCCACCCGACCCGTCGCCGCTTCAACATGGCCGTGGCGGCGATGTTCGCGACGCCAGCCGCCTTCGCGCAGGACTGGCCCGCCAAGCCGATCCGCCTCATCGTCCCGTACCCGCCGGGCGGCTTCACCGACGTGACGGCCCGCCTGGTCGGCCAGAAGCTGCAGGAGCGGCTGGGCCAGACGGTGCTGGTGGACAACAAGGCCGGCGCCAACGGCACCATCGGCGTCGCGGAACTGGCCCGGTCGGCGCCCGACGGCTACAGCTTCGCCATCGTGATCGCCGCCCATGCCGCCAACCCCTCGCTCTACGCCAAGCTGCCGTACGACAACCGCAAGGACCTCGCCGCGGTGTCGCTGATCGGCGTCTCGCCGCTGGTGGCCGCGGTCAACAAGGACGCCCCGTTCAAGAACGCGCAGGAACTGATCGCGTACGCCAGACGCAACCCCGGCAAGGTGAGCTTCGGCTCCAGCGGCAACGGTTCGGCGGCGCACCTGACGACCGAACTGCTGAAGTCGCTGACGCAGACCGACATGGTCCACATTCCCTACAAGGGCGCCGCCGCTGCCATGCAGGACCTGATGGGCGGGCAGATCCAGCTGCTGTTCGACGCCGCCTCGGGGCTGATCAATCCCGGCAAGGCGGGCCAGGTCCGCCTGATCGGCGTCGCGGCCGAGCGCAGGCTGCCGATGCTGCCCGACCTGCCCACGTTCATCGAGCAGGGAACTGCCGGCTTCACCGGCAGCACCTGGGCCGGCCTGCTGGCGCCGGCGCGCACGCCGCCGGCGATCGTCAAGCGGGTGGCTGACGAGGTCTCCCGAATCGTTCGCCTGGACGACGTGAAGGCCAGGCTGGAGGGCATGGGCACGCTGCCGGTGGGCAGCACGCCTGAGGAGTTCGCGGCCTTCATCGACGCGGAGAGCGCCAAGTGGGGGAAGGTGATCAGGGAGGCGAAGGTGAAGCTGGACTGAAGCCGACGCTGGCCGCGGACCCCGATGGGTCGGTGAGGGGCGCCGTCGACATTCGGTCTGCGGCCCCGACGCAGGCTGTCGTCGGCCATCGGCAGCCGATGGCCGGGCATGTGAGTTCGCGCTGCTGCCCGGCAGCAGGCTTGCGGCCGGCCAAGCGCTCCCGTCGGCGACGACCGCCGGCTGCAGCACGCCGCATCGCCCTCGTCGCGACGGCGCTGCCCGAGCCGCCCCTCGTCAACCCAGCAGCGGCCAGGCCGCCCGCGCCACACCCAGCGCGCCCAGCAGCGCCAGCAAGGTCCAGATCAGCCGCCGCAGCCGGGCCTCGTCCAGCCCGCGGTACAGCGCCTGGCCCAGCGTGATGCCGAGCAGCGAGAACGGCAGCGCGACGACGATCAGCGGCCAGCCGGCCTGGCTGAGCAGCCCGGCGCCGCCGGCCCAGGCCAGCGCATAGACGTCGGTGACCAGGAAGTAGGCGATCAGCGTCGCGCGGCTGATGGCCGCGCCGGTGGACGCGAAGTAGAAGACGATCGCCGGCGGCCCGCCGATGCCGGCCGCGCCGTTGAGCAGCCCCGAGGCCGCGCCCACCGCCAGCGCGCCCAGCGGGCCGGGCATGGGCCGATCGGCCAGCTGCCGGGTCGGGCCGAACAGCATGAAGCTGGCCACGCCCAGCAGGCACAGCGAGACCAGCAGCCGCATCGGGTTCGGGTCCAGCCCGGCCAGCAGCAACAGGCCGAAGGGCGTCGCGACGAGGCAGCCGGCGATCACCCAGCGCAGCGAAGGCCAGTCGATCCGGCGCCACACGCCGGGCAGCAGGTGCAGCGTGGTCAGCAGTTCCAGCGCCAGGAAGGCCGGCACCACCTGCGCCGGCGGCAGCGCCAGGCTCAGCGAGCCGATGCCGACCATGCTCGAGCCGAAGCCCGACAGCCCGCGCACGACGAAGGCCGCCAGGCAGGCGACGGCAATCAGCGCCAGCGTCGCGGCATCGAAGCCGAGCAGCGTCATCGCGCAGCCCCGCCGCGGCGGCGCGCGCGAGTCATCCGCCGCGCAGTTCGTCGTCGAAGAACTCGGCCGCCCCGCGCTGCGGCGGCATCGCGCGCGCGTCTTCCTGGCGCCGCAGCTCGACGCGGCGGATCTTGCCGCTGATCGTCTTCGGCAGCTCGGTGAACTCGAGCCGGCGGATGCGCTTGTAGGCCGCCAGCCGGTCGCGGCAGAAGGCCAGGATGCTGCGCGCGGTGGCCTCGTCGGGCGCGTGGCCGGCGGTCAGCGAGACGAAGGCCTTGGGCACCGCCAGCTTCAGCGCGTCGGGCGAGGGCACGACCGCGGCCTCGGCCACCGCCGGGTGCTCGATCAGCACGCTCTCGAGCTCGAACGGGCTGATGCGGTAGTCGCTGGCCTTGAACACGTCGTCGGCGCGGCCGACGTAGGTGATGTAGCCCTCGGCGTCGCGCTGCGCGACGTCGCCGGTGTGGTAGTGGCCGGCACGCATCACCTCGGCGGTCTTCTCGGGCGAGTCGGCGTAGCCGACCATCAGCCCGATCGGCCGGCCGAGATCGGGGTCGGCGAGCACCAGCGAAATCTCGCCTTCGTCGGCCGGCCGGTCGTCGGGGTCGAGCAGCACGACCTGGTAGCCCGGCAGCGGCCGGCCCATCGAGCCGAACTTGATCTTCTGGCCCGGCGGGTTGCCGACCTGCGCGCTGGTCTCGGTCTGGCCGAAGCCGTCGCGGATCGTCAGCCCCCAGGCCGCGCGCACCTGCTCGATGACCTCGGGGTTCAGCGGCTCGCCGGCGCTGATCAGCTCGCGCAGCCTGACCGGCCAGTCGCCCAGCTGCTCCTGGATCAGCATGCGCCAGACGGTGGGCGGCGCGCACAGCGTCGTCACCGCCTTGTCCACCAGCACGTCGAGCACGCGCTTCGCATCGAAGCGGCCGTAGTTGAAGATGAAGATCGTCGCGCCGGCGATCCAGGGCGCGAAGAAGCAGCTCCAGGCATGCTTGGCCCAGCCGGGCGACGAGATGTTCCAGTGCACGTCACCGGGTTGCAGCCCGATCCAGTACATCGTGCTGAGGTGGCCGACGGGGTAGCTGGCGTGGGTGTGCGCCACCAGCTTGGGCTTGGACGTGGTGCCGCTGGTGAAGTACAGCAGCAGCGGCTCGTCGGTGCGGGTGGGGCATTTCGGCGTGTAGATCGGCGACGCCGCGGCGGCGCCGGCGTAGTCGGTCCAGCCGGGCGCCGGGCGGTCGACCACGATGCGCAGCACCGGGCCGGGGGCATGGCCGTCGAGGCCGTCGAACTTGGCCGCATGGATCGAGGTGGTGACCACCGCGCGCACCCGGCCGCGCTCGACGCGGTCGACCAGGTCATCGCGGCTGAGCAGCTGCGTGGCCGGGATCATCACCGCGCCGATCTTGATGCAGGCCAGCATCAGCTCCCACAGCGGCACCTCGTTGCCCAGCATCAGCAGCACCCGGTCGCCGCGCTGCAGACCCAGCGATTCGAGCCAGTTGGCCACCCGTGCCGAGCGCTCGGCCATCTGCGCGAAGCCGATCTTCGTCTCGCTGCCGTCGTCGCCGACGATCCACAGCGCGGTCGCGTGGTTGTCGCGGGCCAGGTCGTCGAAGTGGTCGAGCGCCCAATTGAAGTGCTCCAGCTTCGGCCAGCGGAAGCCGGCGCAGGCGGCGTCCTGGTCGGTGCGGTGCTGCAGCAGGAAGTCGCGCGCGGCGCGGTACTTGGACAGGTCGGTGGCAGCGGTCATCGTCGGTTTCCGGTTGGCGGGTCGCAGGGCGCCGCGTCATGCTGGGTGCCGGGGCACCGGCGGCTCGGCCGATCATGCCTCGGGATGGCACGAACCTGCCGGTGCGGACCTCGCCGAGGCACCGGCAAGCTGCGAGACAGGCGACAAGACAGGCTCAATTCGCGCGACCGTCGCGAAGGCCGACCTTGCAGAATGGACGCCTCGCCGGGCGCCGCGCGTGCGGATGTCCCGCACCGGACCGGTGGTGGAAGGTGCGGATGGCACTGTCCTGGCAGCCTCGACGCTGGCGGACCGATCTGCTGGGGCCGGCCCTGCTCTTCTTGCTCGGTGCGTGCATCGCGGCGCTGGTGAGCTTGGAGCTGCAGCGCAGCATCGACCGGTCGGCAGACGCCGAGTTCGACCGCAGCGTGGAGCGTGCGGCGCAGGAGGTGGTGCGCCGCTTCGGCGTGCCGATCTACGGCCTGGGCGGCGCGCGGGGCGTCTTCGCCGCCAATCCCCAGACCGGCCGGCCCGCGTTCCGCGCCTACGTCGAATCGCGCAACCTGCCGGTCGAGTTCCCGGGCGTGCGCGGGTTCGGTTTCATTCAGCGCGTCGACCCCGGCGCAGTCGAGTCCTTCGTCGCCGTCGAGCGCGCCGACGCTGCGCCGCAGTTTGCGATCCGTCGCCTGACGCCGCAACGGCACGACGAGCTCTACGTCATCAAGCTGATCGAACCGGCGCAGAACAACGCCGGTGCCGCCGGCCTGGACGTTGGCTCCGAGGCCAATCGCCGCGCCGCGATCGAGCGGGCGATCGACACCGGCCTGCCGACGATGACCGCCCCGATCACGCTGGTGCAGGATGCGCGCAAAACACCGGGGCTGCTGCTCTTCCTGCCGGCCTACCGGGCCGGGCTGCCGGTGGACACGCCAGAGCAGCGCCGCCGGGCGCTGCTGGGCGTGCTGTATTCGCCGATCGTCTATGCCGAGCTGCTGGGCGGGCTGGGCGGGCCGGGCGAGGGGCCCGCTGCGCGCACCGAACTCATGCTCATCGATCCCGGGGCCGCCAGTCCTGCCGACGCGAAGGTGTTCGACTCGATGCCATCGGCCGCCCCCGGTGTCGCGCCGGCGCCGCCGGCCGGAAGCCGTACCGCGATCCGTCCGTTGTCGTTGCCCGGGCGAACCCTGATGCTGGCGGTGCGCGCCACCCCGGCGTTCGAGGCGGCGTTCGCCAGCCGCATGCCCTGGAGCGTGTTCGGTGCGGGTCTGCTGGCCAGTGCCCTGCTGGCAGCCTTGATGTGGTTGCAGGCCACCGGTCGCCAGCGCGCGGAGGCCCTGGCCCGGCGCATGACCGCCGACCTCGACCGGCTGGCCAAGGTGGCCCAGCATACGTCCAACGTGGTGATCATCACCGACCGTGCGCTGCGCATCACCTGGGTCAACCAGGCGTTCAGCCGGGTCTACGGGTACGACAGCGGCCAGGCGCTGGGCCGCACGCCCGGCGATCTGCTGGGCTCGGGCAAGTCGCCGCCCGAAGCGATCGAACGGCTGCGTCGCGCGGCCGAACTGGGCCAGGGCTGCCGGGTGGAGGTGGTCAACCGCACGCGGGACGGCCGCGAGATCTGGGTCGACACCGAAGTGCAGCCGGCCTTCGGTGCCAACGGCGAGCCGATCGGTTTCGTCGAGATCGCCAGCGACGTCACCGAAAGCCGCCTGGCGGTGCAGCAGATCGCACAGCAGCGCCAGCGCCTGGCCAACATCATCGACGGCACCCAGGCGGGCACCTGGGAGGTCGACCTTTCGACCGGCCGAGGCCAGATCAACGAGCTGTTCGCCAGCATGCTCGGTCACGACATGCGCGGCTGCCTGGGCGCGCTGAAGCATGGCATCGCCGCGCTGGTCCATCCGGACGATCGCGATGGCGTCACCCGGCAGTGGGAGGATCATCTCGCGGGCCGAATGCCGGTGTTCGAAGCCGAGTTCCGGCTGCCGCACCGCGACGGTCACTGGGTCTGGGTGCAGTCGCATGGCCGCGTGTCCGAGCGCGATGCGCAGGGACGTCCGCTGGTGATCGCCGGCATCCATCTCGACATCTCGGGTCGCAAGCAGGTCGAGGCCGCGCTGCGCGCCAGCCAGGCCTTCCTCGACAAGACCGGTCGCATCGCCGGCATCGGCGGCTGGGAACTGGAGGTCGCCACCCAGACCCTGCAGTGGACCGACCAGACCTGCCGGATCCATGACCTGCCGCCCGGCCACCGGCCCGCGCTGGCCGAAGCGCTGGGCTTCTACGTGGCCGAGCAGCGGGCGCTGATCGAACAGGCCGTGCAGCGCTGTCTGGGCACCGCCGAGGGCTTCGACCTGGAACTGCCCGTGGTCACGGCCAAGGGGCGGTCGATCTGGGTGCGCGTGGTGGGTGCTGCCGAACTGGAGGATGGCCGGCCGGCGCGACTGGTCGGCACCTTCCAGGACATCACCGAACGCCGGGCGATGGCGCTGGCGCAGCAGCGCAGTGCCGAGGTGATGAGCAGCGTGCTGGAGAGCCTGCCCTGCGGCCTCAGCGTGTTCGATGCCGATCTGCACCTCGTGGCCGCCAATCGGCAGATGCGCCAGCTGCTGGACCTGCCCGAGAGCCTGTTCGCGCGCTCGCCGCTGCGCTTCGAGGACGTGATCCGCTTCAATGCCCAGCGCGGCGAGTACGGCCCAGGCGATGCCGAGGCGCAGGTGAAGGCCATCGTCGATCGGGCCCGCGGCCCCGTCGTGCAGCACCACTTCGAGCGCGTGCGGCCCGACGGCACGCCGCTGGAGATCCGCGGTGCGCCGCTGCCCGGCGGCGGGTTCGTGACCACCTATACCGACATCGGTGAGCGCCGGCGCGCCGAGGCCGAGGTGCAGCGCAGTGCCGCGCTGCTGCGCGGTGCGATCGATGCCATCGACGAGGCCTTCGTGCTCTACGACCCCGACGATCGGCTGGTCTTCTGCAACGACAAGTACCGGCAGATCTACAGCGCCTCGGCCGACCTGATCGTGCCCGGCGCCAGGTTCGAGCACATCATCAGGACCGGGGCCGAACGCGGCCAGTACGCGCAGGCGGTCGGCCGGATCGACGAGTGGGTGGCCGAACGCATGGCGGCCCACCTGGCCGGCAACACCAGCCTGGTGCAGCGGCTCGACGACGGCCGCAGCCTGCGCATCGTCGAGCGCCGCATGCCCGATGGCCACATCGTCGGTTTCCGCATCGACATCACCGAGCTGGTGCAGGCCACCGAATCGGCGCGGGCCGCCTCGCGGGCGAAGAGCCAGTTCCTGGCCAACATGAGCCACGAGATCCGCACGCCGATGAATGCCATCCTGGGCATGCTCACGCTGCTGCGCCGCACCGATCTCGATGGGCGCCAGGCCGACTATGCCGCCAAGATCGAAGGCGCCGCTC
>JAEUOY010000111.1 GCA_016790515.1 Burkholderiaceae bacterium | reverse complement strand
CCCGCCAGGCCCAAGCGCTGGCCGCATTACGCATCAAGAAACCCACCCTCGACACCCAGCTGACGCTGCTGTAGTGGCAATTCCGAAGGGCTGACCTATACGGATCAAGCACTTACGGCGGTTGGTGTCGAACTCGGGCGGCCCAGACAAGAAGTGCTCGCAGCAGGCGCTCTCCGTGACCTTGGCGCCAGTGCCCCACATGGACACACATGTCCAGTCTGAGGACGTGCGATACCTTCTTGAGCCCCATGGGCCACAGGCTGGCGTGAGCCACAAGGACGCCGCCATCTTCAACGACCAGATACTTTCCTTTGCCGCCCGAGATAGTGGTGAGTCTGTCGATGAAGTGCGATTCGATGACTTCATCGGGTTCGGATACGAGCATTCCGTCGAACTGCTGCACGACAGCACGTTCCGCCGCGCACAGTGCGGCTACGTCTTCAGGCCGGGCGTCGCGGATGTGCGGCATGGCTCGAGTGTGAATCCCAACGAGAAGCGTTTGTCTGACGCGCCACAGATTTCCCGCCAATACGCGAGGCGTGGCCCGCGTCAGATAGACGAATACGAAGCGACTTCCCCGGTCCGAGAACGGTGTCGAGGCACCAAGATTGACGAGTGGAAAGTCAATCTGGAGTTAGAAAGGAGAAGTCCCATGGCTAAGGTTACACGAGCCCTGATCGCACGGGCAGGGGTGGATATCGCCAAGCTGGTGATCCACGTTCACGCGGTCGATGGCGCGGGGCGGAGATTGCTGAGCAAGGCGATGAAACGCGCAGATCAAGGCCAGCATTCGAGCCAAGGTCGAGCATCCATTCCGGGTGATCAAGCGCCAGTTCGGCCATGTGAAGGCTCGCTACCGCGGGCTGACGAAGAACACCGCCCAACTCAACGCCTTGTTCGCCCTGGCCAATCTGTGGATGGCCCGCAAGAAACTCGACATACTGGATGGGCAAGTGCGCCTGAAAACGGCGGATGCAGCCTGAAAAGGCGGGAGTACGGCCTCCGAGAGCCCCGATCTTCGACATTTACCACCCGAACTGATCGAAAACAGTCGGAATCTCAGCGCTGCGGAAGTTTGCTTACTGGGTGACCATTTTTCAGAACTTTCTTAGGCGGCATCATCGTGCTTTCGCCTGATGTTTTCAATGTGCTCAATGTCCGTTTGCCGAGTAACAGCAAGGCGCTCAGTCTCAAGCCTGCCCACACAGAACTGCACCCGATTGAGCGACATCACTTCCTCTGTCTGGCCGCGAACGAAGCCGAGGAATTCAGGTACCCGGAACACACCTCGCGGTATGTCTGTCTTGAACTCGGCGTCACCCGTGAAGACTACGGCTGACTTGACGGCCTCGGGAGGCAGGAAGTCCAGTAGGCTTTGCACTGCCATGACATGCCGCCGATTCTGAACAATTGGGTTCTGGAACCTGAACTTCCAATGAAACAACACCTGGGTCCACTTTGCCTGCGACTCGTGGGCGAAGAGCCACCCCTTGTAGTCCTTCGTCTCGATGACGAACACGCCAAACCTGGAAACTAGTATGTGATCAACTTGAGTGGTCCCGTCATGCACCCGAAGAGTGATGTGGTTCATCAGGTGGTAGTCAGGGAAAGCGAAGTTCGACAGTACAGCGCGGGACAGCAGCGCTTCACCACGATTCTGGAACGACTCCGTGAGCGAGCCCCGTTGGCCTCGGCGTCTGCCAATAATGAAGCCGACAGCTAGGGCAAGGAAGATGTAGACGAGCGTTCGCTGGTCCAGCTTCCAGGCTAGCAGAAGCTGCGACAGGCGATGAATGACCTCGGTGACTGACAAGACGAAGGGCTGCGCGCAGGTGGGCTGTGTGGGAGGTCATGCCACCGAACGAAAAGCGCTTATCTGACGCGCCACAGATTTCCCTCCAAGGCGCGAGGCGTGGCCCGCGTCAGATAAAGCTCGTTGGACTGAAGCGCCCAGGCGGCTGGTTGCAGGGGCAATGTAAGTTCAGCGCCTGCGGCTGGCAACGGGCAGGATCGCGCTCCATCTGCGCGCACGCTGCCTGGGTGATTCCGATGCGAGCTGCGACCTCGGATTGGGTAAGCCCGAAGTGCTCGCCCCAGGCAGCCATGGGAGAAACGCCGCGCTCGAACGAGAGGTTCACGACCTCGTTCGGATCGGTGCCTTGCGTGAAGCCGCCCTTCATGCGGCGGAACTGTTCGTACGGAACGACGACGAAGGCGGGCCTTCCGTCCTGGCCGACGATGGCCTGATGCTCAGTACCTGCGTTCATCGCGTTTCATGACCTCTGCGACGCTGACGACGCGCACGACACCGTCGAGGTCGAAGAACACCCGGTAGTTCCTCATTTCTACGGCTGGACGGCGAGGACTTCGCTGCGCCCCTCACGCCGCCGCCCGCACCAGCCTCGCCTCGCGGATCGGCAGGTGGATCAGCGCCGCGCCCACCGCCAGCACGATGTCGATGTACCACACCCAGTCGAAGCTGCCGGTGGCCTCGAACACCTTGCCGCCCAGCCAGGCGCCGAGGAAGCCGCCGACCTGGTGCGTCAGCATCACCACGCCGAACAGCGTGGCCATGTTGGCGGTGCCGAAGAACTTGGCCACCAGCCCGGCGGTCGGCGGCACGGTCGACAGGAAGGTCAGCCCCATCACCGCGGCGAAGGCCAGCATCACCACGCCGGTCTTGGGTGCCAGCAGGAAGGCCAGCACCGCCAGCGCCCGCGCGGCGTAGACCAGCGAGAGCAGCGATTTCATGCGCCAGCGGCCCACCGCCCAGCCGATGGCCAGGCTGCCGATCACGTTGAACAGCCCCAGCATCGCCAGCGACCAGGCACCGTACTGCACCGGCAGCCCGCACGACGCGATGACGCCGGGCAGGTGCGTCGCCAGGAACGCGACGTGGAAGCCGCAGACGAAGAAGCCGGCGGCCAGCAGCTTGTAGCTGCGGTCGCGCAGCGCGGTGGCGATGGCCTGCTTCGTGCCGACCGGCGCGGCCGCCGCCGCGGCGCCCGGCGCTGCCGGGGCCGGCCCGCCGCGCAGCACCCAGGCCGCGGGCAAGGCCAGCAGCACCAGCAGGCCCATCAGCTGCATCGCGCTGACCCAGCCGAGGCCGACCAGCAGCGCGCCGGCGATCGGCGCCATCACGAACTGGCCGATCGAGCCGCCGGCGTTGACGATGCCGGTGGCCAGGCCACGCTTGTCGGGCGGGATCATCCGCGCGGTGGTCGCCATCAGCACCGCCGGGCCGGCCATGCCGGCGCCGCCGGCCGACAGCACGCCGATCGCGACGATCAGCCCGGTGGTGCTCGTCATCAGCGGCGTGATGAAGGTGCCCAGCGCGACCAGCGACACGCCGACCAGCAGCACCCGGCCGGCGCCGACCTTGTCGGCCATCGCGCCGGCAAACGGCTGGGTGATGCCCCACCACAGCTGACCGAAGGCGAAGGCCAGGCTGATGCTGCCCAACCCCAGCCCGGTGGCGGTGTTCAGGTTGCCGAGGAACAGCCCCATGCTCTGGCGCGTGCCCATCGTCAGCGCGAAGGTGCCGGCGGCGGCGAGCAGCACGGCCACCAGGCCCCAGCGGCGCGTGTTCGTCGAATCGGGCATCTCTCCTCCTGCGGTCAGCCGGTGGTCGCCCGGCGCTACATCACGCCGAAAGTCCTGAAGGCCTCGACGGTGCTCATGCCATTCTGGATCGCGTCGCGTACCTTGTTCTCGGTGCTGGCTTTGTCCAGCGCGCGGCGGATGGCTTCCTCCTCCGCGGCGCTCGGGATCACCAGCACGCCGTCGAGATCGCCGAAGACGATGTCACCCGGCGCGATGCGCACGCCGTTGATCTCCACCGCCACCCGGTAGTCGACCACCTTGCCGCGCGCGCCCTGGTCCTGCGCATAGCCGCCGTAGCCGAACACCGGCAGGCCCGAGGCCAGCACCTCGGGCGTGTCGCGCGAATAGCCGTCGAGCACCGCGCCGGCGGCCTTCAGGTGCATCGCGCGGGTCGTCATCAGCCCGCCCCACAGCGCGAACTGCGGCGCACAGCCGGTGGCGACGTAGACCTCGTGCTCGCGAAGGTCGTCCAGCGCCTGGAACAGCAGGCCGAAGGGCTGGCGGCTCAACGGCAGCTGGCCCGCAGGCTCGCTGGCGGCAAAGCAGTTGGCTTCCAGCACCGGCATCGCGCGGCCGATCACCACCATGTCGGGCCTCAGCGGGCGGATCGTGGGGCTGAGGAACTGCTTCAGCAGCCCCATCGTGTCGAGGATGTCGCCGACCACCGCCGGAAACAGCGTCCGGCGCATCAGCGCGAAGAGTTCGTCGTCGTCCTTCCACATGGCGTTCTCCCGGGTTCAGGTGCGGGGCTTCAACGCGGCGGCACGGGCGGCGCGGGCCTCGGGGCTGGCCGCCGCCAGCATGATCTGGTCGTGCGCCATGTGCCCGCCCAGGTGGTGCAGCGCGTTGGCCTGGGCGTTGATCGTCTCCTTGCTCATGCGCACCGCGGCGGCGGGCATCGCCAGCGTCTGCGCCGCGACCCGGCGCGCGGTGGCCAGCGCCTGGCCCTTGGGCGCGGTGTGGTCGACCAGGCCCAGCGCCAGCGCCTGCGCGGCGCCGAAGCGCTCGCACAGGATCGTCAGCCGCTTGGCGCGCGCCGGGCCCACCAGGCTGGTCAGCCGGCCCAGCGTGCCCCAGGTCAGCGGGATGCCCAGGGCGATCTCGGGCAGCGAGACGAAGGCGTCGTCGGCCATCACGCGCCAGTCGCAGGCCAGCGACAAGGCCAGCGCGCCGCCGACCGCATAGCCCTCGATCGCGACGATCGTGATCTGCGGCAGCTCCTCCCAGGCCTTGCACATCCGGTAGCCGAGCGACGCGACCTCGCGCCGCGCCACCAGCGGCAGGCTGCCGTCGGCCCAGGCGCGGCTGTCCTTCAGGTCGGCGCCTGCCGACAGGCAGACCTCGTTGCCGGTCAGCAGCACCACGTCGATGTCGATGCGTTCGGCCAGTTCGTGGGCGCAGCGGATCAGCTCGCGCATCAGCGCCTGCGACAAGGCGTTGCGTGCCTCGGGCCGGTTCAGGCGCACCAGCGCGAGGCGGTCTTCGATGTCCAGGGTCAGCTGCTGATAGGCCATGGCGTTGTTCCGTGGGGGCAGTCGAGGCCACCACTGTAGGCGGCGTTTATGCTGCGCAGCATCGTCACTTGTCTGGAGTGAAACGCATGGGCTGGTTCTCGAAGAAGGACGACGGGTTCTTCCTGTCGACGGTGGTGCCCGACGGCGACGGCGCACGCGTCGCGAAGTACCTGGGCCTCGTCAATGGCGAGGCGATCATCGGCGCGAACATCTTCCGCGACATGTTCTCGTCGGTGCGAGATGTCGTCGGCGGCCGCGCCGGCGGCTACGAGCGTGCGCTGTCGGGCGCCCGCGACGCGGCGCTGGCCGACATGAAGGAAGCCGCGAAGGAGCTGGGTGCCGACGGCATCGTCGGCATCGACTTCGACTACGAGGTGCTCGGCGAGACCAACGGCATGATGATGGTCGCCGTCAGCGGCACTGCGGTGAAGATGGCCTGAGCGCCGGCCGGATGTGCCGGCCGCCGCCGCGGATCGCGGCAGCTCGGCGGCAGGTCTCGACGCCAGGACTTCATGGCAAAATCATGAAACTGGTTTCATGACTCGACCGCAAGACCGCCGATGGCCCCCACCGACCCCACCCCCCGCGCTGCCACCGGCAGTGCGCCGACGATCCAGGACGTGGCCGACCGCGCCGGCGTGTCCAAGGCCACCGTCTCGCGCTACCTGAACCGCGGCGGCGAGCAGCTGTCGGCCGACGTCGCGGCGCGGGTGGCCGGCGCGGTGCGCGAGCTCGGCTACAGCCCCAGCCCGATGGCGCAGGCGCTCAAGCGCGGCAAGTCGAAGCTGATCGGCCTGGTCGTCGCCGATGTGTGCAACTCGTTCTCGGTGGCCGTGCTGCGCGGCGCCGAGAAGGCCTGTCGCGAGGCCGGCTACCTGGTGATGCTGTTCAACCTGGGCAACGACCATGTGCTCGAGCGCGAGGCGATCCGTGCGCTGTCGGGCTACCAGGTCGAGGGCTTCATCCTGCACACGCTGGGCCACGACAGCGCGGCGCTGGCCGATGCCGCGCGGCTGGGCAAGCCGGTGGTGCTGATCGACCGCCGCATCGGCGACGCCCAGCTCGACCTGGTCGGGCTCGACAACGACGCCGCGGTGCGGCTGGCCGCCGAGCACCTGGCCGCCAGCGGCTACACCCGGCTGCTGTTCGTCACCGAGCCGGTGCGCGGCGTCAGCTCGCGCGAGCAGCGCGCGCGGGCCTTCGGCCACTTCGTCACCGAGCGTTCGCCGGCGCTGGCCGGCAGCACCTTCGAGGCGCCGGCGGGCGACGATGCCGCGCTCGACGCGGCGCTGCGCGACCTGCAGCGCGACGCCGGCACGGCGCCCTTCGGTGTGCTGGCCGCCAACGCGGTGATCTCGCTGCGGGTGGCCGCCGCGGCGGCGCGGCTGGGCTGGGCGCTAGGGCGCGACATCGGCCTGGTCGGCTTCGACGACCCCGAATGGGCGCCGCTGGTCGGCCCCGGGCTCAGCGCGATCTCGCAGCCGACCGACGACATCGGCCGCATCGCGACGAGCTGCCTGCTCGAACGCCTGCGCGGCGTCGCGCTGCCGCCGCGGCAGATCCTGCTGCCGGCCGCCCTGAACGCCCGCGGTTCGACCCGGCGCGGCTGAGCGCCAGGGCCCGCGCGGCCCTCGAATGCCGATCAGGGTTTTCACCGATGTTGATCTGAAACCGGTTTCCTACACTACAGAAACCGGTTTCAGACACACCCCCGAAAGGACGTCGCCGGCGCCCCGCCCCTTCCTCCCCGACCGCAACGCCCCACCCCGTGATGGAGACCCCCATGCGCTTCGATTCCACCCTCGGCCGACTGGCCCGCCCGCTGATCACCGGCCTGCTGCTGGCCGCCACCGCCGTCGCCGCGCAGGCGCAGACCGTCAGCGACATCGTCAAGAAGGGCAAGGTGACGATCGGCGTCGTCTCCGGCGCGCCGCCGTTCGGCACCACCGACGCCGAGGGCAAGCCCGCCGGCTACGACGTCGACGTCGCCAACCTGGTCGCCAAGTACCTGGCGCTGCCGGTCGAGATCGTGCCGCTGACCTCGCCGAGCCGGATCCCGGCGCTCGAATCGGGCAAGGTCGATTTCCTGGTCGCCACGCTGGCGCCGACGCCCGAGCGCGCCAAGGCGGTGATGTTCACGATGCCCTACAGCGCCTTCGAGCTGACGATCTTCGCGCCCGCCACCGCCAAGTACACGAAGCTCGCCGACCTGACCAAGCGCAAGGTCGGCGTGACCCGCGGCACGACGCAGGACAGCGCGCTGACGCGGCTGGCGCTGCCCGGCACCCACATCGTGCGCTTCGAGGACGACGCGACCACCGCGCAGGCGCTGATCAGCAACCAGGTCGAGGCGATCGCGCTGCCCGGCACCACCGGCAACGAGATCATGAAGGCGCGCGGCGCCGGCAGGTTCGACGCCAAGTTCGCGTTCTCGCTGCAGCCCAACGCGATGACGGTGCGCAAGGACGCGTTCGAGCTGCACCAGTGGCTGAACAACACGATCTCGTACATCAAGCTCAACGGCGAGCTCGACGCGATCGCGAAGAAGTGGACCGGCGCCGCGCTGCCCGCGCTGCCGGTGTTCTGACCGCCTCCCCGCAGACACCGCCCCCGACGCGCCCGCCGCAAAGGAGTCCGCATGAACTACCGATTCGACTGGGGCCCGGTGCTGGCCCAGCTCGACCGCCTGGCCGAAGGCGCCGGCATGACCCTGGCCTTGAGCCTCGGCGCGATCGCGCTGGGCACCCTGGTCGGCACCTTCGGCGCGATCGTCGCGTCCTATGGCCGGCCGTGGCCACGGCGCGCCGTCGCGGCCTACGTCGAGGCGATCCGCAACACGCCGTTCCTGGTGCAGCTGTTCATCATCTTCTTCGGCCTGCCGACGATCGGCCTGCAGATCGACGCGGTGACGGCGGCGCTGATCGCGATGACGGTCAACCTCGGCGCCTACTCGACCGAGATCATCCGCTCGGGCCTGCAGGCCATCCACCGCACCCAGCTCGAGGCCGCCGCGGCGCTGGCGATGACGCGCTGGCAGACGATCCGCCACGTCGTGCTGGTGCCGGCCTTCGAGAAGGTCTACCCGGCGCTGGCCAGCCAGTTCACGCTGATGATGCTGACCTCGAGCGTGGTCTCGACGATCTCGGTCGAGGAGCTCACCGCGGTGGCCAGCCAGATCGATTCGCAGACCTTCCGCACCTTCGAGAGCTACATCCTGGTGATGGGCCTGTACATCGGGCTGGCGCTGCTGCTGCGGGCGACGTTCTTCGCGATCGGCAGCCTGGTCTTCCGCCGCCGGCGCATCGTGGCGCGCACCAGGCGTCAGTCGCGGCGGCCGCCGAGCCAGTCCGGCAACACCGTGGCCGCGGTCACCCTGGGAGCCGCCAAATGATCACCGAGTTCTCCACCAACCACCTCGGCATCCTGCTGCTGGCCGCGCGCTGGACCCTGCTGGTCTCGCTGCTGGCCTTCGTCGGCGGCACCGCCGCCGGCTTCGCCGTCGCGCTGTGCCGCACCTCGCGCCATGCGCTGCTGCGCCGCGCCAGCATGGTCTACATCCAGATCGTGCAGGGCACGCCGGTGCTGATCGTGCTGTTCCTCAGCTACTACGGCCTGTCGGTGCTGGGGCTGAAGCTGTCGCCGATGCTCGCCGCGACGCTGGCGATGTCGATCTACGCCAGCGCCTACCTCGGCGAGATCTGGCGCGGCTGCATCGAGGCGGTGCCGCCGGGCCAGTGGGAAGCCGGCGAGTCGCTGGCGATGACCCGCTGGCAGCAGCTGCGCCACGTCGTGCTGCCGCAGGCGCTGCGGCTGGCGATCCCGCCGACCGTCGGCTTCTCGGTGCAGATCGTCAAGAACACCTCGATCACTTCGATCATCGGCGTCGTCGAGCTGACGCGCGCCGGCCAGCTGATCAACAACGCCACCTTCCAGCCCTTCGTCGTCTTCGTCGTCGTCGCCCTCGTCTACTTTGCGCTGTGCTTCCCGCTCTCGTCGGCCGCCAAGCGCATGGAAAGGAACCTTCATGTCGCTCGCTGATACCACCGTCACCCCGCTCGCCGATCGCTCGACCGACGCGGCCATCGTCGCCGCCCGCGGGGTCCACAAGTCCTACGGTGCCGTCGAGGTGCTCAAGGGCGTCTCGTTCGATGTCCGCAAGGGCCAGGTCGTGGCCATCATCGGCCGCAGCGGCTCGGGCAAGAGCACGATGCTGCGCTGCCTCAACGGGCTCGAGACGATCGACGCCGGGCAGATCGACGTCGCCGGCCACCGCCTCGACCAGCGCCGCAAGCAGCTGCTCGACCTGCGCCGCGACGTCGGCATGGTGTTCCAGAGCTACAACCTGTTCCCGCACCTGACGGTGGGCCAGAACGTCGCGCTGGCGCCGCGCATCGTGCGCAAGCTGAAGGCCGAGCAGATCGAGGCGATCGTCGACCGCGTGCTGGGCCAGGTCGGCCTGCTCGAGAAGAAGGACGCCTACCCCGAGCAGCTGTCCGGCGGCCAGCAGCAGCGGGTGGCGATCGCCCGCTCGCTGGCGATGGAGCCCGAGGTGATGCTGTTCGACGAGGTGACCTCGGCGCTGGACCCCGAGCTGACCGCCGAGGTGCTGCGGGTGATGGAGGAACTCGCCGCCTCGGGCATGACGATGGTGCTGGTCACCCACGAGATGGAGTTCGCCCGCCGCATGGCGCACCAGACGATCTTCATGCACCAGGGCAAGGTGCACGAGGCCGGCGAGAGCAAGGCGCTGTTCGCGGCGCCGCAGACGCCCGAGCTGAAGCAGTTCCTGTCGGCCGGAGCCCTGAAGTGAGCCCGGCCCCGGCCTTCGTCTCGCTGGGCGCCTACGGCCGCGAGCTGGCGGAGCGGGTCGGCCAGGCCGAGCTGGCGCGCATCGCCGCGCTGGCCGGCGCCGACGGCGTCGAGTTCCGCGCCGAGCTGCAGCGCGGCGGCGCCGACGAGCTGCCGGCGCAGCGCGAGGTCGTTCGCGAGCATGGCCTGGCGGCGGTCTGGTCGAGCCCGGACGGCCTTTGGGACGCCGCCGGCCGGCTCGACAGCGAAGCGATCGGCCGTGCCTTCGACACCGCCCGCGCGCTGGGTGCCGGCCGCGTCAAGATGTCGCTGGGCGGCTACCGCAGCGGCGCCGCGCTCGACGCGATGCTGCCCTGGCTGCAGCGCAGCGACATCGAGCTGATCGTCGAGAACGACCAGACCGACGGCGCCGGCACGCTGCCGCCGCTGCTCGACTTCTTCGAGCGCTGCCGGGCGCTGGGCCGGCGCGTGCCGATGACCTTCGACATCGGCAACTGGTGCTGGACCGGCGAGGACCCGCTGGCCGCCGCGATCGCGCTCGGCCGCCAGGTCGGCTACATCCACTGCAAGGGCGTGCAGCGGCTGCCGGCGCAATGGGTCGCCGTGCCGCTGCAGGCCTCGGCCGCGCCCTGGCGCAGCGTGC
Source organism: Burkholderiaceae bacterium (assembly GCA_016790515.1). GTDB lineage: Bacteria > Pseudomonadota > Gammaproteobacteria > Burkholderiales > Burkholderiaceae_C > Pseudaquabacterium. The sequence continues at coordinate 13,802 of JAEUOY010000111.1, read as the reverse complement.
TGCGCCAGCTGCCCGGCGGCGTGCCGCGGGCGATCGAGTACCCGCTGCAGGGCGACGAGCTGGTGCCGCTGACGCGGGCGCATCTGGCGCTGCTGCGCGCCGCGGAGGTGGCGCCATGAACCTCGACATCGATCTGGACGTCGTCACGCTCGGCGAGGCGATGCTGATGCTGGTCGCCGAACAGCCCGGCGCGATCGAGGACGTGCAGCGCTTCCACAAGCGCACCGCCGGCGCCGAGACCAACGTCGCGATCGGCCTGGCGCGGCTGGGCCTGAAGGTCGGCTGGGCCAGCCGGCTCGGCGACGACTCGATGGCCCGCTTCCTGCTGCGCGAGCTGCAGGCCGAAGGCGTCGACTGCAGCGAGGTGCGCTGCCTCGCCGGCCAGCGCACCGGCTTCCAGTTCAAGGGCCGGGTGGTCGACGGCAGCGATCCGCCGGTCGAATACCACCGCCGCGATTCGGCCGCCAGCCGGATGGACGCCGACGACATCGACGCGCGCTGGCTGCTGCGCGCCCGCCACCTGCATGTCACCGGCGTGTTCCCGGCGCTCGGCGCGGCGACGCTCGCCGCCACGCGCAAGGCGATCGCGACGATGGACGCGGCCGGCCGCAGCCTGTCCTTCGACCCCAACCTGCGGCCCTCGCTGTGGCCCTCGGCCGAGGCGATGCGCAGCACGCTCAACGCGCTGGCCGGCCATTGCCACTGGGTGCTGCCGGGGCTGGAGGAAGGCCGGATCCTGACCGGCCACAGCCGGCCCGAAGGCATCGCCGCGTTCTACCGCGAGCGGGGCGCGCGGCTGGTGGTGGTCAAGCTCGGTGCCGACGGCGCCTATTTCGACGGTGGCGTCGACGGCGATGGCGGCCGCGGCTGGGTGCCGGCCTGCCCGGTCGATCGGGTGGTCGACACCGTCGGCGCCGGCGACGGTTTCGCGGTCGGCGTGATCAGCGCGCTGCTCGAAGGCCGGCCGGTGGCCGAGGCCGTGTGGCGCGGCGCCTGGATCGGCGCGCGCGCGGTGCAGGTGCCGGGCGACACCGAGGGCCTGCCGACCCGCGATCAACTGGCCGCCATGGCCGAACTGCCCGAACTTCCCGTTTGAGGAACCCCATGCGCAAGAACGTGCTCGTTTTCCGGGCCCTGCCCGACGACCTGCTGGGCCGATTGCAGGCCGACCACGACGTGACCGTCGCCGACCCGCGCCGGCCCGGGCAGCTGCCGGCCTTTCGCGCCGCGCTGGCCCAGGCCCATGGCCTGATCGGCTCCAGCGTCAGGCTCGGTGCCGCCGAACTGGCCGGCGCGGCGCAGTTGCAGGTGATCTCCAGCATCTCGGTCGGCGTCGACAACTACGACCTGGAGCACCTGGCCCGGCGCGGCATCACGCTGTGCCACACCCCCGGCGTGCTGACCGAGACCACCGCCGACACGGTGTTCTCGCTGATCATGGCCACCAGCCGGCGCCTGGTCGAACTGGCCAACTGGGTGCGCGACGGCCGCTGGACGAAGAACATCGGCGAAGACCTGTTCGGTTCGGACGTGCACGGCAAGACGCTGGCGGTGATCGGCTTCGGCCGCATCGGCCAGGCGGTGGCGCGCCGCGCCGCGCTGGGCTTCGGCATGCCGGTGCTCTACGTCAACGAGGCCGAGGTCGGGCTGCCGGCGCTGGCCGGCCAGGTCCGGCGCGTCGGGCTCGACGAGGCGCTGGCGCAGGCCGACATCGTCGCGCTGACGCTGCCGCTGACCGAGCAGACCCGCGGCCTGATGGGCGAGCGCGAGTTCGCGCGGATGAAGCCCGGCGCGATCTTCGTCAACGGCGCGCGCGGGGCGATCGTGCAGGAGCCGGCGCTGCTGGCCGCGCTGGACCGCGGCCACCTGCGCGCCGCAGGGCTGGACGTGTTCGCGACCGAGCCGCTGCCGCTGGACTCGCCGCTGCGCCGCCACCCGCGCGTGACCGCGCTGCCGCACATCGGCTCGGCGACCCACGAGACCCGCCGCGCGATGGCCGAGCTGGCGACCACCAGCCTGCTGCAGGCGCTGGCCGGCCAGCGCCCGGCCACCGCGATGAACTTCGCCCGACCCTGAGGACCGCGAAATGCCGAGCTCGATTCCCACCCTCTGCGGCTCGATCATGGGCCAGCCGATCCGCTTCAACGTGCGCATGCACAACGCCGCCTACGCGGCGCTGGGCCTGCCCTACACCTTCGTCTGCTTCGGCATCGACGACCCGGCGGCCGGCGTGCAGGCGATCCGCACGCTGGGCATCCGCGGCATGAACGTGTCGATGCCGTACAAGCAGGCGGTGATGCCCTACCTGGACGCGCTGGATGCGACGGCGCGCGAGATCGGCGCGGTCAACACCATCGACCACCGCGACGGCCGCCTGACCGGCTACAACACCGACTGCGTCGGCGCGGTGCGGGCGCTGCAGGAAGCCGCTCCGCTGGCCGGCCAGCGCGTCGCGCTGCTGGGCGCCGGCGGTGCCGGCCGCGCGGTGGCCTACGGGCTGCGCGAGGCCGGCGCGCGGGTGACGGTGTTCAACCGCACGGCCGAGCGCGGCGAGGCGCTGGCGCAGGACTTCGGCCTGGCCTTCGGCGGCGCCTTGACCGACTTCGACGCGGCGGCCTTCGACACCGTGGTCAACGCCACCGCGGCGGGATTCCGGTCGCCCGACCTGAACCCGCTGGAAGGCCGGCTGGCCGGTCACCTGCTGGTGATGGACGCCGCCTTCCTGCCGCTGCGCACCAAGCTGCTGCGCGATGCCCAGGCGCTGGGCTGCCGCACGATCGCCGGCACCCGGATGATGCTGCACCAGGCCTGCGGCCAGGTCGAGCTGTACACCGGCTGCGAGCACGCGCCGATCGAGGCGATGGAAGCGGCGCTGCTCGACGAGATCGGCCGCGTCGAGGCCGACGCGGCATAGGAGCGTGGGCGGCAGACATCCAGCCCTGCGTTGGCCCCGCTTGGGGGCGCGGGCAAGGCGGCGGCCCCGTTGAGGAACCGGCCGCAGAGCTTCCGGCAGCCCTCCATCGACCCGCAGTTCACCACGTCGTGGGCGGGCGTGGGCTGATGGCAGGCGTCGCAGGCGATGGGTTGCTCGCCGAAGTGGTCGGAATAAGCCTCGATTTCGCTGCCGGCCAGGCAGGTGGGCCCCAGTTGAGGCTCCAGGAAGCCGCCGCTCGGGGAGACCAGCCATCGGCCAGGAGCGGCCGGTCATTCCCCCGCCAAGCAGCCGTTCGGATCAGCCTTGCGCGCCGAGCCGATTGGCCATGCGTTTCACCGCCAAGGTCAGCGCCGGCAAGTCCTGTTCGACGACCAGCCACACCGCCCCGAGGTCGACCCCCAGATAGCCATGCACGATGACGTTGCGGAACCCGGCAAGATCGCGCCAGGGGATCTGCGGCTCGGTGCCCTTGATGTCGCTCGACAGGCGCTGGCTCGATTCGGCCAAGGTCTGGAGGTTGCGGATCACGGCGTCCTGCACCATGCGTGAAGCGTCGAAGCGGGCGCGTTCTGCGTTGGTGTACTCGTGGATCCGGTCCAGGCAGTCGCGCATATGCGCCAGAAGCACCCGGTCGGCCTCGGGGCCTGGATTCATAGCGGCACGGCCAGCGCCATCACGTGCTCGCGAAGCGCAGGGTGCAGGCTTGCCTCGGTGACGATGTCCACACGGCGGCCCAGCAATTCCTGCGCATCCAGCACCAAGCCCCCCAAGGCGAGGGCGCTGGTTCCCGGGGTCAGGGTCACCAGAAGATCAACGTCGCTGTCATCGGTGCCGTCGCCGCGGCTCATCGAGCCAAAGACTCGAACGCCCGTGACGCCGCGCCTGCGCGCCAGGGCCAGCAGTTCGGTGCGGTGGCTCTCGATCAGCGGATGCATGCCTGGCAGTTTATCCATCCTGCGCCGAGTGACACCGACCGAATGACACTCAATAGCAGGCGCGCGGGCCTGACGTCTTCGAGAACGTGCTGGTGCCCTCGAAGCGCCAAAGCCTCAACGTGGCCGCCGCCGCAGGGCCAGTACCAGGGTGCCAACGCCCATCAGCATCAAGGCGTAGGTCTGTGGCTCCGGCACCGCGGGCACATCGCCGGGGCGCACAGCCATGGCATGAAACGCCCAGGCTGCCTTGTTGTCGTAGCTCTGGCGGCCGTCGAAGGTCTGGAAGGTCCACGCGTTGGGCGGGTACGTCGCGAAGGTGGTACCGGACCAGTATGTGTCGGACTGCAGGTCCTGGAATCCTCCGGTGTTGGTCAGGCCCCAGCCGGGCTGTGGCCAGGCACCCGATTCGTTGAAGTAGGCCTTATTGCCCAGCGTCACGTAGTACAGGTGTGCCATCTCGCCAGTTGCTGTATCGACGTTCCAACCGCAGTCGGTGCCTGCATAGCTGTGGTTACAGCCCGGCGCGCCGGTGTCCTCCACCTTCGGCAGCCGCCAGCCGCCCACGCCACCCACCACCAGGGTATTGACCCAGCTCCGGGCCGTAGCCCAATCCATGAGCCCATCAACATTGGCATTGCGCAGCCAGGTGATGTCGAGCACCGTGTCATAGAAGGCGTCGGTGACGGTGTCGCCGTCGATGTCTCGCGGCTGCAGCGTGGTTTGCCAGGTACCTCGACCCGGCACACCGTCCGCCTGTGCGACCCCGGCGGCCAGCGCCGACGCCGCCACCACGGAGCCGATCGCAGCGCGCTTCATGAACCTGGATTCCATCATCAGCCCCCCCCGTTTCTGAACTGGATGCGGCCAGACCACCCGACCCTGCCGGCAGCCCGCAAGGCCCCCCTCCTCCCGGAACTGTCAAGCCCCCATTCGCGGGGTCTAAAGTCTTTGGCGTCGCAGCGCCCGTTCACGCCGGCCACCCCCCACGCTGAGGCCCCCACGGCCGGCCACTTTGGGGCGACAGGGCATTGGGCTGCTATGGGTCGTTTCCGGCCGACCCTCCCGGCGATCGCCCTGCCGTAGACCGGTCCCTGACCGCCGGCCCGGCGCCGTGACGGTGCGAGCGGCGGTGTCAGTTCGAACCGAACTCGTCCCCCAGGATCGCAAGGATGTCCTGCCGCTCATCCAGCAGTCGAACCACGTCCAAATGGTCTGCGCGCTCGAAGCAACACCACAACAGCGGAAACTTCCCCACCCGCCAGGTCCGCAGCCCCGGTATGCCCAGCAGATTTCCGAGCCGCGGCGAGCCCATGCCCGGTTCGAGTTCGATCTGGTCGAGCGCCTCGTTGGTGGCCTCGACCACCGTCACCGCCAAGCGGGTGCCACCCTCCTTGCGGCAGTACCGGACCTCGCCCTGCCGGTCGCGCAGCGCCTGCGGGCGCAGAACCGCCGGCTTCAATCGATCTCGCCGCGAGCGATCGCCAGCAGTTCCTTCTCGTCGGCCTGGGTGCGACGCCTGCCGGGCCCGGATGCCAGCCCTACTTCGATGAGATCTCGAAGCCGCTTCCTGGCCTGTTCCTCCTGGTCGCGCCGAACCAGGTCGCGGATGGACTCGCTCGTGTTGCCGTAGTTGCCGGCAGCGACGCGCTTGTCGATGTACTCGCGCATCGACTCGGGCAGCGCAAAGCTCATGGTGTGGCGGCTCATGGCGAGGTCTTGGGCGGATTGACAACCGTTGTCAACTCCGGCGGCCGGCATGTCTCCAATCCAAGGAATGCCGCCGCGGACCGCGTTGGATCAGCGCCGCAGCGAACTTCTCGACGCTGGATCTCATCATGCCGCGGAAGTCGATGTGCGAGAAGTGCACCGGCCCCATGCCGCGCAGCGAGTCGCCTTCTGCCGCGATCTTGTCGCGCTCGAGCCGTTCGACCATCTCATGCATCCGGGCGGTGTTCCAGGCCGGCACGATGTTCGTCGGCAGGGCATGCGAGCCGGAGATCGCCTTCATCCCGTCGCGCCGCCTGCCTCGCTCGCACCAGCCCGTGCCAGGCTGCGCCCACATCGGGGAGCGGGACGCCCCTCTCAGCGCCCGGCCGGCGGGTACGCCGGATCGTTGTAGCCCGGCGTCGACGGGTGGCCGGGCCGGACCAGCGAATCGACCAGCGCCTCGTCGTCGGCGTCGATCGTGCAGTCCAGCGCGCCGAAGTAGTCCTGCCACTGCGCCAGCGTGCGCGGCCCGGCGATCACCGAACTGACGCGCCGGTTCGCCAGCACCCAGGCGGTGGCGAAGTGCGACAGCGCGACGCCCTTGCGGTCGCAATGGTTCTTCAGCGTCTGGGCGATCCGCAGCGATTCCTCGCGGAACTCGGTCTGCAGCATCCGCGCATCGCCGCGCCCGGCGCGGCTGCCTTCGGCCGGCGCGGCGCCCGGCAGGTACTTGCCCGACAGCACGCCGCGGGCGATCGGGCTGTAGGGCACGACGCCGAGCCCGAAGTGCGCGCAGGCCTCCAGCACCTCGACCTCGGGCAGCCGGTTCAGCAGGTTGTAGTAGGGCTGGCAGACCACCGGGCCGGGCATGTTCAGCTGGCGGGCGAGGTGCACCAGCTCGGCGATGCGCCAGCCGCGGAAGTTCGACACCCCCCAGTAGCGGATCTTGCCGGCGCGCAGCAGGGCGTCCAGCGCGCGCAGCGGCTCTTCCAGGTCCGTGCCGTTGAAGTCGCGGTGCAGGTAGTAGAGGTCGATGCGGTCGGTGCCCAGGCGCTGCAGGCTGGCGTCGCACTCGCGCAGCAGCCAGGCGCGCGAGTACTGTGATTCGTTCGGCCGCTCCGACATCTTGTTGCCAACCTTGGTCGCCAGCACCCAGTCGTCGCGGTGGCCACGGATCGTCTGGCCGACCATCGTTTCCGACGCGCCGCGGGTGTAGACGTCGGCGGTGTCGATGAAGTTCACGCCGTGCTCGCGGGCATGGTCGACGATGCGCTGCGCCTCGGCAGCGTCGGTCTGGTCGCCGAACATCATCGTGCCCAGGCACAGTTCGGACACTTTGAGCGGGCTTCGGCCCAGGTGGCGGTAGCGCATGCAAGTCCCTCGGGTTGGCGTGGTGCGGCTGGCGCGGGAGCGCCGGGCCGTGGCAGCATCGCCGCCACTGCCCGACGAGGTCAACATGACAAACCATCGATTCGTCGCCAGCCACGCTGCCGACGCCGTCTTCGAGCGCGGGCTGCGCCCGTTCTTCGAGTACCGCGACCTGGGGCTGCGCCAGGCCACCGACGGCCGGGTGGTGGCCCATGTGATCCGCTCGGTGCCGGGCGCCGGCTTCTCGAGCCAGCCGCATCTCCACCGCACGCAGTTCCAGCTGGTCTACGTGCTGAAGGGCTGGGTCGAGTTCGAGTACGAGGGCCAGGGCCGGGTGCGGCTGGAAGCCGGCGACAGCGTGCACCAGCCGCCGGGCATCCGCCACCGCGAGCTGGGCCACAGCGACGACGTCGAGCTGCTCGAGGTGGTGATGCCGGCGGATTTCGAGACCGAACTGGTCGACTCGGTCGAGATCGCTGCGCCGGGCACGCCGTGCAGCCCCCAGGTCGGCGGCTGATCCGGCGATGAGCACCTCGTCATCGGCGCCGCCGGCGATCCGGCACCTGTGCGAGGTGCCGCAGGCGCGTGCCGCGGTGGCGGCGATGATCCACGCCGAGTTCTGGGCCGACGTGCCCGGCGCCAGCGTCGACGGCATGGCCGCGCGGCTGGCCCAGGCCGGCTCGGCCGATGCGCTGCCGCTGTGCCGCGTCGCGCTGGCCGGGGGCCAGCCGGTGGGGGTCGCCAACCTGGTCGACTACGACGACCCGAACCCGCGCGTCGGCCGGCCCTGGCTGGCCGGGCTGGTGGTGGTGCCGGCCTGGCGCGGCCGCGGCCTGGGCTCGCGCCTGGTGCACACGCTGCTGGCCGACGCCCGCCGGCTCGGCGAGACCCAGCTGTTCCTGGGCAGCGACGGCCCGGGCTTCTACACCCGGCTGGGCGCCCAGCTGCACCAGCAGCTGCGGCCCGATTTCTGGCTGCTGCGCTTCGACCTCGGCCATGACCTCGGCCATGACCTCGGCCAGGACCTCGGCCCTTAGTGCGGTCGCCGCTTTGCGCCGGCTCGACCAGCCGGCTGCCGTACGATGGGCGACGACAGGTTCTGAATCGAGTCCGATGCCGCGGCGGCAGGCGCCCGGCGCCGACCCCCGCCGAAACCGAAGGACCCGCCCATGCTGCCCAGACCCGCTTCAGCGATCCGTTTCAGGCGCCTGCTGCTGACCGGCGCCCAGGGCCACCTCGGGCGCGAACTGCGGCCGCGGCTGAAGGCGTACTGCGAGACGCTGCGGCTGAGCGACCGCGCGGCGATGGGCGAGGCCGGCGCGGGCGAGGAGGCCGTCGTCGCCGACCTGGCCGACGCCGGCGCGATGCTCGCGCTGCTGCAGGGCGTCGACGCGGTCGTCCACCTGGGCGGCGTGTCCACCGAGCAGCCCTGGGCGCCGATCCTGGCCGGCAACATCGTCGGCCTGTACAACCTGTACGAGGCGGCGCGCAGGAACCGCGTGCGGCGCATCGTCTTCGCCAGCTCGAACCATGTCACCGGCTTCTACCGCCAGGATCAGGTCGTCGGTCCGAAGGACCCGGTGCGCCCGGACGGCCTGTACGGCCTGAGCAAGGCCTTCGGCGAGAACCTGGCGCAGCTGTACTGGGACCGCCACCGCATCGAGACGGTGAGCCTGCGCATCGGCTCGGCCTTCTCCCCGCCGAAGGACCGGCGCATGCTCGCCACCTGGTTGAGCTTCGACGACACCGAGCGCCTGATCGTCGCCGCGCTGACCGCGCCGGTGGTCGGCCACAGCGTGATCTACGGCATGTCGGACAACTCCGCGAGCTGGTGGGACAACACCGCCGCCCGCCACATCGGCTACCGGCCGCAGGACAGCGCGGACGCCTTCCGCGCCGAGATCGAGGCCCGCCAGCCGGCGCTCGATGCCGACGATCCGGCCACGCTGTACCAGGGCGGCACCTTCGTTCGCACCGGCCCCTTCGACTGATCGGGCGCCTGCGCCGCCGGCAGAAATGCCGGCGCCCTCCGTCGGCCGGGGCGAATCAGTCGGCGGGTCGGCCGGACAGCCGCCCGGCCCGCTCCAGCAGCAGGCCGCGCTGCGCCGCATTGGCCGTCAGCGCGGCAGCGCGCAGATAGGCCTCGCGCGCCTCGCCGGGGCGGCCCAGGCGCTCGAGCATGTCGGCCTGGGCGCCGGCCAGGTAGGGGTAGCGCTGCAGCTGCGGCTCGGCGGCCAGCGCCTGCAGCAGCGGCAGCGCGGCCGCCGGCCCGCGCGCAAAGCCGACCGCGACGGCACGGTTCAGCGCAACGACCGGCGAGGGCTCGAGCGCCAGCAGCCGGTCGTAGCCGGCGACGATGGCGCCCCAGTCGGTGTCGGCGGCGCTGGCGGCGCGCGCGTGGCAGGCCGCGATCGCCGCCTGCAGCGTGTACGGGCCGGGCTCGCCCAGGCCCAGCGCGCGGTCCAGCGCGGCCAGCCCGCGGCCGATCAGCAGCCGGTCCCAGCGGCGGCGGTCCTGGTCGGGCAGCAGCACCGGGCGGCCCTGGGCGTCCAGCCGGGCGCTCAGGCGCGAGGCCTGGATCTCGAGCAGGGCCGCGAGGCCGTGCACCTCGGCCTCGCCCGGCTGCAGGTGCTGCAGCTGGCGCGCCAGGCGCAGCGCTTCGTCGCACAGCGCCGGGCGCATCAGGCTGGCGCCGCTGCCGGCGCTGTGGCCCTCGTTGAAGATCAGGTAGACGACGGCCAGCACGGCGGCCAGGCGCTGCGTGCGCTCCGCGGCGCCGGGCAGCTCGAAGGCCTGGCCGGCCAGCGCCTTCTTCGCGCGCACGATGCGCTGGGCCACGGTCGCCTCGGGCAGCAGGAAGGCGCGGGCGATCTCGGCCGTCTCCAGCCCGCCGAGCAGGCGCAGCGTCAGCGCCACCTGGGCCTCGCGCGGCAGCACCGGGTGGCAGGCGATGAAGATCAGGCGCAGCAGCTCGTCGCCGATCTCGGCCCGGTCGCGCGCGGCGTCGAGCTGGTCGACGAAGTCGGGCACGACCTGGCGCAGCGCGGCCGCGTCGTCGGCCGCGAGCTGCGCGTGCTCGCGCTCGAGCATCGCGCGGCGGCGCAGCCGGTCCAGCGCCTTGTGGCGCGTGGCGGTCATCAGCCAGGCCGCCGGGCTGGCCGGCGGGCCATCGCGCGGCCAGGCCTCGAGGGCGGCGACGAGCGCATCCTGGGCGCAGTCCTCGGCCTCGTCGAGGTCGCGCAGCAGCCGGACCGCCGCGCCGACGAGGCGGCCGCGCTCGATGCGCCAGACGCCGGCGGCGAGCGCGGCAGGGCTCACGTCACGGGCCGTCGTAGGCGCGCCGCAGGGTGGCGATATCCAGCTTCTGCATGCGCCAGACGGCCTGGAAGACGCGTTGCACCCGGGCCGGGTCGGGGTCCTGGATCATCTCGAAGAAGGCCGCCGGGATGATCTGCCACGACAGGCCCCAGGCATCGCGCACCCAGCCGCATTCGATGGGCTGGCCGCCGTCGGCCGGCAGCGCCTCCCAGAGGCGGTCGATCTCGGCCTGGTCGTCGCAGGCGACGCTCAGCGAGAAGGCCTCGTTGAGCTTGAAGTGCGGGCCGCCGTTGAACGCGGTCAGCGGCAGGCCGAGCAGCTCGAAACTGACGAGCATCACGGTGCCGGCCGCGCCGGGCGCGTTCTCGCCCCAGCGCTGGGTCTGGGTGACGCGGCCCTGGCCGGCGCCGAAGACCTTCAGGTAATGGGCGACGGCGTCCTCGGCGCCGCTCTGGTACCAGATGAAGGGCGTGAGCTTGGGCTGGATCTGCATGGCGATGCTCCTTGTCAGGCCGGCGCGGCGATGGTGGTGCTGAACGGCAGGTCGGTCATGGCCGCCTCCTCATTCGCTGCGGATCGCCATGTCGCCGCCGGGGGCGAAATCGGCTTCCTCGTACAGCCGCCGGACCTCGATCTCGCAGGCCATGCCGACGAAGGGCTGCGGGAAGCGGCTGGCCCAGGCCCGCGCCTCGTCGACCGAGCGCACCTGGATCAGCGTGTAGCCGGCGATCAGCTCCTTGGACTCGGCGAAGGGCCCGTCGACGACCTCGCGGCGGCCGTCGGCGCCGTAGCGCTGGCGCCAGCCGTCGCGGCTGGGGCGCAGGCCGGCGCCGTCGAGCAGCACGCCGGCGCGCGCCATCTCCTCGTGGAACGCGCCCATCTCCTCGAACAGCTGGGCGTATTCGGGGCCGGGCGGCTCGCCGCGCTCGCTCACCGGGTTGGCGCGGACTTGGATCATGAAGCGCATGTGGGGTCTCCTTCAGGTTGCGAGGCGGCGACTGCGCGGCCTACATTGCCACGACGATCCGGGCCGGGCGCGATCGACAACATCCGGGAAACCACCTAGCGACGTCGCCTAACCATAGCAGGGCCCGACGCCGCGGATCTCGACGGTGGCCCATTCGGCCGCCGGGCAACGCTCGGCCCAGGCCAGCGCGACCGCCGGGTCCTCGGTGTCGAGCAGGAAGTAGCCGCCGACCATTTCCTTGGCTTCGGCGAACGGGCCGTCCAGCACCTCGGCGCCGCCGCCGCGCCGGGCCAGCCGCCTGGCGGCCGTGCTCAGCGAGTTGACGCCCAGCAGCAGGCCCGCGGCCTCGAGCTCGGCCGAGAAGTCGAGCATGCGCTGGTGGACGGCCTCGCCGGCGGCGCGGCCGCGTTCGGCGCGCTGGCCGACGGGTTCGACGATGAGCAGCATCTGGGGCATGGCAGGCCTGAGGGTCGGGTGGCGATCGCGCGCATTCTGGCGCCACGGCCGGCCGGGCCGCTGCCGGAAACGCCGGACTTCATGCCGTGACCGACCGGGCGCGCCGGCGTGCCCGCGCGGCCTGCGCCTTCATGCCGACGCGCCGCGCCGGCGCGCAAGCGCGACCTTGTGCAGCAGTTCGACGAGCATCGCGCGCTCGGCGGCGCTCAGGCTCGCGAGCGCCGCGCCTTCGGCGTCGAGCAGTGCGCGCGTGCAGCCCTCGACGAGCGCGGCGCCTGCGGCGGTGGTGCGGATGTGCACGAGCCGCGCGTCGCTCGAGCTGCGGCTGCGCTCCACCAGCCCGCGCGACTCGAGCCGGTCGAGCCAGGCCACGATGTTGGGCGGCGTCACCGCGAGGCTGCGCGCGAGCCGCCTGCCGTTGACCTCCGGGTTCGCGTGCACCAGCGCGAGCACCGTGTACTCGACCGGGCGCAGGTCGAAGGCCCTGCCGGCCGCGGCGGCGAAGACCTGGGTCGCGACGATCGTCGCCTGCGCGAGCTGATAGCCGACCACGCCGTGCAGGGCGCCTTCGCTCAGGCGGGCCGAAGGCGTGAGTTCGCTCGCGTTGTCCTTGGGGGCCGATGACATGCGATCCGGGGTCGAGGCGGAGGAAGTCGCTGCGGGGCAGCCCATCCACTGTAGCCGCTGGCCGAACCGGACCGCCGATCCGTGTAAACCCGGAGCGGCGCCTGAAATTGAGTAAGTAGCATAACGATTCGCCACGAATCGTTCTGAGTTCTTGGCGATCCGTCCGCGTCAATGACGTTCATGTGGTGAATCAAACGATCGAAGGAGACAACCGGTGAACCCATCGCTGCCCCTGCGCCGGACCAGCGCCTTGCTGGTCCTGTGCGCGATCCCGCTCGTCGCTGCTGCACACGATCACCGCCACCCGCCGCGGCTGCCCCAGCTCGCGCCCGCGCAACCCGCGGCGCTGATCGGCAGCTGCGAGTCGCTGGCGACGCGGCTCGCGGGTCTTGCCGACACCGTGATCACCGCGGCGACGACGGTTCCGGCGGGGACGCTGACGCTCGCCGGCCAGCCGGTCGCCGAGCACTGCCGGGTCACCGGGCGCATGCATGAGCGCGTCAGCCCGGTCGACGGCAACAGCTACGCAATCGGCTTCGAGATCCGCTTGCCCAAGGCCTGGAACGGCCGCTTCTGGTACCAGGGCAACGGCGGCGCCGACGGCGCGGTGGTCCCCGCCACCGGCACGCTCGGCGGCGGGCCGACCACCGGTGCGCTGCTGCAGGGCTTCGCGGTGCTGAGCTCGGACGCCGGGCACAGCGGCGCGCTGGGCCTGACCTTCGGCATCGACCCGCAGGCGCGCCTGGACTACGGCTACCAGGCGGTCGGCAAGCTCACGCCGATGGCCAAGCAGGCGATCGCCGCGGCCTACGGCAAGGGGCCCGACCGTTCGTACATCGGCGGCTGCTCGAACGGCGGCCGCCACACGCTCGTCGCGGCGGCGCGCTACGCCGACCAGTACGACGGCTTCCTCGCCGGCGCGCCGGGCTACAACCTGCCGCTCGCGGCGCTCGCCAACATCTTCGGCGCACAGCGCTACGCGAGCGTGGCGACCGGCAACCCGGCGACGCCGCCGGGCCTCGAGACCGCGTTCACCGCGGCCGAACGCCGCGTGCTCGCCGACGCGGTGCTCGCGCGCTGCGACGCCCTCGACGGGGCGACCGACGGGCTGATCCAGGACAGCGCCGCGTGCCAGAAGAAGTTCAACCTGATGCGCGACGTGCCGAGGTGCACCGGCCCGCGCGACGGCACCTGCCTGAGCCAGGAGCAGAAGGTCGCGATCGCGCCGATCTTCCGCGGCGCGACGACGAGCAACGGCGAGCGCTTCTACGCGAGCTTCCCGTACGACAGCGGCATCGCCGGCGGCGGCATCCCGTTCTGGGAGTTCACCGCCCCGCTGGTGCTCGATTCCGGCGCCGTGGGCGCGATCTTCAAGGTGCCGCCGAGCACCGAGTCGCTGACCAACGGCCCCGGCTTCAGCCTGGGCCTGGACATCGACACCGCCTACGCACAGCTCTTCACCACCAACACCACGTACACCGAATCGGCC